>JANWYS010000128.1 GCA_025054875.1 Cytophagaceae bacterium | reverse complement strand
CCCGGTTTTTCTATATATGGTGCACTCTTCCCTCGCTTGAGATTAGGTCGGAAAGCCTTACTATATTGAGGACTTGAAACATCATCTATGGTTAATTTGCCGGAAGTGTCTTCCATCACTTCCAGTATTGTGCCTATCAAAAAATTATCTTCCTTGGTATCATTTATCTTTACCAAATTAGCATACAGTAGACAAGGCAAAAAATACAATATGATAATCGGGCTTTTCACCTTTAATAAAAATTATGATAACACATTGCATGATTTATGTTATACTATGCAAAATTATTAATTTAGGTTTCAAAATTTCCGGCAAACATTATACTTGGGTAGGTTGTGTTTTTACATAAAAAAAAATTAACTTTGCGACCTTTGATGATAAGGAACACCTGGAAGGTGTTTTTCTATATGTTCTCGTAGCTCAACTGGATAGAGCATCTGACTACGGATCAGAAGGTTTGGGGTTCGAATCCCTACGAGAACACTTTTTCATGCCACTATATCCTTTTTTAGCGTTCTTTATTTTTTAGTTACGCCAAAAAATACTACCTTTGCCGCTCTTTTAAGTGGTATATATGCGCCCTTTTCATGAATATGATATAGAAATTTTCAGATTAGGCGATAAAACCTATAGTTTTGAATATGTTATAAACGATTCGTTCTTTAACAAATTTGAGGGAAGTTATCTGAGTAAAGGCTCACTTAATGCCTCGGCAAAATTGACAAAATCCGAACGCCTGATACGGCTTGGTATTTCCATAAAGGGTACTGTTGAACTCATATGCGACCGGACTCTCGAACCATTCGATCACATTGTGGAAGTAAGCGAGGAAATACTATTCAATTTTGGTGAAGAGCATAAAGAAGTATCCGAAAATGTTTACGTCATACCCTACGATACACAACGACTTAATATAGCACAGTACATATACGAATTTATAGGTCTTACAGTACCTATGAAAAAATTACATCCAAGGTATCAAAACGAAACTTCAGAAAGTAATGGAGAAATATTGATTTACTCCACCCATCCGTCATCGGACGATGAAGAGGTAACCGACCCTCGATGGAATGTATTAAAAAATTTAAACAATAACCAAAAGGAAAATAAAAATGGCAAATCCAAAAAGTAGAATTTCTAAAACAAGAAAAAGAAAAAGAAGAACTCACTACAAGGCCACAGCAAATGTAGTAACCGTATGCCAAACAACTGGCGAACTTCATCTTCCTCACCGCGCTTATTGGGTAGATGATAAGCTGTACTACAATGGCAAAGTGTTGCTCGAAAAAGAAGACGAGGCATAGTGAAGTTTAGCCCAATATGAAAATAGCTTTAGATGCCATGGGAGGCGACTTTGCCCCCCAAGCAATTATTGAAGGAGCTATATTGGCTTCACGTACGTTTGGCGACACCGCCCGTATTGTACTTATAGGCCATCAGGATATTATCCATGCCCAACTTAGCTCCCTGGGAGGCTCTTCGTTGGATTTCTCTATAGTTCACGCCGAAGAAGTAATAGAAATGGGCGAACATCCTACAAAGGCTATTTCTCAAAAACAAAATTCCAGCATAGTTCTGGGATTTGGTCTGCTTAAATCCGGAAAAGCAGATGTATTCTGCAGTGCAGGCAACACCGGTGCTATGCTCGTAGGTGCAATGTTCAGCATAAAGGCTATAGAAGGTATTATTCGGCCATGTATAGCCAGTTTAATTCCAAAAGAAAACCTTAAGTTTGGTATCCTTTTGGATGTGGGTGCCAATGCTGATTGTAAGCCTGATGTACTATCTCAGTTTGCTACCCTCGGATCTCTGTATTCCCGCTACATCCTTAACGTAGCCAACCCTAAAGTGGCCTTAATGAATCTGGGCGAAGAAGAAACCAAAGGCACCCTTATCACAGTGCCCGCACATCAGATGTTGAAGCTGAATAAAAATATAAATTTTGTAGGCAACGTAGAAGGCCGTGATATATTCAACGACAAGGCCGACGTTATCGTTACTGACGGCTTTGTCGGAAACGTAATTCTAAAAATGGCCGAATCGGTTTTTGACATTACCCGAAGGCTCAATATAAAAAATGACTTTTTCGATATGTTTAATTACGAAGCCGTAGGAGGAAGCCCCATTCTTGGTGTAAACGGCAACGTAATTATCGGCCACGGCTTATCCTCTCCTACTGCCATACACAACATGCTGATACAAGCAAAAAAACTCGTTGAAGCCGACATAGTCAGCAAAATTAAACGAGCCCTTTCCTGATTTTTTATCACTTTTTAAGTTCAGCCACCTCTCGCCTCAACTCTTGTATTTCATGCAACAATTCTTCCAATGTGGCATTCGGCGCACTACCGGTTTCATCATTTTTATCTCTAATTTTATTACTTGCTTGTTCGTATGCATCTATGTGCGATTTTATACGGGCTTCCATTTGTGATGTCATTACTGAAACAAATACATTAAACGTAACTATTGCCGTAAATACAACAAAACTGACAAAAAAGGCCTGAATCAGTATTGCAGGCACATCATGATTTTCTCTTACCATCTCATTCATAGCCTCCGACCAGCCATCCAATGTCATATACTGAAACATACACAACATCGCATTTATCAAATTGCTGAAATCTGCTTTATCATATTGCTGGTATTTGAAAATGTACATCCCCAATATAGAATAGATATAACATAAGATAATCAGCAGTAATGCAAATGAAAATACTGTGGGAAGTATCATGATAATCTTTTTTTCAATTTCCTTTATTTGCTCACTTATCTCCAGCAAACGCAGTATTCTGAATATTCTGAAAAGCCTGCCTATCTCAATGAAATCCGGATGATCGAAAATATGTGTAAACACCCCTACGATGCTTATTATTACCAACATTAAATCAAAACAATTCCAAAAACCATTTTCAACCAGGCGAATTTTGATTTTACCATTGCCTCTGTTTTCTGCACGAACACGTTCAATTTTTATGATGTAGAAAAATTCCGCTATATTTTTCTCTGCTGCTATCCTCAATACAATTTCCGTGCTGAAAAAAAAGATGAAACAATAATCAATATAATGAAACAGCAGTTGTCCTTTCTCTCTTATCACCGTCTCTAATCCTACAATAAAAGCACATAACAGTATTGCGTAGTTTACAGTTTTGGTAAAAGTTTTACTCTGAGTAAACTTTATAATCTTTTCTCTGTTTATCATCATTATTTGATTTAACTGAATTTAATTCTTCAACAATCATGGCATGAAACTCAAATATAGTTCAATCCAACATAAAAGCTTTCAAATTGATAATACAAATATCATCCGATTAATGAGCCATCTTCACCTAAAATGCCTCTACCATACTTACAGCGACTTTGCGATTGTTACTTCGAACTTCCGGTAAAAGCCCAGTTCTTCAAGAATCTTGTGATGCCTTTCTTGTCAAGCAATCGTTTCATCTTTAGTATCCCGCCCAAGGGGTAACACATATGTCTGTAAATTCGTAGTTCGTTTTTTATGTAAGTTTTCGTTATATCAAAAAAAGAAACCCCTTTCGAAAAATCCTTGGAAATTCCACATTGAAAGGAAAAATCATCAGTGTTGAAATTTCATATTCAACTGAAAAATCCGGATTAAAATCTTTCATTAATAGCACTTTGTAATTAATGACGGCCATTAGAAAATTGAGGCTATTGACAATTTTGGGTTTATTAGATCATAACCAAAGTTTCCATGTAATATCGCTTAGTCCAATTGTTTTTCAGCATCTTCTGTATAATGACATGAGGCTCTGCTTTGGTATAGTTACCGATTTTTTGGGGAACGATTTTTCTTCTTTTCTTGTCCGTTTTTATTCAGTTTTAATGTAAACCTATTTTAGGACAAGACAGTTTCACTGGAGATTTAACTTCTTAAAAAAATCTTTTAAAGGATTTGCAGGCTCAGCAAAAACAATTTCTACCGGCTTACCGCCTACTTGTTCCAATAACGGCTTTAATACTACTTTAGCGTTTGCTTTAGTTTGTTCATATATTCCCATTTTAAGAGCTGCTTGAGTGAGATTACTTTCTGCAAGTTTGTATGCTTCATCTATCAACCCGGATTTATCCATTTCAAACAAACCATTTGCTATAGAGTACACCTTAGATTGGTCATGATTTATTTTTGAATAGCAAATCTCTGGATAGGGAAGTGTCACGATTATTTTTTCCTTACTCACTTTTATCATCGTAGAATCCACCTTTTTTAAATCTACACATCCTACTACCTCTCCACTTATGATGAGCACAGCTTTGCGATCGAGGCCCCATTTTACTTTTTTTTCATGTTCTATCACATCCTTGATATAATATTTGGTCAGCTCTAATTTTCCCATAGCTTCAATTCGTTCTACAATCATATTATGTGTTATTACAGTAGAATCTTTACTGTTCAAAAAACCTGAAAGTCCGGGTAGTTTCATCCAAAATGACAAAACCAAAAGAAGCGCAGCAACTAATATCCAAGGAAACCATCTGATGAGTATTTTCATATTCAAAACATTTTTTTTTCATAAAGTTAATCATAAAAACATCTTTTTTAAATTCTCTTGCGTATACACATGCATGAATGATCGAAATATAAAATTTTACGAAAACATCCCGATTGATCAGTTAAAAATACTCTCATTGAAAGGAGGATTTAGCTCGTACATAGACCTAGAAACCATATCTACATACATTCAACCACAACATACGGTGCTGGAGATAGGAGCTGCCTACGGACGGTGTTTAGATTATTTCATTCATCATCAACACAAAGGCAAAATATTCGCATTGGAAAAAAGTTATCCTTTTATAGAATTTCTTAAAAAACAATATGTTCATCATACAAACATAGAAGTTATTCACGCTGACATTCTTCAATCGCCTCTACCTGTAGGAATAGATACAGCATTGTGGATGTGGTCTGGTATCGTAGACTTTTCAAAAGAAGAACAAATGATGGCTTGTAAACGAATTTCTCAGGTACTTAATTACGGAGGACAGTTGTTTATTGATATCCCCAGAATTGGTTTTCAAACCATCGCCAAACATAATGATGAACAACATCTTCATCTCAAAACTCAGTATGGAGACATTATTGCTTTTATACCCTCTGTGCAAGATATAAAAACTATTCAGAAGGACAGTCATTTTTCCATATTGCATATCATCAATTATGAAACTTCAACCCAAAAGCAAAGAACTATATACCGCCTCGTAAAATAATGGAAATAATTTTCCTTCATATTACACCGGAAATAAGGAGTGAAATATTATGTATGTATGTATGTATGTATGTATGTATGTATGTATGTATGTATGTATGTATGTATGCCATACCCATCCCTTCTTGCTACAAATGCC
>JANWYS010000127.1 GCA_025054875.1 Cytophagaceae bacterium | reverse complement strand
ATGGAGTTGTGCCTTTGTGCTAAAAGTTGTGTTTTCTTACATGTGGAGTCTTCTTCTCCAAACTTATTTAACATTTTAAACTTAACTCATACATAGAGAGGATGACCATAACAGGGTTTCGTTATAATAATTTGGATAATAATTATTGGGTTTATAATGCAATTATGATGAATTGAGCGGTCGTACTGAAAATTATCAATGAAGATTCACTTTATTCAATAGCCAGGTTGTTTATGTCAAGTTGTTTTATTTCGGGCACGGCGTTGCCGGCAATACCTTTTATGGATCCGTACAGGTTACTGATGTTCAGTATAGCTTTTTCGGCTTGTTTTTCACGTTCTTTCCATAATTTTTCCATAGCAGTTTTTTCTTTGATTATTGATTCGCGCATATAAGTGAAGGCTTCTACAATAGCCAATACATGTTGTGTAAATTCTGTGCCGGTAAGGTAGTGGTAGAGCATTTGCATCTTATCGCCTTTATTTTCCTGAGCGCTGCGTATTTCGTGTATGTGTATTAACGCCTGACGTAATATGAGTGCTACGTTTTTAGCAGTAGCAAAGGAACTTATCCATACGTTGTCTTTTTGGCCAAAGTATTTTATGTCTGCAGGTAAGGCTTGACTTATAATTACGGCAATATCGGCTTTATGAGATCGGCAGTCGGCTTTAAGTTTTTCTATCCATTCTTTTTGAAAATCTTTGGTACGTTTGCTTTCATAGATAATTTTTCCGCATTCAATACCAGCGGCATTGCGAACGGTTTGTATGATATCTGCCCCTTTCACGCCTTTGCCTACTTCTTGTATAATATCGAAGGGGAAAGAACTTTTCAGAATTTCCTCCAGCGCCAGTTCTTGTGCTTCTCCCTGAGCTTGCATAGAGCCTTGCTCCACTTTTTTCTGCATGTCTTGCAAATGACGCTGAAGTTGCTCTATGAGCATATCTTTTTCCCTCAACTGAAGTTGATTATCCGTTTCTAATTTTTGTTTTATTTCCGCTTCAATGTTTTTGCGTTCCTCTAAAAATTTCTTTTTCATTTGCAGTTCCATCTCCTGCATCTTCTCTTCAAGTTGCTGAGCTTGCTTCATCATTTCAAATTCTTTGGCTTTCAGCTCGAGGTTTTCTTTCCTTTTTTGCTCCAATTCTTCTTTGTGAAGCTTGAGTTGGAGTTGAAAATCTTCTTTGATTTTATTTTTCAGAAGTTCCTCTATTCTTTTTTTATCCTCTTCTGATTTTTTCTTAAACTCTTCTTCTTTTTGCTCCAGGAGGCTTTTAAACTTTTTGTTGAACTCAGACCTTAGTCGCTCTTCCACATTTTGTGCTATGGTTTGCTCTGCATTGAAGCGGTGTCCGCATTTGGGGCATGTGAGTAAGTATTGTTGTTCCATGGATATGTTTATTGTAAAGAACCATCGGGCAGCAAAATATATTGCCTGCCGTTTTTAGTCAATATGCGTTTATTGTCGTTTTCTGTATAGGAATCATATTCGGCAGGTACAATAAATTTCCCTGTTTTGTTTATCACTCCCCACTTGTCTTTGATTTTTACGGCTGCCAATTTGTTTTTAAAAGGTTTTACATCGTCGAATGTTGTGTTGAATTGAGGTTGTGCTTTGGTGTTGATGAATATCCAGGCTTTGTCAAAAGCCGGCGCCAGGCCCTCTGAAAATGGGAGTACTTGTGTGTATTTGGTTTCTGTGAGAATTCCTTTGGATGAACAAAGAGATACATATTTACTTTCTGTGCAAGCATAGAGCCCTTCTCCGAGGTAGATTATGTTTTTGTATTTAAAACCAAGCACTTCTTCTCCTTTTTCATTTATGAGGCCTTGTTTCCCTTTTTGAGCAGCTATAGCCGGCCACTCGGGTAAGTTAACATCTTCTGCTGAATTGCTTATTTTGTCAAAAACAAATTCTGCTTGAATATTTCCGTTTGTGCGAAGTATGCCGTATTTGCCTTGCTTTTTGGCTTTAAGGTAATTGGGCAATGCTGTTGCTATCAGGTCATATTCAGGTTGTATGATTATTTTACCATTGGCATCTGCAAAACCTTGCTTGTTGTTTTGTACGATGCGATATACCTTTTTCGATTGAAAATATTCTGTTTGTATGGCTTCGTACTCCGCAGGCAATATCCATCTACCGGAGAGGTCTATCAAGCCTGCTTTGTTGTTCAATGAGACCAAAGCAACGCCATCAGAAAAAGCCATGCCATTGTCAAAGCTTCCGGGCAAGGTAAATTGATTGGTCATGATGTTATAATACCGGATTTTCTTTTCATAGCTCACGCGCACGGCTATTGATGTATCGCCTGCATATATTGTGTCAAAGGGAAGATTGTTCATTTTCTTATACTGCGAGGAGTACAGGTAGTAGTAGTTTTTTTCACGCACGGCATAAAATGTAGCCTGTGGTGAGGAGTATATGTATTCATAATCGGGTTTCAGCAAGTATTTGCCAGTCGAGTTTATAATGCCATATTTTTTGCCCATGCATACGACAGCAGCTTCTTTTGAAAAATCGTTGGCATCATCAAATTGTATGGGTATGTATATTTTGCCATAGCGGTTACAATAACCATATTTGTTGTTCTGTTTTATTTTGTAAAACCCTCCGCTGAAACTGCCTATCTCATCATATTGTGCGGGGAGGAATTTTTTCCCTTTCATGCTATACAGGCCATACTTATTGTTTTTGACCACTTCAAGAGCATCTTCGTTTTTTATTTTTATAGTGTCGAATTCGGGGTTGATATAAATTTTGCCGTTACTGCCAAACAGTCCCCAATAGCCATTTTGTTTAAACAATATGAGATGGCTGGAAATTTTTTTAACCTTCGATATGGAAGCCGGTATGAGGTAATTGCAGTTTGTATGATTTACTACTCCGTATAACTGATTGATCTGCACAAGAGAGGCCGTATCAGACATGATTTGAACCATAGTGAATTGAGGCTTGCACAAAAAAGAGTTTCGATCTTCGTTGAACAATCCCCAAAGATTATCTTTTTTGCACCATGCCCATTCGGTATTGGGTATAGGTAGAATTTCGGTAAATTGAGGAGCTTGAAATACCTGGCCTTTAGCGCCTAACAAACCCCATAAACCTTTTTCCATAGCCCATACCTTGCCATTTCTGAAATTAGTCATTTTCTCATATTTGCATTGTAGTATGACATTGCCGTTACAGTCTATCACTCCCATCAAATTGCCGGTTTGCACAATAGCTTTATTTTCAACAAAAGGAGATACTTTGGCATATATGGGTTCAATGCGCCATTCTCCCATAAAGTTCACATATCCCCATCTTCTGTTTTCACCCAAGCGTGGAATGAGGTCTTCAGGACAATTGGAGCCTTTTTGAGCAAAAGAGATTAATGTATGGAAAGAAAATATAACGATACACAACAAAGATTTTACCCAATTTTTGAATATAGTATTCATAGCACGTTCTCGGTGGTGTTTGATATACAATGTTGCAAATATAGTAAATAAGATGGCAGTCTGAAATTGATGTACCTTGTATTTTCATTCTATGTAACAGAAAAAATTGAATTACTCAGTTGGGCAACTGTTTACGAAATGATTTGCATCAATATTTCTTTGTGTAATGCAGTAAAAACAACATATTAAAAATTGAAAGAATAAAATTTCTGCTGCGAGAATGAGATTAAGATTTGGAATAGATTACAGAATCGTCATAGTGATTAGGTGATGAATAACCTTTTTGAGTAACTTTGTCTTCTTATATGAAGTAACTATGAAAGTAACCGAACATATCAGCAGAGCAAAAAGCACACTGTTTTCATTAGAAATATTACCTCCCTTGAAAGGACAGGATATAAGTTCAATATTTAACGCTATAGAGCCATTGATGGAGTTTAAGCCGGCTTTCATAGATGTGACTTATCATCGTGAGGAGTACATATACAAAAAGCGTGAAAACGGATTGCTTGAAAAAGTGGCTACAAGAAAGCGCCCGGGTACAGTAGGCATATGTGCTGCAATCATGAATAAATTTCAAGTGGATGCAGTTCCTCATATGATTTGCGGCGGCTTCACAAAAGAAGAAACAGAAAATGCACTCATAGACCTCAATTTTTTGGGAGTAGACAACATACTGGCTCTGAGAGGCGATGCGATAAAATCAGAGGGTATGTTTGTGCCGGAAGAAAATGGAAATAAATATGCTTCAGATCTCATCAAGCAAGTACAAGACATGAACAAGGGAAAATACTTGCACGATGATGTAGAGAACGCTGCACCTTCCAATTTCTGTATTGGAGTGGCAGCATATCCTGAAAAACATTTTGAAGCGCCCAATCTCAAAACCGACTTAAAATACTTAAAGATGAAAATTGACCTGGGGGCAGAGTATGCAGTAACGCAAATGTTTTTTGATAATCAAAAGTATTTTGACTTTGTTGATTTGTGCCGCAAAGAGGGCATAAACATACCCATCATTCCCGGATTAAAACCCATAACCAGTAAAAAACAACTTAACATATTGCCCAGTATTTTTCATATAGATATTCCTGAAGAGTTGGTAGAAAGAGTGAATAAGTGCAGCACCCCCGAACAGGTAAAAGAAGAAGGTATTAATTGGTGCATAAAACAATCTCTGGAGCTAAAGAAAAAAGGAGTTCCGGTGTTGCATTACTATTCGATGGGAAAATCGGATGTCATAAAAAAAATAGCCTCAGCAGTATTTTAAACGATGAGCTTCCCGGCCAACGAAATAAAAATAATCGAATGTCCTCGCGATGCCATGCAAGGTATACGCGACTTTATACCCACTACCATAAAAATAAAATATTTACAAAGATTATTGGAGGTAGGCTTTCATACATTAGACGCAGGTAGCTTTGTTTCGCCCAAAGCTGTGCCACAGATGAGCGATACGGATGTAGTATTACGACATCTTGATGTATCTTCGTCCGCCACAAAAATATTGGCTATTGTAGCCAATATAAGGGGAGCAGAGCAGGCAAGCGCTCATGAAAAAGTACACTATGTGGGTTACCCTTTATCGGTGTCGGAAATATTTCAAAAAAAAAACACCAACAAAACAATAGCAGAGGCTTTACCGGATGTATCCGCAATACAAGATATAACTCTGAGAAATGACAAAGAATTTGTGGTATATCTTTCAATGGCTTTCGGTAACCCTTATCAGGAACCATATCATGAAGAAGCGTTGTCAGAATATGTTTACAAATTATCACATATGGGTATAAGTATTATATCTCTTGCTGATACGGTAGGTAAAGCGTGTACAGATATGATAGGCAGGATATTTCGTAATCTCATCACAGAATTTCCTGCAGTTGAGTTTGGTGCGCATTTTCACTCAACTCCCGATACTGCGTATCAAAAAATTCATGCTGCATGGAGTAACGGTTGCCGGCGGTTTGATGTAACCCTTAGCGGAATAGGTGGATGCCCATTTGCAGAAGATAAACTCACCGGCAACATCAGCACTCAGGCATTATTGCAATATTGTACAGACCATAACATTCCAACTCCCATAAATATAGAAGCACTAAAATCTGCCAACCAGATTTCAGAAGAAATTTTTTCAACCTATCATTAGGTATGATCCCGACCCGATAGGGACGTATCCAACATAAAAAACACTTCACTAATTTTTTGTGCTAATGAGTAACCTGGGATAAAAGGTAATGTCATAAATAGGGAAATTATAACTCATAGCAATCATGCACTCTTTAA
The DNA here is from genome assembly GCA_025054875.1 of Cytophagaceae bacterium. GTDB lineage: Bacteria > Bacteroidota > Bacteroidia > Cytophagales > Cytophagaceae > JANWYS01. The sequence continues at coordinate 96 of JANWYS010000127.1, read as the reverse complement.
CACTATGAGTACAAAATGAAAGACAGTTTAACATGATTTTGACTTTATTAAATCAATTCGCACGGATACTTTCCCAAAAAGTGTGTAAAGTGAGTT
>JANWYS010000126.1 GCA_025054875.1 Cytophagaceae bacterium | reverse complement strand
CTTCGAGAACCTGATGAGAAGAATGATAGCACACCCGCCAAGAACATATAAAATGATTATCGCTTAAATGCCTAATTCGATAATTTTTTTTATGCGAAATCCAAGATTAAAAGAGTTGACCATAGTGTTTAGCAATAAAAAAATCAGATACCTATCAATTCACGAGCAATGATTCGAATTGCTTGCCAATTACAAAATTTTTCTGCTGCATGGAATGGGTTCAACATTATCCAGAGGCTTTTCATTGATAAAATGTAACTCCAAAATTTTTTGGAGTGTAATAAAGTAGACTAAAATTTAGCCTATGGCTTACGCAACGTTTATAAAAAATTTGGGAATAGTATTAACCTTAAAAAGGTTGGATATTTGATGAACAAACAAGTTGGAGTAGCCCGTAGGGGAATCGAACCCCTGTTACCAGAATGAAAATCTGATGTCCTAACCCCTAGACGAACGGGCCATTTTCAAATGAGTGCGCAAATTTAAACAACTATATTTTTATTCAAAAAAAATAAACAAGTTTTTTTGTCGCAATTCATTGCATTGATTTTAGTGTTTTGTTGTTGTATGTTTGAAGCCAATTATATTTTAAACAAGTATCATCACTAAATTTTAACACTTATGTCAAAAATCAAAGTAGGAATCAATGGCTTCGGACGAATAGGAAGGCTAGTGTTCCGTGCAGGATTAGAAAATCCTAACATTGAATTTGTAGGTATAAACGACCTGATAGAAGTAGACTACATGGCGTACATGCTCAAATACGACTCTACTCACGGACGCTTTAAAGGCACCGTAGAAGTAAAAGACGGAAAACTCGTGGTGAATGGCCACCCTATACGAGTGACAGCCGAAAAAGACCCGGCAAATCTAAAGTGGAGCGAAATCGGTGCGGAATATGTTGTTGAGTCCACCGGGCTTTTCTTAGACAGAGCCGGCGCCGGTAAACATTTGGAAGCTGGCGCAAAACGTGTAGTAATATCAGCACCCGCCAAAGGTGAAGACATTCCTACATTTGTGATGGGCGTGAATCACAAATCCTACAAAGCCGACATGAGTATAGTATCCAATGCTTCATGCACTACAAACTGCCTTGCTCCCATAGCAAAAGTAATTCATGACAACTTCGGAATTTTAGAAGGCTTGATGACCACCATACATGCCGTGACGGCGACACAAAAAACTGTAGACGGCCCCTCTGCAAAAGACTGGAGAGGCGGACGCGGAGCTTATCAAAACATCATTCCCTCTTCTACAGGAGCTGCAAAAGCTGTAGGCCTGGTTATGCCTGAACTGAAAGGCAAACTCACCGGAATGGCGTTTCGTGTGCCAACTCCTGATGTATCTGTAGTTGACCTTACCGTAAGACTTTCTAAGCCCACTAAGTATGAAGATATATGCATGGCTATGAAAGCCGCATCTGAAGGCGATATGAAAGGCATACTCGGATACACAGAAGACGATGTAGTGTCTACCGATTTCCTCACAGATCCTCGTACCTCCATATTCGATGCTAAAGCCGGTATACAACTCAGCGATACTTTTGTGAAAGTGGTTTCCTGGTACGATAATGAGTGGGGGTACTCAAACAAGTTGGTAGACCTTATGGTTCACATGTCTACTGTAAATTAGGTCTTGTTCGTAAATTTTATCAATAAAAAAGCGCAGACGATTCTGCGCTTTTTTTGTACCCAGGGTCGGAATCGAACCGACACTCCACGAGGGAACACGATTTTGAGTCGTGCGCGTCTACCAGTTCCGCCACCTAGGCTCATGGATTTCTTTTCTCAAAAAGAACCCAACAAAAAGGCTACAAAAATACACAGTTATCATGAATAAAAAAATACACATAATCAAAGTCTTTTATGTTGTAGCATAGCAAAGCCTATAAGAAGGTTTTTACCAGCATTTTTTGAGTAAAATTAAAATGTTTCTTTTTTCATAACATCCTGAATTCGTTTAACTTTACCAAAAACAAATTTACTTAATAAAAAAAATGAACTAATTTATTTAAAACTGCACTATTATTGGTATAGAATCAAAAGTCAGGTTTCGTACAATATTATACACAATAATTGATGTTTACTCAGGGTTACCTATTTATAATAACTTGTATATATGAGTGACGAAGAAGTCATAGCAAGAATAAAAAAAGGCGACGAAAGAGCTTTAGACTATTTGTACAAAAAAAATTATAAAATGATGATCAATATGATCATCAAAAATAATGGTACAGAAGATGAAGCAAAAGATATTTATCAGGAGTCGCTGATAGTGCTGTGGCAAAAGGTAATATCAGATGATTTTGTTCTTTCATCAAAACTGAGTACTTACTTGTACAGCATATGTCAAAACCTTTGGAGAAAAGAGCTAGACAGAAAAAGTAAGCACACCGGTGAAGATGAAATAAACAAAAGTGAAATAAACGATTTGGATAAAACAGAAAGAATTAATATAATAAACAAATGCATTAATGAATTGGGAGAAACTTGTAAAGCCATATTAACGTATTATTACTTTGACAACCTTTCTATGTCGGATATAGCAGAGAAGATGGGATTTGCTAACTCTGACACGGCTAAAACCAAGAAGTACAAATGCAAGCAGGAATTAGATAAAAAAATACGTACATTATATAAGGCAAGTGATTTCTTAGATTGATGGAGATGGAACACAATTACGAACTAATAGACCAATATCTTTCAGGAAACATGAGCGTTTCCGAAGCCAGGGAATTTGAATGGCAAATATCTCAAGACCCTCTTCTGAAAAATGAGGTAGATTTCCAAAGAGATATAATAAACAGCATACGTGAATACAGAAAAGCACAACTAAAGTCAAGGTTGAACAACATAAAGGTAGGAAACGGTTATCTGTCCGGTACGGCATCAAAAATAGCTGCAAGTATTGTGGCAGGGACAGTAATCACAGCAAGCATTTGGTATATTGTCAATATCAATAATACAACCTCTAAAGAGCAGGAAAGCCAGATAATTAAAACTGAGCAAATTCAGGCTGAGCAACAAAAAAATACCACAACACAGACACTATCTTCCGAAATAGTTGATACAGAAACAAATCATACACAGGTTGCCAACTCTCAAAATAAGAAAGTTAAAAACAAACAACCTATACTTGATGAAAATGCCAGCAAAGAAAATGCTACCGCTATAAACACACCGGAGGGTATTCATAGCAATTCCGAAGATAGAGAGCTACAGTTGGGCGACAGCCAATTACCCCAAAGCAGTATTGGAAATGAAAGCATCAACAAATTACACATAGACGAAGTGAAAATAGATGCTTCGAACAAAAAAGACTTTAGTTATAAATATAGTGATAACAAACTATATCTGTATGGTGATTTCGAATCAAAAACATACAGCATAGTAGAGTACGTTCCAGCCAACAAGGTAAAACAGTTTTACCTCAACTTCGAGGGCAAATATTACGAATTAAAACCCAATCAATACAAGCCTGTGAAATTGCGTGCCATTACAGACTCCTCAACAATTGCGGCCCTGCAAGCGTTGGAAAAAAAATAATAAAATACATTTAAATATCATGAAATGGCCGGATTTAAAGTTAAATTTGGCCATTCATTTTTTATGAGCAAGCACTAACTTATGCAAAGGCACAAAAAAACATTAGGAAGCTATCCTAGCCTTATGGTCATGTTCAGTATAACTATGTCCCTTACTGTATTGGGTTTATTTGCTCTTATTCTCATTCATGCAGGAAGCTTTTCCAGGCTAATAAAAGAAAATATCGAAATGAACGTCTACCTGAATGAGAATATAAGCGACAGTTTACGTATGGAAATAGAGTCTACCTTAATGCGCAAAAGATACACCCAAAGCCCTGAAGGAAAGACACAAATAAGATACATCTCTAAAGAAGAAGCCAACAAAATTTTTGTAGAGACATACGGAGAAGATTTTACAAAAATATTAAGCGACTCACCGTTGCCGGCTTCTTACGTATTGAAAATACATCCGGAGTATTCTGACTCTGTAAATATGCGTCAAATTGCCGCACAAATAGCTCAGCTTCCGGGAGTACGCGAGGTAGATTATCAGGAGGATTTAATTAATAAAATAAACAACAACATACGCACAGCAGGATTAATATTAGCCGTAAGTGCAGTAGTGCTCATATTTGTGTCGGTGCTTTTGATCAACAATACCATACGCTTAGCCTTTTATTCGCAGCGCTTCCTTATTCGCAGCATGCAATTGGTGGGGGCCACACGCTGGTTTATACAAAAACCTTTTCTCTCCAGAGCTCTCATACAAGGCGCTTTGAGCGGTATCGTGTCTGTACTGCTATTGAGCGGCATGCTTTATATAGCTTACTCCGAGCTTCGTGAACTTGCAGAACTCAGGCAGACCGAATATATTGCAAGCGTATTTGCAAGTTTGATTGTGCTGGGCGGAGCAATTGGCTTTCTCAGTTCATACAGAGCAGTACATAAATACTTAAACATGTCGTTAGACGAACTATATTAACCTATGTCGAAAAAAGAAATTCAAGCTCAGAGAAAAAACGTAACGGAGAGTAAACCGTTGTTCGAAAAAGTAAACTACGAAATCATGATCATTGGCCTTGCTGTCATTTTTTTAGGTTATATTATTATGAGCGTAGAAACAGAGGTAAACGGGCTCGGTTTTTTGGGACTCACCTTAGGCCCTATATTTTTACTGATAGGTTTTGGCACCGAATTTATTGCCATTCTCTACAAACCCAAAAATAAAAAGAATGGAACTGCTTGAGGCCATTGTGCTTGCTATAATAGAAGGCATCACGGAATTTTTACCAATATCCTCTACCGGGCACATGATAATCGCCGCAGCTATTATGGGTATTCAGAATGAGTCATTCACAAAAGTTTTCGAAATATCTATTCAGTTTGGTGCTATCCTGTCTGTGGTGATTTTATATTTTAAAAAGTTTTTAAAAAGTTTTCGTTTCTATATGGTCTTGTTTTGTGGCTTTCTGCCCACTGCGTTGGCGGGGCTACTTCTTAAGCCTTTCATAGAAAGGTTACTCGAAAATGTATACGTGGTGAGCATAAGTTTGTTGCTGGGAGGAGTTGTTCTACTGTTTGTAGACAAGTGGTTTGAAGCCAACGAACGAAACACTGATAAAATCATTGATTTCAAAAGTGCTTTCATCATTGGAATATTCCAAAGTATATCCATTATCCCCGGTGTATCAAGAGCAGCAGCCACCATCATTGGTGGCCTCACTCAAGGAGTAACACGTAAAACCGCAACTGAATTTTCTTTTTTTCTCGCTGTGCCTACCATGTTTGCAGCCATGGCAAAAAGCATATACGACGAAAAAGAAACATTGCTCAACTCTGCTGGCAAAATAGAACTGCTCTTAACCGGCAACATAGTAGCATTTATTGTTGCTATGCTGGCTATCCGCTTTTTCATCAACATTCTACCTCGCTATGGGTTCAAATATTTCGGATATTACCGCATCTTTTTGGGAACACTCATTCTTTTCTTGCTTCTATTAGGGTATGATTTGAAGCTTGCAGATTAATTCAATCAGGCTCCACTCAAAGCTTGAGATGTTTTGCCGGTATCTTTATCCAACTGTATGAGATTATCCCATTGATACTATCCCAAAAAGTGTGTATGCTCCCCTTTACTCTCTTACTCTTACTCTTACTCTTACTCTTACTCTACCTCTCCCCCAACCCCATATCTTCGAATTAAGCTATATGAGTAAGAAACCCTCCTGGCACGCCAACGAAACTTTTCACTACGCCGCGGCTCGATGCTGCCGGTGAGGCTTGAGATAAGTGCGGATGGCAAACACATATACTACGGTGTAGAAGAGCATGTACATGCCTTTGCGGGCGGGGCGTATCGGGGAGTGTTCAGGCAGAAGCTTTCGGGAGGCT
>JANWYS010000125.1 GCA_025054875.1 Cytophagaceae bacterium | reverse complement strand
AAAACATTATTCCACTTCGAAACTGGTCTCTTCCAATGGTCATCGTCCCGGCCTGACCAACAGTTTGCTCATGCGGAATCCGGGTTTAAATCACGCTATTCCACATATTGCATCATGAGAGGAGTATGAGACACATACAGCCTATCAATCATAGTACAAAAAATAGTATGCTTCTACATTGTCCAGATAAGCCCCATCAAATCCGGCGCTTAGTATTTTTCTCATATAGGAATCATCTGTACCGTATATGATTTGCTGCCAGTTTTTCTTCCAAAACTTCACCCAAAATTCATCATCATATCCTTCATATTTTTTTTTAATCCATAAGGGATGGTGTAGTCCCCAACTTTTTTTCCAGTAATAACGAAATTTCTCTGCAGCACCAATGTTGATGTACGACAAAACTACTCGTTTAGCTCCATTTGCTTTTCTTTTCAGTTTTTCAATTTCAGACTTGGTAAATGCTGTGTCTTGAAAAAATAAGTCTAATATGATCACGTCAAAGTTAGTTGCTGACAAGGATTGGATGATTTCTTTTTTGGAAGAAAAATTATTTGAATTTATAAGATACAGAAAATTTCTTGCATCCGACAGACTGTTGATGTCAAGTGCATTTTCGTTAGGTATAGTATCAGGAATGCAGATATAATCATAATTTTTTTTAGTCCTCACAAAACAAATGAACCCTTCATTTTGATTCCTCATATAAGCATCCAATTTAAGCCTGTCATCTTCAACATACTCAGAGACCAGAATTTTCTTATATGATTTTATTTTTCTCAGCATAGAAATCCGTTCATGATCCGGCAAGTATTTTCCGTTGTAATACAATTCTTCTACTGCTATACCATCTATGGCTTGCATGTATTGTGTATTAAATCCCATATGGATGTCCGCATTATTAAAGACTAACTCTACTCCATTTTGTGGGATGAGTATAAAATTGTTGTTCTGCTTTTTTACGTATCGGGAAATGTCAATGACAAAATTCTGCATTCTTTCAGCTGCTCTATCTGAACGCTTTAGCGCTGTACAACTCACAAGGATGATAAAAAGTAAAAAACAGAAAATTGTTCGTTGCATGACGATTAATATTAGCATACATCAGATTCCATTGAGTATTTGCATATAATCATTTAACCTTCAATACAATTGTATGGAATTCTATCTAAGCATGTAAAGTGAGCCACAGAGCTACTTGTTTATGAAAAAATAAAGATTTTCAAAGAGAATATAGCCGTTAGGTATATTTTAACAATTTCTTAACATAAAAATTCATTTCTATCTGTTACTTTGCGCTGTCTAAACTTTTATGAAAATGGAAAAAACAAAAAACTCATCGTTATCTAAATTTAACTCATTGTTTGCAGTAATAGTAATAGTGTCAGCAATCATCATCGCACATCTTGTGTTTTATCTAGTATTGGGACATCCTTCTCATTTTACAGATGCTAAAAAACATGAACCTAAAGTTGGGGATTATCTTGGCATAATGTACAAAGGGGGATTTTTAGTGCCTTTCCTAATGTCGTTTTTTATCATAGTTTTTGCAGTATCCATTGAAAGATTGATCACATTGTTTTTCCTTGCAAAAGGGAAAAATTCTCTTGCAGACTTTTCATACCTGATAAAAAGCAAATTATCTAACAATGATATTGAAGGCGCGATTAATGCCAGTGTTGAACAAAAAGGTTCCGTCGGAAATGTGGCATACGAAGTGTTGAAGCGATACAAAGTAGTAGCCACAGACACCTCATTGAGCAAAGAAAAAAGATTAGACACCATTCAGAAAGAAATAGATGAAGCTACAATGCTCGAACTGCCGGTATTAGAGAAAAACCTAAGTATCATAGCCACTTTAGCTTCTGTATCCACATTGGTAGCGTTGTTAGGTACTGTGATAGGTATGATTAAGGCTTTTGCGGCACTTGCCACTACAGGAACTCCCGACCCTACAGCCCTTGCAACCGGTATTTCAGAGGCGCTTGTAAATACAGCATTGGGCATTGGTACTTCGGCATTAGCTATCATATCCTATAACTTTTTCTCTTCAAAAGTAGATAATCTTACTCACTACATTGAGGAAATAGGTTTTGCCATCAGACAAACTTTTTTAGCCAATGTGAAGTAAAACATAACATGCATTTTTTGGCTTCAACTACTCAATAACATATCCTGGTTATGTCAAAAGGAAGTTCAAGAAAATCTGTATCATTAGATATGACAGCCATGTGCGACATGGGGTTTCTATTGCTCACTTTTTTTATCCTCACGGCAAAAATGAAAAGCCCGGAAACAGTGGCCATAGATACTCCCAGTTCTATATCCACCGAAAAATTACCTGAGGTGCAAGTACTAAAAATTACCTTAGATAAAAGTGGCCGGATATTCTATAGTATAAGTGACCAGGCAACCCGATTGTTGACACTTGATTACATGAAAGAGAAATATAAAGTAGCTTTTTCAGATGCCGAAAAAGCAAGATTCATTAAACTGGAAATGTTCGGTATGCCCATTGCTCAGCTCAGACCCTTCATGGCATTGAGTGAGGATATGAAAAAAAAATTTCAACAACCCGGTATACCGGTAGATTCCACAAACAATGAGTTGAAAATGTGGATAGATGCTACCAAGAGAGCAGACCCCAAGTGTAGAATTATCGTCAAAGGCGACCGTGATGCATATTATGAGTCTTACAACAAAATAGTAAGTACACTTCAAGAACTCAATCTCAATAACTTTAGCTTAGTAACAACACTCGAAGTAAAACCTTAACATTTTTATACAATTAAACGAAAATACTATGGCTGAAATAGAAGGCGGTGGAGGAGGTAAACAAAAAACCGGGAAAGTAAGGAGCAAAAAAGTCTCTACGAAAGTTGACATGACTCCCATGGTAGATTTGGCTTTTCTGCTTATAACTTTCTTCATGCTCACCACAACACTGAGCAAGCCGCAAGTAATGAAAATCACAATGCCTTATAAAGACAAGGATAAAAAAAATCAAGACATGCAAGATTTAAAAGCTTCACGCGTTTTAAATCTGATACTGGGCGAGGAAGACGAAATATACTACTACCATGGGTTAGATCAGCCCCAAATGGAGGTAACCGACTATTCTGCTGATGGCATAAGGAAAATATTTAACGAAAAGAAAAAAACTGTAGACACAGTAGTCGTTATCATCAAAGCAATGGATAAATCTAAGTTTAAAAATATTGTTGATATTCTGGATGAAGTACATATTACCAATATAAGGACTTATTCCATTGTAGATATAACTCCGGAGGACTTAGCGTTAGTAGCCAAAGAAAAAGAAGTGAGTTCTGCGTCTACAGAAAAATAAATATTTTATGGAAAACACCAACCAAAAGCATCTATATACAAAAAAAATATAATGTCACTACCTATGGCTGAGCAACTGACACAAATGACATCATTTGATGATATAATATTCGAAAACAGGAACAAGGAATTTGGTTCGTACGATATCAGAAATCGTTCCGTTACGGTGCTTTTGATCAGTTTTATTATATCAGCCGCAGTATTTGTGATGGCTGTATTCTATCCCATTGTTTACAAAGCTATTGTAGGAGAGGAAAAGCCGGCAGATACTCTGCTGCTTAATTTAGATGTACAACTTACGGATATTGCTTTAAATAAAAACGAACCACCTCCACCTCCTCCGCCTTCAAATATTCCTCCCACTCCAAAAATCGAAACTGCAAGGTTTGTAGCTTTCAACGTAAAAAAAGATGAAGAGGTTCGTGAAGAGAAATTGTTAGACATACTAAATAATGAAAAACAGGTTGGAAAAGTAGATCAACAAGGCGCAAAGGATATTTACCAAACGGAAGAACTGGTAGTGCCTGAACCGGTGAAGACTATAGTTGATGATAAAGTTTATCAAGGTTTTGAAGTAGAAGAGCAGGCCGAATTTGTTGGAGGACAGGAAGCTTTAAATAAGTTTCTCAACAAACATATTACCGTTCCCGACGAAGCCCACGATTTAATGCAACCCAACAAGCCTTATCGTGTATACGTGTACATGGTTGTGAACCCGGACGGTAGCCTTAGCGACTTCAAAATCTTAAAAGGTGTGGGCATCAAAGCACTGGAGCAAGAAGCACTTGAAAAGTGTAAGCTCATGCCTAAGTGGAAACCTGCTAAATACAACGGCAGGAATGTAAAGCAAAACATCAGCATACCTATTGTATTCACCATAGCTGAGTAAAATCAATTGCTGTTACTTCTTACGCATCAGAAACTTTATACACGAAAATTGTCTTTTATTCGAAGCGTTGGAAGTAATAAACGATTTCGTAAATATTGGCTTGTCATAATTAGCAGTTCCGTTCCGGGTGGTATAACCGAAAGTGTGTATGAAATGGTATTATCCCGTTTTATGCAGTCGAAAAAAATGATCATCAAAATAACCAGCTGAATGCTAAAAGGTAGCTACCTCATCGGATAATGTTGTAAACCGGAAATCAATACCTCATTGAAATTTTGAGCACAACCTTATCTTGTGCATACAATAGGGATGTGTAGTTAGGGAAGTAGAAAAAGTTTTTTAAAAAGTAGATATATTCGGATAAATATTTTTTTTGTTATGATGAGAAATAAAATTTTTGAACATCACATCCGATACCTGAATGAGTTGTTCGATTTTTTACGCATTCCCTCTGTGAGTGCAGATAGTGCCTACAGGCAAGAAGTGATGCATGCGGCAGAATGGTTGTGTGGTAGCCTTAGCTCAGCCGGATTGGACAAAGCAGAAATTTTCTCTACCGATGGATTTCCTGTGGTATATGCAGAAAAAATTGTTGATCCGATGTATCCGACCGTTTTGATATATGGGCATTACGACGTACAACCTCCTGATCCATTGAATTTATGGATATCTCCGCCTTTCCAACCTGAAATCCGCAACGGCCGCATATACGCGCGTGGAGCCTGCGACGACAAAGGCCAGCTGTATATGCATATAAAAGCCATAGAACTTATGCTCGCCAACAAGGATTTACCTTGCAATGTAAAATGTATTTTTGAAGGTGAAGAAGAGATAGGCTCTGACAATCTTGGCAAATTTATACATACCAACCGAGAGAGACTCAAAGCTGATGTAGTGCTGATATCAGATACAAGTATATTTTCTAACGATACCCCTACCCTCACCGTCGGATTACGAGGACTAAGTTATCTGGAAGTAGAAATCACCGGGCCCAATCGCGACTTACATTCAGGCGTATATGGCGGTGGCGTAGCTAATCCAATAAATGTGCTATGCAGGATGATTGCTTCTTTGCATGATGATAACCACCGCATCACTATTCCCGGATTTTACAATGATGTGCTTTCTGTTTCTGAAGAGGAAAAAACAATGATGAACCAATTGCCTTTTTCTTTGGAAGAATACAAAGATCAGCTGGGCATAGAGGATGTATGTGGAGAATCAGGCTATAACACAATTGAGAGAACCTCTGTGCGCCCTACGCTTGATGTGAACGGCATATGGGGTGGCTATACAGGCGAAGGTGCAAAAACAGTCTTGCCCTCTAAAGCCTTCGCAAAAATCTCTATGCGCCTTGTACCAAACCAATCTTCCGAAAAAATTACCGAGTTGTTTATTAAACATTTTACATCTATAGCTCCCTCGTCAGTAAAGGTAAATATAAAACCTCACCATGGAGGTGAGCCCTGCCTTACACCGGTAGAATCGCAGGAATATAGAGCAGCAGCCCATGCCTTTGAAGAGGTGTGGGGCAAAAAACCCATACCTGTTCGCTCCGGAGGAAGCATACCGGTAGTAAGTTTGTTTGAAAAAATATTATCTCTTAAAACAGTACTACTAGGGTTTGGATTAGATGAAGACAACATACACTCTCCAAACGAAAGTTTCCGGATAGATAATTTTTTGAAAGGTATAGAAACCATCATTGCTTTTTACCATCACTACGCAGAGTTAAAAAAAATATGAACAAAACCATTTCATTGCAATGCATTAGAAACAACTTATTAATATTCTGGCCGCTACATTTCTATTGCATAAGACCCGGATTCGATATTAGCGGAGATACTGTCCCAAAAAGTGTAGAGAAATTTTTTATGTTGGGCGCGCCCCTGCGGGGCCGGGCTGTCCGCCACTCCGCTATCGCTGCGGTGCTCCGCTAAAGCTC
>JANWYS010000124.1 GCA_025054875.1 Cytophagaceae bacterium | reverse complement strand
AAACCATGCGTGCTCACATACTATGTTTACTTGGAGTAAAGTTTGATTTTGTGGTATTCTGACATACACAGAGAAAGTTTTTTATCGTTTTTGAGATAATGTTTTGCACTAAATTAACTTTAATTTTGTTTTATAATTGCACCGAACGTATTTTTGAGGCGGCAAAAAAAATTAATATCATGAGTTGGTTAACTATAGCACTCACTTCATCTTTAGGCAAAAAATTTATCACAGGAGTTACGGGATTGTTCTTATGTTCATTTTTAGTAGTGCATTGCGGAGTCAATGCATTGATCTTTCTGAACGATGGCGGGGAAACTTTCAATAAAGCCGCCGAATTCATGGGTACTAATTTCTTCATACGCACTATGGAAATTGTTTTGTTCCTTGGTATAATTCTTCATATTGTGCAAGCCTTGACATTAGAATATCAGAACAACAAAGCAAGGCCGATAAAGTATGCAGTGAAATCCGGCAATGCAAACAGCAAATGGTATTCACGCTCCATGGGCTTGCTAGGCACGCTCATATTGATATTTTTAATACTTCACCTCAAGCATTTCTGGGTAGAGAGCAGATTTACTGATCATATTACCAGTGGCAAAGAAACTCTATTTGGCGAAATGAAAGAGGTATTCTCAAATGTTTGGGTAGTTATCATTTACTGTCTTTCTATGGTTTCCCTGGCTTATCATCTGTTGCATGGGTTTGCTTCAGCTTTCCAAACCTTGGGATTAAATCATAAGAAGTACACGCCATTTATAAAAAAAGTGGGGGTAGTATTTTCCATTGTCATACCCTTACTATTTGCATTGATGCCCGTGGCTGTATTTTTTCAAATCATAAAGTAAGTAGAATGTCTGTTCATTTCTAAGAGAAAGCTTATCATATGTACACATTAGATTCAAAAATACCGGAAGGCCCGTTAGAGCAAAAATGGACAAAATACCGCTCTACAGTACCTTTGGTAAATCCTGCCAACAAGAGAAACTTAGAAATCATAGTGGTAGGTTCTGGATTGGCTGGTTCTTCAGCGGCAGCCACTTTGGCGGAGTTGGGGTATAAGGTGAAAGTATTTTGTTTTCAGGATTCCCCTCGTAGAGCACACAGTATAGCCGCTCAGGGCGGTATAAACGCTGCAAAAAACTATCAAAACGATGGCGACTCGGTATACCGGCTTTTCTATGATACCATAAAAGGTGGCGACTATAGAGCTCGCGAAGCCAATGTGTACAGGCTGGCGGAGGTAAGCACTCAGATTATTGATCAGTGTGTGGCGCAAGGCGTACCTTTTGCTCGCGAATACGGGGGCATGCTCAGTAACCGCTCTTTTGGCGGCACACAAGTGCAACGAACATTTTATGCTGCCGGACAAACCGGACAGCAACTCCTCCTCGGTGCTTACAGTGCCTTGCAAAGGCAAGTAGGTATGGGCAATGTTAAAATGTATGCTCGTCATGAAATGATGGATGTCGTAATCATTGATGGAAAATGCCGAGGCATCATTGCTCGCGATTTGGTAACCGGCAAGTTAGAGCGTCATTTCGGACATGCCGTGCTCCTTTGCTCCGGCGGATATGGCAACGTATTTTATCTCTCCACAAATGCCATGGGAAGCAATGTGTCGGCCATATGGAAAGCATACAAAAAAGGCGCTTTCTTCGGAAACCCTTGTTTTACACAAATACACCCTACGTGTATTCCCGTTTCAGGTGACCATCAATCCAAACTCACTCTCATGTCTGAGTCGCTGCGCAACGATGGTCGTATATGGGTTCCTCTGAAAAAAGATGATAATCGCCACCCCAATGATATTCCAGAAGATGAACGCGATTATTACCTGGAACGTCGTTATCCTGCATTCGGCAACCTGGTACCGCGCGATGTAGCCTCACGAGCCGCTAAAGAGCGATGTGATGCCGGATACGGAGTGGGAGCATCCAAAATGGCCGTATACCTCGACTACTCTTCTGCCTTCGAGCGTTATGGAAAAATAGAAGCTAACAAACGCAACCTGCATAACCCTGACAAAGAAACTATACTGAATCTGGGGAGAGAAGTTGTTAAAGAAAAATACGGTAATCTCTTCGATATGTATAAGCAGATCACCGGAGAAGATCCCTACTATGTACCCATGCGTATTTATCCTGCCGTACACTACACCATGGGAGGCTTGTGGGTAGACTATAATCTTATGACTACCGTACCCGGCCTTTACGCCCTTGGCGAAGCTAACTTTTCTGACCATGGTGCTAACCGCCTTGGCGCTTCAGCTTTGATGCAAGGACTCGCCGATGGATACTTTGTTATTCCTTATACTATAGGTGCATACCTCTCCACCGAAATCCGCACAAAACCCATACCCACAGACCATCCTGCCTTTGCCGATGCGGAGAATAATGTATCCAACCACATACAAAAGCTTCTGAATATTAAAGGCACTAAATCGGTAGATCATTTCCACAAAAGATTAGGAAAAATAATGTGGGATAAATGCGGTATGGCTCGCAACGAACAAGGCCTCAAATGGGCTATTGATGAAATAAAAAAATTAAAAGAAGAATTTTACAGAGACCTTCGGGTGCCCGGCACGGCCAATGAGCTAAACCCTGAATTGGAAAAAGCAGGACGTGTTGCTGACTTCATTGAGCTCGGTGAACTTATGTGTATAGATGCCCTCCATCGCAATGAATCTTGTGGAGGACACTTCCGTGAAGAATATCAAACGCCGGACGGCGAAGCTCTTCGCGACGACGAAAACTTCATGTACGTAGCTGCCTGGCAATATAATCCCGATGGAAACCCTATACTCCATAAAGAACCTTTGATATACGAAAACATAAAAATAGCACAACGATCTTACAAATAACCATATTAAAACTTACACGCGATGGCAGGCAATATGAATATTACTCTTAAAGTGTGGAGGCAAAAAAACAGTAAAGAAAAGGGGTATTTCGAAACACACCTGTTAAAAAACATATCCCCTGATATGTCATTTTTGGAAATGTTTGATGTACTTAACGAACAACTCATATCAGAAGGTAAGGAACCTATCGCATTTGATCATGATTGTCGAGAAGGCATATGCGGTATGTGCAGTATGTACATAAACGGACGTCCACACGGACCCAACAGAGGCGTAACTACTTGCCAGCTACACATGCGTTCATTTAAAGACGGCGACACCATTGTGGTGGAACCATGGAGAGCAAAAGCATTTCCTGTAATCAAAGACCTCGTTGTAGACCGTTCCGCCTTCGACCGCATAATGGCTGCAGGCGGATTTATAAGTGTCAACACCGGAAATGCTCAGGATGGCAACGCTATACCCATCAGTAAAGAAATTGCAGACAAGGCATTTGCTGCCGCTACCTGCATAGGATGCGGAGCTTGTGTGGCTGCCTGCAAAAACGCTTCGGCAATGTTATTTGTAGCTGCAAAAGTAACGCAACTCTCTTTATTACCGCAGGGTATGCCCGAACGTAAAAGAAGAGTGGAAAATATGGTGGCCCAGATGGATGCAGAAGGTTTCGGTGCCTGCACCAATACCGGTGCCTGTTCGGCAGAGTGCCCTAAAGAAATATCCCTCGCTACCATTGCTACCCTCAATAGAGAGTATTACCTCGCAAAATTAACTTCTGAAAATGTTTAATTATTAAACCAATTCTACATCATGGGAAAAGGAGACAAAAAATCTAAAAAAGGTAAAAGAAACATCGGCAGCTACGGAAATTCCAGAAGAAAAAAAGTTTTAAAAGCTAAAGCTAATAAAACTTCAAAGCCTAAAGAGCAGTAAATCCTATCACCTCTTCTGGTAAGCCACCACCCGCACAGGCAAACGACATATCGTTGAACTACCATGAAACGAGCCCGTAGTTTTTGTACGGTGGTGAAAACAATCTGTAATGCAGTTAGATAGTACTTCGTTTTTAGATACACTCTGCGATTACATTCTGCACGACTCTTCTGTATGGAGTCTATACATTATATCAGAATTAGTGTCGCTTACATATTAAGCCATTTTTTGCAATAAAACCGTTGCGATTAGAATTTAACACGAATTCCGCATGAGCAGAAAAGTGTGATGAAGTTTATTTTAATTAGGGCGCGCCCCTGTGGGGCCGGGCTGTCCGCCACTCCGCTATCGCTGCGGTGCTCCGCTAAAGCTCCGCACTGGCCTTGCAGGCCATGGCTCCCATCCCTCGCGCAGGTTCTCTCGAAATTTTTCAGCTTTATAAGAGAATGTGAACTTCCGATGTCTTGTCAGGCAGTCGTTTCATCTGTAGTATCCCACCCCAAGGGGTAACACATTTGTCTGTGTATTCGTAGTCCATTTCTTATGTAAGTTTTGGTTACATCTCAAAAAAGAAATCCCTTTCGAAAACTCCCTGAAAATTCCATATTCAGAGGAAAAATCAGTGTTGAAATGTTATATTCAACTGCAAAATCTGGAGTTATATGAAGAATTTCCCTTCAATCATACACAAAATTGTCAATTGAAGCATACCACCCGAACTTCACTAAAAATTTAGTATGTCACAAGAAATAAAAACATTTGTTATGTGGTATTTTTTCTGTTGGTTCGACCTAGTTTCATAAAGTATTTTTCAAAATATTGATAAACGTAGTAGCTAAATATAAGCGTGGATAGAACTGATAAAATCAGTCTTAATGATAGAGGAATGTAAAAAATATATTTACTAAAAAGTTTAGATGTATTATTTGTTAATGCCCAAACAATTGGATGCAATAAATAAACAGAATAGCTTGCTTCACCTAAAAGTGTTAATGGCTTGTGTATGAACTGAGGGAACTTGAAAGTTAGTCTGTAAAAGCAGATACAGATTAAGAAACAAATGGATGTAAAAATCAGTCGATTTTTGCCTGTAACGATGTTTATGGTGTCTCCTGTGACAGGATAAAATATAAATAATGCAAATGCGAAAAACAGTAAAAAAGCGATAGCTGAATTTTTGATTTTTGCATTTTGAAATAAAAAGCCTATTAAGAACCCCCCAAGAAAAAGGAAAACCTGATTGAGTGGATTTACATAGTTTTTCCATTGTTCGCTTAATGTAAATTTAGGATTTAGTTTCACAAATGCGAAATACAAATAAAAGCCGAAAAGAACTAAAGTTAACAATATCATCAACGATTTAAGCCTTTTACTGAATAAAATAAAAAAGGGGAAAAAAACATAAAACACTAATTCGTTTCCAATTGACCACGCACCTGTTGCAAAATATTTGTCCCATCTAAAAAATCCGAATAGTCCTGATAAATTGAGAAATAGATTGGTGTAGTCAGGTATTGTTCGAGATAAGAGTATCGAAACAATTGTTACCAGCCATAACAAAGGAAATATTCTAAACGCTCTTTTTTTGAGAAATGAAACTATGTCATTTTTTGAGGGTTTCATTTTGTCATAATAAACATAATAAAGGGTTAGTCCACTTAAAACGTAAAAAACAGAAACTCCATAAATACCTAATCTGCCCATAAATGTATCAGCTGAAAATTTACCCATTGTCCAAGTTAAATAATGGTAAATCATTATTCCGAAAGCTGCTAATCCTCTTAAGTAGTCTAAATTATATAGCCTGTTCATAATTATAGTATCCTAAATCATTGTGTATGAAGTGAAGTGTTTTTTACAAACATAATTTTTTTACGTAATTAATGTGAAAATAACATAGCGAAAGCGTACTCGAAACGAAGCTTTCTTTTATTATTCACATTTTAACCCGGATTTTTCAGTTGAATATAACATTTCAACACTGATTTTTCCCTTCAATATGGAATTTTCAAGAAGTTTTCGAAAGGGATTTCTTTTTTGAAAATGTAACCAAAACATACATAATAAGTATATAGTGAATACACGAATAAATGCGTAACTCCTTGGGCGGAATACTACATATGAAACGAATGCCTGACAAGATAAGGCATCAAGAAGCCTCTTGAAGAATTAGGCTTACGGAAAAGATCTAAGCAACAATCGTATAAACGCTGTACGTAGGGCAGAGACATTTTAAATAAGTGTAATGTAGATGGACGCTTTTCGTTTCTTTCATACCGTGGTGGTGCGGATGAATGAAATCCTCAGGAAGATTTTTGGATGATAGCGTGTGGTCAGCGCCGTTACATGTACTCGATTCTTTTGCACGTTTACCTTAGGGGAAAATACTTAGGTATTTACTTCCTCGAATCAGTAGTTTTCCCCTCAGCTTCATTTTGATAATTATGTTAGGGTAGTATCCCAAAAAGTGTGTATGAAGTGCAGTTGTTTTTCTTTACAAACATAGTACTTTTTTTATTTGTTACATACTTGCATGAATGGGAACGGAGCGGAG
>JANWYS010000123.1 GCA_025054875.1 Cytophagaceae bacterium | reverse complement strand
CCTTGAAAATTCGATATTGAAGCGAAAAATCAGTGTGAAATTGTATATTCAACTGAAAAATCCGAGTTTAATTAAAAATGTTTAAATTATTTATTAGAATATGAATAATTTAAACCTAGCAAAAAAATAACATTTTATTAAAAAAATACTAAAAATTGAATTAAAATAAGTTGAGAATGTTTTTAATCGAGTTTAAATACCCTAATCCAAACAAATTAAGATGCACAAGCAAAGGATACAGATTGTAAATCTCATATCTCTCCTGGTAACCAACAGGCAAGTTGGCTAATGAATGGTATACCTCATAAAATTTCTGATCGAAGCCACCAAACAACGTGGTAAAAGCCAATTCAGCTTCTCTGTGGCCGTAATACACAGCCGGGTCAATGAGGCATACATTACCATCGTTTTTAATCATAAAGTTTCCGCTCCACAGGTCACCGTGCAAAAGGCTTGGCTGGTCTATCCACAATATGTCGTTGAGCTTGAAAAACAATTTCTCAAACTTATCCATCAGTTTGTTCTCTATATATCCTTTTTCTTGCGCTGATTTTATTTGTGGTAACAGCCTGTACTGAATAAAAAACTCAATCCAATTGCTTTTGGGATAATTACATTGAGTTAATGATCCGATGTAGTTATCTTGAAATAACCCGTAACGGTCAGATGTGTTGTTATGCAGAGCATACAGAGATTCCGCAAAATTTTGCCAAAAATTTTTAGCAGGATAACCTCTCTCGATGTATTGCATCAATATGTATTGATGGCTCTCTAAAATGTCGGTAAATAACACTTCCGGCACGGCAATAGTATGAGTATCTGCTATAAGTTTCAGCCCGAGTTTTTCTTTTTCAAACATGTGAGGATAATGTGCAGCAGAATTTGTTTTGAGAAAAAAATTACCTTTAGAGGTGGCAAGAGCAAAAGCATTATTTATACATCCGCCGCTCACAGGTTTTGCCGAAAACAATTTTATGTTATTTCCAAAATGCTTGTTGAGAATTTTTTCAATGAGTTGTGTCATACTACAAAAGTAAATTTAACCGGATGTGCGGCTGAAAACGCCATGGGCGTAATCCATCATGCACCAATCAATACGAGTCAAATGTATTGAAAACTTGAAAATAGGTTTGCCCTGACGGGATGTTGTAAGTCATCTCTTTCGTCAAAGTATCATTACCGGAAAACTGCACGGAGAGTTTTTTTTCTCCTGGTCCAACCGGAATTCTTGCATAATAAATGGAGTGCGGCAACGTTTGCCAGTTGCGCGTGTCGGCTTTTTCAGTAATGGCATTGAATGCGCTGAGTGCCGCTCCGGCTCCTTGATTTTGCTGACGCAAAGCATATTCGGAAGCTTTTTTCAGAGCTAATCTCAGCAATGAAGTTCCCAATTCGAGCATCATTCTGTCTTTGAGAGATTGAAAGGCAATTTGATTAATGTCTTCCACTTTGTAGAGCGGATAAGTTTCATTATTCAACACTATTTTTCCCTCCCTGTAAACAGGAGGGCGCTCTACATATTTAGGGAAAGCAACACGTATAAACTGAAGTTTTTCCAGGCCTTGAGCATTGCTATTGTCCGGTGGCAGGGAAAAAGAGAAATTAAGTGCAAGCTCATCGTTTACAAAAGTAAAAACACCACCTGCTCCTTTAATAATGGTAAAGTTTATGCTCCATTCAGCTTTTACAGGGCCTAAGCCATTGTGCCAAAGAAAAACCAATTCTCCTCCTTGTTTTTTTTCATGTGTATACTTCATACCAAATTCTTTTTCATAATAACGTACTTCATCCATGAAGCCGGTAAGGTAAGCCGTGCGCAACAAATCTTTTTTCAACTGTTCGGGAGGAGAAATGGAAAACAGGGTTTGATATTCTTCTTTGTAAATGTTGTAGGCATTTCGATATGCTATGAAAGCGTTGTTGTAGTCATGATTTACGTCATACACAAGCCCCATCAAAAGATGTATGAAAGCATCTTTCCGATATTTATTTTTTGAATGATATTTGTCTTCCAATGCTTTCAATTTTATATCCATACGCCTGCACTCTACCAGAGCAGATTCATAGTTTCCTAAATTCAGGTAGTTTAATGCTTTGTAGTAGTGCAAAAGTATTCGCTCAAAATCTTCCCCATTGTATTGCTCTGCGTTTGGATTGGTGAGCAGTGCCAATGCAAGCTGAGCGGGGTCACGGTGATAACTATCAGAAATGCGATATGCCTCTTCGAAATACTGGTTGCTTTGTTCGTATCGGCCATCTAATGCTGCTACTACGCCTCTGTTGAGAAAATAGAGCAACTTGGTTTTTCTCCTGTCAGCCTTTTTATCTTTTGTCAAAATTTTTTCTGCTTCCTGAAATCTACCTTGCTGAAAGGCTTGGTTGAACTGCAAATTTCTGGTGTAGTAGGTAGCACAAGCGCTCACTATGAAAAGCAGCAACACTAAAAAAAGTGGCCTTGTTCCGGAAAATGAAACCTTCACCATCTTACACACCTTGTCTGCTAAATGTGTTCATAAAGAACAATAAGCCAACTTGTATAATGGAATTAATTGACTACATATTTTTTGATTTTTTTCTCCCCAATCCATACCAATTCGTTGGTTTCCATGTCGGCGAGCTCAAGGTTTACCTGGTAGAAGATCACTTTTTTTCTGCCTTCCTGATCTACTATAGAATTGATGGTGCCAAACAGCATGAAGTCAGCGCCGAGTTCTCTTCCCCATTTTTTTTGTGTTTCGGGAGATGCAAACTGTTGTTGGTCGGCACGCTCCTGACGCATTTTTTCACGCAATTCAGAGTTTTGCACCACACGTACCAGGGAAGTATTTATGCACTCCCGCTCTAAATCTTTGATAAACGTTTCCGGTTCTATGTGCTCATGGCTTTTGTTAGTAATGATACCTACAATCATTACCGGTTTTTTGCCTTTTGAATTTTGAAAATTATTCAACCAAGGCCGGCCAAACATGTCTTTTGCCATCTCTTCGGCCACCAACCTGGAGTCTGTATCGTTCCAGCGGCCACTTAAGTCTATTTGTCTGTCGGGATTTACTCGAGTAACGGTTTTGCGAGTGCATCCGATGAATGTGAAGATTACCAGTGCTAATACTGTGGGAACAAAGAATGGTGTTTTCATATACGTTAAAGTTAAAACTCGTTTTTATTTATAGTTTAGTTTTCAAAAATTATGCCTGATAGTTATACCAGGGTCTCTATACAATTTTTCTTTTCATCATTTCTAAAGTAAGCATATATCCCAAATATCCGCAACCCATTGAAAACAAAGATACCAATATAACCGTAAGGGGCTCGGTAGAAAAGCTTTCCATAGTTATCCTTATGTTGAGCACAGTAGTAATAAATGCCGTTCCCAACATGGCTCCCATTATCCAGTTGAGTATATTGATAACAACCCATTTGAAAGGATTGAGATTATTTTTTTGAGCAAGTGTGTACACTCTGTATGAAAAGTATGCTAATAACAATAAGTCCATTGTATAATAATTTTACTGAACGTCATGCATCCACTTTCTAATTAAAGAATTCATCGCAAAGATAATGATTCCGGCAACAATAGCCACATAAGCAATTACTTCAAATACACTAGTATACACGTATAGAGATTGTATTGGCGGGGGCTGCACGCCCTCTTCCCTGGGCAGTGAGGTAGCACGTGTAATTTCTGCACCGATGAGCCCTGCAAATGAAGATGACAACATCCATATTCCCATTACAAAAGCAACAATGGTTTTAGGAGACAATTTGGTAACCAAAGACAAGCCTATGGGAGATATACAAAGCTCCCCCGTGGTGTGCAGTAAATAAGCTACCACAAGGAAAGACATAGGCACTAAACCTTTAGCATCTGCAAAATTGACGCTCAGATATAAAACATAAAACCCTAAACCCAACTGTATCAGTGCTGATCCAAATTTTTGCGGTATGCTTATCTTGCTAAAGCGAACCCACAAATATGAAAACAAAGGTGCCAACACTATTATGAAAAACGGATTTATCCCTTGAAACTGGCTGGATTTTATTTCAATGCTTACATCTAAATTTTCTATTTGCAATACCCTGTTTACATTTCTTTCAGTAAACAAGGTAATAGCACTACCTGCCAACTCAAAGAATGTCCAAAACATTACCGTAAAGAAAAATAACAGCAACACCACATACAACTTCTGCCTTTGTACTCTATCTTCTTTTTGTGCCAACACAAACAAATAAATGAGCATAGATATACCTACTGTATACAGAATGTATTTCGACACACTGTTGTAGTTGAGCAGCAATGCCAGCAAAGGCACCATCAAAAACGCTCCGGCATATATGACTTTCGGGGCATCTATTTTTAATGAATTGGTCAGTTGAATATAATTGATATTTGCAGGGGGCAGTCCTTTATCCAGGTAAATATTTTTTTTGTTTCCTGTATAAAATATCAGCAAACCGATAATCATACCCAATCCGGCGAGCCCAAATCCGTAGTGCCACCCATACGTTTCCCCGATGAAGCCACAGGTAAGTGGTGTAAGAAAGGCGCCGGTATTCACCCCCATGTAGAATATTGTAAACGCATTATCTCTCCTTACATCGCCCTCTGCATAAAACTTACCTACGAGAGTTGATATGTTGGGTTTAAAAAATCCATTACCCATAATTAAAAAACCCAGTGCCCCATACAATATCCACTCTTGTTCTATACTCATCAAAACATGGCCTATAGCCATAAGTATAGCCCCCAACATTATTGAATTTCGCGCACCCAGATATTTCTCAGCAAGAAAACCTCCCAACACCGGTGTAGCATATACCAGTGCCACATATGCACCATACAGCGCTCCGGCTCTTTCATCGCTATACATAAGTTGCTTCACAAGATACAAAGTGAACAACGCTCTCATACCGTAATAGCTGAAGCGCTCCCACACTTCCGTAAAAAATAAATAAAACAAGGCTTTGGGGTGATATCTGCGCTGATTATATATAACAAACGATATCCATATACCCACAAACAACCACGCCACTATGAGAACATTCCAACCAGTATTCATTATTACTCTGTTAAAATTTATTTTTCAAGATTATAATTTTTTATGCAAAACTGAAATTATCTTGCCCTCATATTTACTATGGCAACATCACTACTTTATGAAATCGCTCTGGGATGGGTTCCCGGTATTGGCCATCAAACCACAAAAATTTTAATCAGCTACTGTGGTTCGGCAGAAGCCGTATTTAAAACCTCACGAAGCAAACTCATTAAAATTCCAGGTGTAGGACAACACCTTGCCTCCGCCATTCTATCTTTTTCTGATTTTTCCAAAGCAGAGGCTGAAATAGAAAAAGCCCAAAAACATGGTGTTCAAATTTTATTTTATACACACTCCAGCTATCCTGAGCGGCTGAAACAACTTGCCGATGCCCCTACCCTGCTCTATTACAAAGGCAATACCAACCTGAATGCAGAAAAAATTATAAGTATCGTTGGCACACGCAGCAACACTGCATATGGAAAAGAAATCACTGAAAAAATAGTACGGGAGTTAGCGCCTTACAAACCCATCATTCTGAGCGGCCTTGCTTACGGCATAGACATCATAGCTCACAGAGCAGCCCTCGAAGCCGGATTAGAAACCATAGCCGTACTGGGCAGCGGAATAGATGTAATATATCCCTCAGCACATAAAGACATCGCATCGCGCATGACCAGACAGGGCGGCCTGCTCAGCGAATACTCTTTTGGCACAAAACCCGATGCTCACCATTTCCCTGCTCGAAATCGCATCGTTGCCGGCCTCTCCGATGCTGTGCTGGTAATAGAAGCCGCAGAAAAAGGTGGAGCCCTCATCACCGCAGAAATTGCCAATAGCTACAACGTGGAAGTACTCGCCGTTCCCGGCAACGTAGACAATAAATTTTCAGAGGGATGCAACACCCTCATTAAACAGCACAAAGCCCACATGTGCACATGCGCAGAAGACATAGCCAACTTACTCAACTGGAGCAACAATACAAACACTACTCTTGTAAACAACTCATCCAGAAAAAAAAATTTACCTACCGACCTCCTCACAGAAGAAGAAAAAAAAATTGTAGAATTGCTCATCTCCGCCGACAGCCTACACATTGATGAACTTAGCTGGAAATCGCAAATAGCCGTAAACCGATTGTCTTCAATATTACTCAACTTAGAGTTTAACGGGTGGATAAAATCTCTGCCGGGGAAAAAGTTTAAAATCATACATTAACATCATATACATACACAGATATTTATTAAAGCGGATTCCACACTACCGGAAGATGTGATGAAATGTTTTTTTCTTTTGGGCGCGCCCCTGCGGGGCCGGGCTGTCCGCCACTCCGCTGTCGCTCCGGTG
>JANWYS010000122.1 GCA_025054875.1 Cytophagaceae bacterium | reverse complement strand
TATGTAACAAATAAAAAAAGTACTATGTTTGCAAAAAAAAACAACTACACTTCATACACACTTTTTGGGATACTACCAAAAAATAAACTCCACATGCTTATGGAATATGGTACAGGCAAAAAATCTAATGACATTCACCTCGCATCTACCTATGTATTTTAGGATAATGTTATTCTTATCCATTGTATTCAACGCTGCCAACATGGGAGCAACGGACTTTGATATCAAGTATGCTCATGTGAATGGATGTGTTTTCAGCCTTGGCCAACAAATTCATTTTCCGGATTCTGTCGTATGGTATGATCTGAACAACCGTAAACTAAACCTCGGCTTTTCCACGGATACTGTTTGGCTAAAAATAAAATTTGATACACCGGTAATAAATCAGGTTGTACAACTGCAAAACTCTCATCTCGACTTTGTACAAGCCTGCTATGTATACAAAAATGAGTTGTACAAGCAAATCACTACCGGCGATTTTGCAGATTATTCAAGCCGGGACCTGCCGGACAACTATTTCTCTTTTTTACTTTCAGACAGTACAGAATTCTTGTACATAAAACTAAATACTCAAGGGTTGCTGAGCGCTCCTGTTGCTATAAACGATTATCGCACGTATTTAAGTGAACACAATAAGCAAACCAACTTTATCTTTTTCATTTTCGGAGTTTCGTTTATTGTGGTCATGTCTTCTTTACTTTTTGGGTTTTTCTTGAAAAATAAAACTTACCTTCTTTACAGCTTGTATGCTTTGAGTACAGCGTTCATCATTCAAATAGATTTCGGGTATTTGTATGAATGGGCATGGCCTCACTATCCGAAAGCGAATCAATACAACATGGCGTTATACGCTTCTGCAGCCATACCTGTGCTTCTCTTTGTAGGCCATGTGTTGCAAATATACACTGCTAATTTGTTTCAAAAATGGTGTTATTTCTCTCTGCTGGCTTTTAACTTTTTGGTAATTTCCATTAACCTGGCAGGAAACTATAGTTTGGCTACTAAAATAAACTCTTATCTTACTCTCATATGCTTGCTATGGATGTATATAAGTGTTTTCATCGTTACAATAAAAAAGCAAAAAATACATCTGGTTATTTTTACATGTGGATTTACTCTCAACTCAATAGGTATTTTGTTGTATCTGCTCGCCATACAAGGCGTGCTTCCTTACAGCCGTTTTTGGGCTAATGTATATGCAGGAGGTTCTTTCGCACAAATGTTGTTCTTTTTTGTTGGAGTAGTTTACAATGTTAACGAAGTAAGAATAGAATGGCTAAGGCATAAAGAAAAATTGTTTACTCTTCTGGAAGAAAATGAAAAAATACTGCGCAGCCAAAATCAATTACTGGAAGAAAAAATCAATGAGCGTACCAAAGAGCTTCAGGAGATGAATGAAGAAATGACTCAGCAAAATGAAGAGTTGCAGATTCAAAGAACAGAACTCGAACTTATCAATGAGGAACTCAATCAAAAAAATAATACCATACAGGAGTTGAATCAGAAACTAAGAGATCAAAATCTCAACCTTGAAAACCTTATTCAAAAAAGGACCAAAGAAATACTAGATGCCTACGCAGAGTTGAAAGATAAAAATTCCAGGTTGGAGCAGTTTGCTTATGTAACTTCGCACAACCTGAGAGGCCCTATTGCTACATTACTGGGATTAGTTCAACTCATTCCGCAAAGTCGAGGTGATGAATTAGAATTTCTCCTGGATAAAATTCATCTCACTACAAAAAAACTGGACATGGTCATCAAAGGACTTTCAAGCGTATTAGACATACAAAAAAATTATTCTACAATGAAAGAACCTGTACGGTTTGCTGATGTGCTGGATGATGTAAAAATTATGTTGCAAAGAGAGATAAAAGAGTCGCAGGCACAACTCATCATCAACACCCACGACAACGTAAGTATATATGCCATTCCTATTTACCTAAACAATATTTTATACAACCTCATCAGCAATGCTATTAAATATGCTAAACCCAGAATAACTCCGGTCATAACTATCTCCATTACTGAGCTCGATACTCATACCAAACTATCCGTTAGCGATAATGGTATAGGAATTGACATTGACAAACATAAAGACAAATTGTTTTTCCCTTTTAAGAGATTTCACGATAACGTAGAAGGTACCGGACTGGGATTATTCATCATAAAAACACAGATGGAAATCATGAATGGAAGTGTAGATATACAATCAAAAGTAGGCGAAGGCACTACTTTTACTCTTACTTTCCCAAACAACAGAATTTATGAATCTATGTCTACTTAGGCCTGATTTTTTTCTGGTTAATTTTTTCACATCAAGCTCAACCCCCTCCATAACACGCATTTCTGATACTTTGCATCAAGATATTGCCCGTGAAAATTTTTATAAACATCACCCGGCTTCATTTTACAAGCCCAAAATTATTACAAACAACCGGATAAGGATTTTAGTGTAAACTTTGTTGCCTATGCCACTGTTGCCTAAATAAGGTATATTACTTACATTAGCAGTTGTTAATTTAATTTATTTTGTGCAAATGAAAGTAATCAATGCCCTGGAATTAAAAGCGTGGATAGATGGAAAAGAAGATTTTCAATTGATTGACGTCAGAGAACCCAGTGAATACAATGCCGCTAACATAGGAGGTGAACTTATACCGCTTGGTACTATTCCTAATAACACGCATAAAATTTCTAAAGACAAAAAGGTAGTTATACACTGCCGCAGTGGAAAACGAAGTGCAAATGCCATCAGTTTTCTGGAGCAAAATTTAGGATACACCAATTTATACAATCTCGAAGGGGGTATCCTTGCTTACAAAGAACTTGTGGATAATAGCCTTAATGTCATTTAGAATAACAGCTTTTTATCCGTGAGTGATAATCCATTCTTGAATTGTGATTCTGATTTTCAGGATTCTCTCATACAAGCCTCAGCATACGGATGCTTGCACATCATCTTTGTGTACATATACAAGCTTTAGAGCAGGCAGAACGATGAATGTGTCTCCGCCATACATAGTAAAACGGAAAGCCCTCAGCACGGCATCTGCACAAGACGGCAAGACAGCACTATAAAAAAAACAATCTCTCCGGAATTGCCATATGTATCCCTTGAATCAGGATTTCTTTTTGAGTAAAAAAACTGTGATTATAACAATTTCTTAATCAAGGAAACATATTTACACTCCAACACGTTATTATATTAACCCCGTAATAATTTTAAGTAATAAAATGATTTACTTTTATGCTGACAGATGATTTAAGAGAAAAGGATATACATCATAACACCAATAACCACCCTGAAGAAAAATCCACTCAACCCAAAAAACATAAAGACCCTGCTCTGGATGTAGAAGAAGAGAAACAGATACGAAAAGCGTTTAAAGACAGAGATTGGAACGAGATAAAAAGTTCTGATTCATGGGCTATATTTAAAGTGATGGCCGAATTTGTAGAAGGTTTTGAGAAGCTTTCCAAGATCGGGCCATGTGTGTCTATATTTGGTTCGGCACGTACCGCACCGGATCATCCCTATTATCAAATGGCTGTTGAGATAGCATCGAAACTTGTGCGCCATGGCTATGGCGTGATTTCAGGAGGAGGCCCCGGCATCATGGAAGCCGCTAATAAAGGGGCTTACCTGCAAGGAGGAAAATCTGTGGGGCTAAACATACAGTTGCCTTTTGAGCAGTCGCACAATCACTACATAGACCGCGACAAGCTGTTGAACTTTGAACATTTTTTTGTTCGAAAAGTTATGTTTGTAAAATACTCTCAGGGATTCATAGTTATGCCCGGAGGGTTTGGCACATTGGATGAACTGTTTGAAGCGTTAACATTGATACAAACCAAAAAGATTGGGCGCTTTCCCATCATTCTGGTGGGAAGAGAGTTTTGGGCAGGGCTCATTGAGTGGATAAAAAACGTTCTGATAGATAAGGAGCATAACGCCAATCCCGAAGATATGAACCTGATAAATCTCGTAGATACTCCCGATGAAGCCGTGCGAGTGATTGATGACTTCTACTCTAAATATTTATTGCAGCCAAACTTTTGATTTGCGGCGTTCTGCATGTGTGTACATGATCATGTTTCACTCATTTGATATTCATAGTTGCCTTTTGAGGTGCTTATAGTTAATTTCTTCCCTTCATAAGGTTCTACTCTGCCAATCACTTGTGCTTCTATATTAAAGCTTTTGGCAATGCTTACAAGTTCTGAGGCATATTGGGGGGCTATGTATATTTCCAGGCGGTGTCCCATGTTGAAGACTTTGTACATCTCTCTCCAATCTGTGCGGCTTTCTTCCTGAATAAGGCTAAACAGTGGAGGTACAGGAAGGAGATTGTCTTTAATGATATGTACGTTGTTAACAAAGTGAAGTACTTTGGTTTGGCCGCCGCCGCTGCAATGGATGATGCCGGCTATATTTTTGCGGTGATGTTTTAAAATTTCGATCATGAGCGGGGCATAAGTGCGTGTAGGCGATAGGAGCAGTTTGCCAATGTTGAGGGGCAGATTCTGATAAGTATCCGTTAACCTTCGTGATCCTGAATAGATGAGATGTTGGGGGATGGAAGCGTCATAGCTTTCCGGATACTTATGAGCGTAGATGTTTGAGAGCACATCGTGGCGTGCCGATGTGAGGCCGTTACTGCCAATGCCGCTGTTGTATTCAGATTCATAGGAAGCCTTACCATATGAAGCAAAGCCTACAATGACGAGTCCGGGCTTTATATGCCCGTTGGTGATGACATCATCTCTGCGGATACGGCAGGCTACAGTACTATCTACGATTATGGTTTTTACCAGATCGCCTACATCGGCGGTTTCGCCACCGGCGCTATGAATGTTCATGCCGTGACTGCGCAGCATCTCCAACACTTCTTCTGTGCCGTTTATGATGGCCGAAATCACTTCGGCGGGGATGTATTTTTTGTTGCGGCCGATAGTAGAGGAAAACAAAATGTTGTTGGTGGCACCAACACAAAGTAAATCGTCGGTATTCATGACGATGGCATCTTGAGCGATTCCTTTCCATACGGAGAGGTCGTTGGTCTCTCGCCAATACATGTAGGCAAGAGAAGATTTTGTGCCGGCCCCATCGGCATGCATGATGCAGGCATATTCCGGATCGCCTGTCCATATATCGGGAAGTATTTTACAAAAAGCGTTCGGAAAAATGCCCTTGTCAATTTTTTTTATAGCCTGGTGTACATCTTCTTTTCCGGATGATACACCACGTAAGTGGTAACGTTCGTCCATAAAGTAAAAATAACACATGGCGAGTGAAAAACAACCTGCATACTTGCCGGACGTAAGATGCGGCCATTACATATTTCCTTGAAAATTGTAATGGCACTCGGGTTTATTTAATGAGAAGTGAATCTACTATTGTAGGATTTTTTACCTTCCAGCGACATTCTTTTTTGTCGTAATAGACTTTGTCGTCCGGAAATTCGATGAGATATTCCTCTTTCATGAAGGGATCTACGTTTCCGTTTTTCACCATATAATCAAACAAAGCAAAGCTTTTTTCTTCGAGTTCATCGGGCTTCATCTTCCATGTGTTGAATATTTCTTCAAACTGGATAACCTTTCCGTTTTTATCTTTTTTGAAACGCCCTCCAATGGCTATGTATTTTTCATACAGGCTGGGAGCAACTTTCCATATTAAGAAATAATGTGTGCTGTCTTCTGTGATAAAATATCGTTTAAATTGAAATTTATAATCAGCCCATTTGGCCATGAAATAAGCCTTGTGTTCCGGATTGAAGCGGTTTTCATAGTTTACTTTTTTTTCCAGCTTGGCTATGTAGGGCAGTATGCTGAACATAAGCGAATCGCTTTGCTCTTTAGTGTAGTACGACTCTATGTCGTAATTTCTGTTATCACATGATAGAAAAAGAAATACAGATGCCGCAATGAAAATGTTGTTATAGTGTTTCATAGTTGTGATATATGTTAAAAAAAAGTACCACTGAAATAATCAGTGGTACAAATGTATAAATCAATAATTATATACAGAAGTGTATGTAAACTAGTACACAGCTGTTTTGGGACGGAACTCAGTCCATGTATCTGTCCAGTCTACAGATCCAAACGCACCGCGGTATGTAGTTATTGTAAAGAAAGAAGGTAAGCTACTGAAGTTTGCACCTGTGCTTGCTGTTCCACTTGTCACAGTAAAGTTTGGATTGGAAGGATAGTCGGCATGTTCTGCAAAGAATAGTGACTCAGACAGTCCTATAAGAGACCAATTTGCCTCTTTTAAAGGGTTTGTTGTAATTAGAACTGAGTCATTGTTAGTGAGAAAATTATTATACGCGGAGGATGAATTGGAAATGGGTACTCTAAACCTTAAGTTGTTTAAAGGAGTTGTTCCTATTCTTGTACTTGCTACCACGTTGTGACTGACTTTGGGATCTGTACTCGCACCGTCGAATGTAAACAAAGGTGCATAACCAGTTATAACCGAGTTGTATATCTCAGGC
>JANWYS010000121.1 GCA_025054875.1 Cytophagaceae bacterium | reverse complement strand
GAGCTTTAGCGGAGCACCGGAGCGATAGCGGAGTGGCGGACAGCCCGGCCCCGCAGGGGCGCGCCCAACATAAAAAAACAGATCATCACACTTTTTCGCTACTATATAATATGAGTTTAAACCATTTTATGCAGTAGAAAAATTTTGGATTCGCAAAGCCATAAAAACATTGCTGATGAATGGGTTTGCCAGAAGCATTTCTCACTTCTAAAGCATTGTAAACATAACTTAGATGTTTAAACTGAAATATCTCTATTGCATAAAATGGGATAATGAATTTCTTCACGTACAATATATGATGAACAGGTATTCTTAATGCCTGTCATGTATGCGCTAGTAAAGTTATAACATGCCTATCTTTGTACACCTTTCATGCAAACTGAAAACTATTTGTTAATATTGTCTTGTACTAAGTTTTCCATCTATGATTTTAATAACAGGTGTGGCCGGATTTATAGGCTCATGCACCGCTGAGTGTTTCATAAAAAGGGGCTTTCCCGTGGTAGGTATTGACAACTTCGATTCTTTTTATAGTCGCAGCGTCAAAGAAAAAAATATATCATGGTTAAAATCTCATCATTTGTTTAGTTTTTTGGAAGGTGACCTGAACGACGTGGCCTTTATGAATTCAATCACACAACCGGTTTCTGCAGTTATCCATCTTGCTGCCAAAGCCGGAGTACAGCCTTCGCTTTTGCAGCCTTTGCAATATATACATAACAACATACAAGGTACGAACAACCTGCTTGAGTGGATGAAGAGAAGAAATATCCGAAAGATGCTTTTCGCTTCCTCTTCATCTGTATATGGGAACAACAATACGATACCCTTTTCAGAAAGCGATGCGGATATTTATCCGGTATCGCCCTATGCATTTACCAAGAGAAGTTGCGAGTTGCTGAACCATACCTATCATCATTTGTACGGTATGGACATCATAAACTTGCGCTTCTTTACGGTATATGGTCCCAGGCAAAGGCCTGACCTTGCTATATACAAATTTACTAACGCCATTCACAATGGATTGCCCATAAAGTTGTTTGGCAAAGGCGACACGCAACGTGATTACACCTTTGTTGATGATATCGTGCAAGGAATATTCAACGCATATGAATATTTAATGTCGAACAACAGTATATTCGATACATTTAACCTTGGTAACAATAGTCCTATATCTCTGTTACACCTTGTTGAGCTTATAGAAAATGTAGTCGGTAAAACCGCCATAAGGGAACATCTGCCTGAGCAACCCGGCGACATGCGCATCACTTACGCCTCAATAGACAAAGCAAAAAAAATATTAAATTACAATCCTTCCACAAGTATCGAAGAGGGTTTAAAAATTTTTTACCAATGGTATCTAACTCATCAATAAAATGAACCGACTTAGCATCGTACTTCCCATATATAATGAGGAGAAAAACATACCGGAATTATTTAAAAAACTGCAAACAGCCCTGGAAGGTTACGACTATGAAATAGTGGCTGTAAATGATGGCTCTAAAGATAATTCATGGGCAGAGCTGGAAAAACTTTGCGCTAACGATAAAAAAATAAAAGCAATCACTTTTGTACGAAACTTTGGCCAAACTGCTGCCATAAATGCCGGCATACGTAATGCCACGGGCGATATCATTATTCTCATTGACAGCGATCTTGAAAACGACCCCGCCGACATACCTTTGCTGCTTGCCAAGCTCAACGAAGGCTATGATGTGGTGTCCGGATGGAGAAAAAACCGGTGGAAAGGACAATTTATAACACGTAAGCTACCCTCCATAATGGCCAATTTGCTCATCTCCAAAATATCCGGAGTAAAACTTCACGACTATGGGTGCACACTCAAAGCCTACAAAAGAGAAGTGATAGAGCATATAGACCTTTACGGAGAAATGCATCGCTTCATTCCTGTGTATACCAAATGGTACGGTGGTAAAGTTGCAGAGGTGCCGGTGAGCTACCAACCGCGTAAGCACGGCAAAAGTAACTATGGTATGTCCCGAATATACAAAGTAATTCTCGACCTGCTGCTTATACGATTTTTAGACAGGTATATGAACAAACCTATTCACTTTTTTGGTGGGGCAGGACTACTATGTTTTGCAATTGCTTTCATTCTTCTCATGGGCGCTCTATACCTGAAAATAATGGATATGAAAACGTTTTCTCAAACCCAACTCACCACCATCAGCGCATTTTTTGGTGGCACAGGCATACAACTTATTCTTATTGGTATCGTTTCTGAAATGCTAATGCGTACTTATTACGAATCTCAAAATAAAGTACCGTACATCATAAAGAAAAAAATTAATTGCTGAACCAACGTTTCATTGAATGGAGTTTGCCTCCGCATCTATTCTTTTTGTAATTCACAAAATATTCTATATTAGACTGTACAAAGCAACGTAATATGGCGATAATTCTACACACCTCTTTAACCCTTATCAATAAAGGAACCGGGACGGCAATTTTCGGTGATGAATATTCTGTAGAACTCTATGACAAAGATATGTTGCAGGATGACTTATTAGGGAAATCTTCTCCCGATCAACACGGAAATGTACTCATCTCTTTTGACCTAGATAAAATTAAATCAATAGATTCTCCAGCCGAAAAACATCCGGACTTGTATTTTAAAGTGCTAAAAAACAACAACGTTATTTTTCAAAGCAACGTTGTGACAGACCTTAACATAAATAGCGAAGGTGATTTTAACTTCACTACGGGAAAACAAATTAACCTGGGTACATATCTTATAGAATCTGCAGAGTGATCCGTGAATCCATAAAGATCTTATCATTTTTGTTACTTGCCCATGCAGGTCTCTATACATCTTTGCTGAAGGCACAAAAGATTCAAGATAGTTCCATTTACAGTCGGATAGATACGATAAAAAAAAACATTGAAGCTTCTCAATATGAGGAAGCTGAAAGGCAATGCAAAAAAATTTTTTCACTCAAAACATCAGTCCCCGATGAAATCGCATTTTACTATGGATATATTCTTTACAAACAGAATAAATTAAATTCTGCAAAACAGTGGTTAGAAAAATATTTATCGTTTAAAGTTAAAAACTCTTATTTGGCGGCACTGTCCGTTCAAACCCTGGACAGCATAGCTTGCAAAACCTTAGGGTATATTGAATATGTAGACTCTTGCTCGTATTGCAAAACCAATCCGAGTTTTTACGATTGCCCGGCATGCGATGCCACGGGAAATGAGATATGCCCCGCTTGCCAGGGCAAAGGCGTGACTCGATCTGCAAGCTACCACAACTTAGGGCAAAGTGCGTACAACACATGCAAAAAGTGCAATGGTAGCAAAATCATAAACTGCAGCTCGTGCAATGGAATGAAAAAGAAAAAAACAATATGCCCCATCTGCTACGACAAAAAACGCATAACCCTTAAAAAAAACTGTCCTAAGTGAATCATGCTAAAAAGTACATTGCCCCTTTCATTAGTCTATACTGGCGGCTGTAAAACGTATATTGACTTTTGTAATGATAAACTTGCTGACTCTTATCCTATGCGTTGTTATAATTTTAACCTTAAACTATTAAATGAGCATATTCTGATGATTCCTTCTGATAGTTTTCTACAGAGCGGCATGTATTGTACAACATGAAGTATTATCAATCATAGCCTGCATAGTTCTTTGTAAGGTTTATATATTTGTAAATGATTACCCTGCCCGATAGGGCTTATATTGTGAAGATTTCTTATACAACAAACTTATAGATTGCAGGAAATGAACTTTTCAAAAATAAACGCATGGCTTAAAGCCTTCCGGCTTCGTACACTTCCACTCTCTGCGGCAAGTATTGGTATGGGTGGTTTCATGGCTGCATGCGATGGATCTTTTCAGCTTTCAATATTTTGCCTGGCATTACTTACCACATTTTTATTACAAATACTTTCTAATCTTGCCAATGATTATGGAGACTATGTGAGCGGCGCTGACCTCATAGAGCGTATAGGGCCAAAGCGTATGTTGCAATCCGGGCAATTGAAAAAAAATGAAATGCTTATCGCTATCGTAATCTTTACTTTGCTTTCTTTATGCAGTGGTGTCTTTTTGCTTATTATGAGCGAAGCATTGGAATCCGTAAATGCATTCGGATTTTTTCTTGCCTTAGGCATATTGGCCATAGTAGCTTCGATAAAATATACAGCGGGAAAAAATCCATATGGCTATGCAGGTTTAGGCGACTTGTCTGTGCTCATATTTTTTGGTTTTACCGGTGTGTTAGGATCTTATTATTTGCATACTCAAAAGATATACCCTGCACTGCTTCTTCCTGCGGCATCAGTGGGCTTCCTGTCGGTGGCAGTGTTGAACATAAACAATATGCGCGATATGCATTCAGATAAGAAAGCAGGTAAATATACCATACCTGTACGTATAGGTTTGGAACGCGCTAAAATATATCATGCATTTCTCATCATTTGCCCCATACTGTTTTCAACGGTTTTTGTAGGGTTAACCTTCAAAAGTCTTTGGCAATTTCTGTATTTGATTAGTGTGCCTTTTCTTTTTATCAATCTCATCAAAATTTTTAATACCAAGGAAGCAGAAAAACTTGATCCATGGTTGCGTCAATTAGTTTTTACTACATTGCTTTATACCGCATGCTTTGGCATAGGCCATCTGCTTCATTAAATTTTTTATAGACAATGGCATTATATCTTTTATGACTTAAAACGCCGATAAGTATTTTATGTAAAATATATTCTTTATTTTTCGATGTTAAAGTAGACAATACACACTTATGGAATTCACAGATACCTACGGACAAGTTACATTGCTGGATGTTTTTCTATATACACTTCCCTTTCAGGCTCTGCTGGCATATGGGCTATACAGGTTATTTGAAAAGGCCGGAGAGAAGGGATGGAAAGCTCTTGTTCCTGTATATAATTACATTACTTGGCTCAAAATTATTGGTAGGCCTAAGCGATATATTATTTGGATGTTTATACCGGTTATCAATCTGATTGTCCTTTACGGAATGACAGTAGATCTGCTAAAATCATTTGGCAGAAACAAACTTTTGGACATCATACTGATGCTGACGGTTGGTGTATTTTATTTGCCATATCTTGGATACAGTAAAAATGTAGTGTATGTAGGCAAGGCTACTTCGTTGCCTAAGCCTGCAAAAAATTCTGTTCAGGAATGGGGCGAAGCTATACTCTTTGCAGTGGTAGCGGCCACGCTCATACGCTGGGCATTTATGGAGGCATACACTATTCCAACCCCATCCATGGAAAATACTTTGCTTATGGGCGATTTTCTTTTCGTGAGTAAAATCCACTATGGGGCGCGAACACCTAAAACCCCTCTGCAGGTGCCTTTCACTCATCAAAAATTATTCTTCCTAGATATACCCTCGTATGTAGATTGGATACAACTTCCGCAATTCCGTTTACCCGGATTGCAGAAAATAAAGCGTAACGACATTGTTGTTTTCAACTACCCGAATGAAAGCGGCTATCCCTCTGATCTGAAAACCAATTATGTGAAAAGATGTATCGGCATTGCCGGCGACACTATTCAAATATACAATAAGAAGGTTTTCATCAATGGCAAGTTCGTGCAGAATGCTCCCCTGGTACAATACTCATACAAGGTTTACACAAATTACCCCATATCTAAAAAAACTTTCCGCAAGTATTACATTCCTAATTATGAATCAGCTCATGGTGATTTTCAAAAAAAATATATACAATTCAAAGACAAAAAAACAGGGTATCGTGTGCCGCTGACAGAGCAAACAGCCGAAAAAATGAGAGCCGACAACGTGGCCGATAGCATTAAGATAGTGACTGATACCCGGGAGTTTGTCTTAGATCCGTTGTTCCCCTTATGTCCGCAAACTGAAAATTGGGATTTAGACAACTATGGACCGCTGTGGATTCCAAAAAAAGGTGCTACGATTAAAATAGACTCCAATACAATTTGCAAATAT
The DNA here is from genome assembly GCA_025054875.1 of Cytophagaceae bacterium. GTDB lineage: Bacteria > Bacteroidota > Bacteroidia > Cytophagales > Cytophagaceae > JANWYS01. The sequence continues at coordinate 606 of JANWYS010000121.1, read as the reverse complement.
CTGACTACGATAATGCGCTACGAAGGTTATGACGAGGATGATATAGAAACAGATTACAGAACGTATCTTAAAATCAACGGAGAAGAAATTAAGGAATATACCTTCCGTCAAAACTATTACTTTATGATGGGCGATAACCGCCACGACTCTTACGACTCACGCTTCTGGGGCTTCGTTCCTGAAGATCATGTAGTAGGCAAAGCCGTATTCATATGGTTCTCCATAGATAAAGAAGGAAGTTGGTTAAATTATATACGTTGGAAGCGGTTGTTCAACATTATTCGGTAAACGTCGGTTGGACAACAAAAGAATTTTCTCCATAGTAAGCATACAAATTTTACTCTTGCTGATTATTGTGTGCCTGCCTCTCATCTTGCTCTGCATGTTCCCAAAGGAAGCTTTACTCATTTGCCAACAACATGTGTTTTGTGAGTATGTTAGCGGCTCGGGTTCTTAATACAAGAAGTAAGGAATAAACCCTCTTTTTTTACATAAACTTTGAAGAGTTAAACTTGAGATTTTATCTCGCATTTTTCAGTTGAATATACAATTTCAACACTGATTTTTCCTTTCAATGTGGAATTTTCAAGGAGTTTTCGAAAGAGA
>JANWYS010000120.1 GCA_025054875.1 Cytophagaceae bacterium | reverse complement strand
AGAACCTGATGAGAAGAATGATAGCACACCCGCCGAGAACATATAAAATGATTATCGCTTAAATGCCTAATTCAAAAAAAATATTATCCTCAATAATTTTGTAATATTTGCTTTGCTTTTTACAACCGATTTTCCCATTGCTTAAATCAGATTAAATCCTATCAGTAGCATAGCTAATAGTTCCCATCTTGAAATTTCAGAGTTGTATTAAAAATGTAAAACATAAAATTTTTATTTTTTTATTAATAATTTTTATATTTTGATAAAATATGTATTTTTACAATAATAAGTTATATTATTACAGTATTAAAATACATTATGATGAAGCGAGTGTATTCAATATTATTACTATTTTTTCCAGGAATTTTTTTGTACGCTCAGACAGGTGTATTTGTTGATTTTTCTACAAATTCAACGGCTGGTTGGCAAGGTACGAATCCGGCTCAGTTTGTGCTTGCCGGCATAAGTCAGACATTGAGAATAAATTGTTCTTCTACCGGTTATGAAAACCTTGAATTTTCTTTTCCTTCTATAAACATATCGGCAAATCCGGTGGTGAGCCTGAAAGTGCAGGCTCCCAGCAGTTTTACACTACGGGTGGATCTGAAAGACATCAACGGCAGATACACAAACGCTAATCCCGTACAACAAACAGTTACTGCGAGTGCCGGTTTTGTGACCTACACGTTTAACTTTTCCGGCCGCTTCAACCAAACTTATCCCACCAGCGCCACAGTAGACCCAACTAAAATAATAGCAGCTACATTTTTTTTTAATCCTGGTAGCGGCTACACCAACACTGTGTATTTTGATGATGTGACGGTAGGCGATCCTATACCTTTAATCCCTTGCCGGGAAAAATTTTAATCAACCAGGTAGGCTATGAATTGAATTGCCCAAAGATTGCCGTCTACCAGACCAACATAACCTCTCTGCCCACCGATAGTTTTTATGTGCTGAATATGAGCAATCAAATCGTGCATCGTGGCTTAGGTGTATACAGAGGCAATGTTACAGGATGGACCAACCGATATTACTGGACATTAAACTTCACTAATTTCAACACACCCGGCACCTATAAGCTGAAAATGAAAGCCGGCGATTTGTACTCGTACAACTTTAGCATCAATCAAAATTTATTGTTCAACAATTTAGCTCCTCTGGTGGTAACGTTTTTCAACGGTATGCGGCATACCGGCACTTCAGACAACAACCTGTCTTTTTACGGCCCCAGAAATGACTTTGTGAATGTGTATGGCGGCTGGTGGGATGCCACCGGCGACCCTGGCAAGCATATGTCGCACCTTTCTTATGCAAATTATTTTAATCCTCAGCAGATACCCATGGTTGTATGGAGCCTTTTAAAATCATATTCTTTGAATCCTCCTGCATATAGTTCTTTTTCTGCTCCGCTACTGGCTGAGGCAGCATGGGGAGCGGACTATCTATGCCGCAATACAGACCCTGCGGGCTACCTGTATTTAGCCATATTTGACGACTGGGGCAATGCTCCGGCAACCCGTGAAATATGCGAGTGGGGGCAGGCTCCTGCCTGCGACAACTGCCGAACTGCAAACTATCAGGCCGCCATGCGCGAAGGAGCAGGTATGGCCATAGCAGCACTTGCCCGAGCTTCTTATATGAATATTACCGGTGGTTCTTTCACACCGGCGCAATATCTGTCAAGAGCTCAACTGTTGTATAACCACCTCAAGTCACCCGGAACGGGATATGCCACAAAAAATCTTGAATACTGCAACGACCATGTCGAAAACATTATTGATTTCTATTGCGGGCTACTGGCCGCTACAGAGCTCTACAAAGCAACTTCAAACCCCGTATACCTAAGCGATGCACAAAACTATGCCAACCTTCTGATGGCACGGCAACATACCGATGGATACCTCTATTCCAACACAGCCTCTACCCGGCCTTTCTACCACGCTGCTGATGAGGGATTACCCGTATTAGCTCTGGTAGAATTCGCTACTATAGATGCCAGTTATAATTCTGCTATAAATACGTTCCTTACTAAATGGATAAACTGGTATCACACCATAACCACTGAAATTACCAATCCTTTTATGTATATGCGAGAATATGGGTGCCCTTATTCAGGAGGCACTTTGCAACCCGCACGAAAAGCTTTCTTTCTGCCACACAGCAACGAAACCGGATATTGGTGGCAGGGCGAAAATGCCCGCCTGGCTTCTATGGCTGCAGCTATGATGGCTGCATACCGGTTCAACGGAGCCTTCAATTTCGATGGTGGCCTCTACTCTCAAATAGTAATATCGCAGCTCGACTGGATTTTAGGAAAAAATCCTTTTGATGTGTGTATGATGACCGGCGTAGGTACTACTACTTATCCAGCTTACCTCAATGGTGCAAAAAAAACTAACATTACCGGCGGCATTTGCAACGGCATTACCTCTAGAGATAGTGGCGGCGAAACCGACATCGAATGGGCTCCTTACGATCAGGCCAGCGGTGATGCGTGGAGAAACTGGAGATGGATAGAGCAGTGGCTGCCCCATGATGCATGGTTTCTTCTTGCATTGGCATATGTAAACCACATTATTGCCAACCCCTTGCCCCTCACCTTGATAAATTTTTCACTCGAAACTCAGCAAAATACCGTATATGGCTATTTCAGCACTACCGACGAAAAGAATATATCGCACTATATCATACAAAAAAGCTATGATGGTAAGGATTTTAACTCTTTCGTACATATACCTGCTCAAAACTCTGAATATTTTAACTTGTATGAATTTGAAGACATAACATCAGAACAAGACTTTGAGATGTATTATCGTATTGTGTCTGTAAATTCCGAAGGCAAGTTGCATTACTTCCCGGCAAAAAACATTAGAAAAGTATCAAGCCTTTCCGTGCAAGTTTTTCCTAATCCTTTCTTCAACGAAATTTTTATTCATCCTACAGAGAGTGGCACACATTCTGTATCTGTCATCAATAGCCAGGGTAGCATAATTTTCGAAACTACGACTTCTTCTCACTCTGCAATAACCATACCCACAGAATCGTGGAGCAAAGGTTTGTATACCGTCAAAGTAAGTAATACAAGTGCTGCCCGCGTATTCAAAATGGCTAAATATTGACAAACGCCTCTCATTAAATTTTATGAATTAGTCCTCTCCATTCTTTTCATGGCGGCAATGGCACATGCCATGATGCCGGCTGTTTCGGTTCGTAACCTGTTATTGCCCAAACTTACCGGAACATATTCTTTGTTTTTGGCTTTCGAAATTTCTTCTGCAGAAAAATCTCCTTCCGGGCCTATCAAGATAGTAGCTGTTTTGTTTGGTATTAATGCAGAGGAAAACAACTTTCTGTTTTCGTCTTCCAGGTGGGCAATATATTTTTGTTCATTGGCATCTTTTGCGATAAACTCGGCAAAAGTAATCGGGCCGGAAAAAACAGGCAGCCACAAATTTGTGGATTGTTTCATAGCAGAAACAGCAATTTTATGTATACGCGCTAAATTAATTTTACTGCGTTCTGTACGTACACTCACAATGAAATGAATTGCTGATACCCCGATTTCAACTGCTTTCTCAACAAACCATTCCATGCGCTCGGCCTGCTTAGTAAGTGCTATTGCCACTGAAAGTTTGCAACTGTTTTCTGGTTCAGACTTTATTTTATTTCTAATTTCATATCCACAACTTCTCGCATCGGGACTCTTTATCAAAATTTCATACAAACTTCCCCTGCCGTCCGCAAGATGCGCCACATCGCCCGCTTTCATGCGTAATACTCGTACGGCATGCTCAGATTCTTCCTGATTGAGAGTATACCCCATCTCCGGATGAGGAGTGTAGAATACATGCATTGTTATAGTTTTTCTCTCAGTTCTATTAAAAAGTTTTTTAGGTTAATCAACGAATTCAAAATTTCTTTCTTTTCCGGTGAGGCATGTGCCGATTCCTTTATTCGTTCTTTAGCGCCCTGCAACGTATATCCTTTTTCCTTCACTAAATGATATATCGTTTTGAAAGTTTCTATATCTTCTTTGGTAAACTGGCGATTCCCTTTTTTATTTTTTTTAGGCCTCAGTATACCAAATTCTTTCTCCCAAAACCTTATCAGCGAAGGTTGTACTTTAAACATGCATGCCACCTCGCCAATAGAGTAATATTTTTTTTCCACTTTTTTTTCCCTGTATGGCATTGTAAGCTTAAAGTAAAATTACAATACAGATAACTAAAACTACTAATTATCAACAACAAAAAAAATTATTCTACTTACAAAAATTTCATCCGCATATGTCTGACTTTAGCCTGATTTAAGGGTAGCTCTATATCTGAAAAAAAAAACTTTGAATCCCCGTGATAAAGAATGGCAATTAAGATGGATAACTCAAAAAAATAATTAAATTTCCGTTGCGTATTATGAAGTTATCTCTTTATGAATTCAAATTATACTTATTAAGTATGGCTTATGTAAAACAATTTTTTAGCATTCTCACCATCGTGATGATAATATTTTTGAGCAGTCACTCACTATTGGCTCAAGATTTGATATATATGAAGGACGGAAAAGAAATGAAAACAAGAGTATTTAACATAACCAAAAAAGATATACACTATAAGATGCTTGATGATCCGGAATTTAGAACATACACCATGCCTAAATCAGAGGTAAGGAAAATAAGGTTTCAATATGGAAAGGTGTTGAACTTTGAAAAAATACCTTATCATTTCCTAAGTTTTGAAATCGGACGTTCTTTACCATTGAGCTATTACAGGAGAGCGGATCTAATTACTTCAGCAGAAAATATATCTCCTTCAGGGTTTGCTGAAAGTGGGCCACATGTAAAAATAGAAGGAGGATACTATTGGAAGAAGAATTGGGCTGTAGCAGCCAAAATAGGTCACTTCTCTAACGCATTCAAAACTTCAGAATTTGCTGATAACTTTCTGCCTTTTTATTCTTATTTCTCTTATCCCGAAAATGAAAATATCAGGTGGAGAAATACTTACTTACATTTCGGCCCCGCATATTCACATGCATTTTCAAAAAGTTTATTTGCTGATATTTCAATCAGCAGTGGTCCTGCTGTTGTATATAAGCCTAAAATTCATGTTACTTATTTCAAAATCAATCCACCAGTTCCTGATGCAGATACATATATATCAGAAGGAAAAAGAACCATTACCTTAAAAAACTTCGACTTTTCTACTTCTTTACGTTTTAGCATTGTTCGAAAGCTTGCAATAAAGCTCTCCGCACAATACAACTTTGCCCGACCTACGTTTGTCTTTAAAGAATCTTTAAACACAGATAATGGAAGGCCAGAAATCAACATAAGGCGAACGTACAGAATAGAAACTTTCTCTCTTACGTTTGGAATAGCTTACCAATTCAAAAGATGAAACATATGAAGAAAATTAACCTGTTTATTCTTTTAACTACTCTTGCATCATTATTTCTCTCGTGCAAGAAAGAAAAAGATGCTCAATTCATCGTGCGCATGCACAATCCTGTAAAATTAGTCCCTCGCGTGGCTGGCGCACAAAGCCCAAACTACGAGTTGAGAGCTACTGTATTCATGTCGGCCAGCATGCGAGTAGACAGCATGATTTTTAAACTGACCCAAAAAGATCCTGTGTACGGCTATATCATCCATACGGATAGGTTTAAAGGTTTGATGACAGACAGAGGAGGCTCAGGAAACTATCTCTGCCAGGTATTTCTAAGCGAACAATATCTGTATGAAATCAAAGCAGAAGTGTATGTAAACAATGTTGTAAAGACTGATAGTATAATTTTCATACCCGGCCTGACGGATATTTCAGTACAAGATTCCACTGATATTATATTTTCCAATGTAGTTGTATCCTCTCCATCAGTTGGGATGTTAGAATTCAGTGCAAATGTATCCAATCCCCGTAGACTTTATGTAGAAGAATATGGAATATATTATGAAGTTGTAAACAATCCCGGTATCAATTCTATGATTCCTATAGGGACCATAAATGCCAGAAAACAAATTTTTGTGGTATCCGGAAGAGTTAATGTATCTCCCGGAGATCTTATTAGTGTAGAAATTTACGTTAAGGCAAACGGCTTCGTTTATTTTAGCAAGCATAAAATTATACGGGCAGATGGTGGTGTGGGTACTCCCTCATACACATTTCGTGGAGACACGTTAAGTGGTTATTTTTATTATCCTCATAATAAAATTTATATTTTTAGTGGTAAAATAATAAACACAACTGCCGCTCCGTATGATAACATAGACATCAGTGAGTATGGAGTGGTCATCACAGATATATCAACTTCATTGAATATGTATGCGACCTTGGGAACAAATACAACTGCAGGAACAATTGATTTAACTCCCGGGTTATACGACATTTCTTCTCCTCTTTCATCCGGGAGGACATACAAAATAGATTATTACGTTAAAATCAATCCATCCGATCCGGAGATCATTATTCCTTCACCCAATAATTTAACTTTGACTTTCCTTTGAATTGACTTTCGGGAGGTTTAATCCTTATTTATCTCATGCTATAGAAAAAACTTTTTGCTTAAAATGCAATATATGTCATATTTGTTAAGATGATTGCGAGTATAATCTATGTTGTTATTTTCAGGGACGATGAATTGAGATTCTGACAGAAACATCTATCTTGGATAAAATGAGTTTGCACGCACAGTATTTGGGATACTACCTAGCGGAAAATGTGATGAAATGTTTTTTTCTTTTGGGCGCGCCCCTGCGGGGCCGGGCTGTCCGCCACTCCGCTGCCGCTCCGGTG
>JANWYS010000011.1:19625-43860 GCA_025054875.1 Cytophagaceae bacterium | reverse complement strand
AGTTGTGAGTGAGTAAGGGAAAATGGATTATTTGGCCACTGCGATACATAGCTTGACCGCAAAAGAGAGAACAGAATTGCTCAAGCGCACACGCTCTCAGGAAGTAAAGCACAAACTACTGGAATACATATTGGAAAATAGAAACATCAGCAACGTCCGCCTCAATGAACTCCTGGGCTACAACGATAATTTCAATAATCTATATACCCTAAAGAACCGTCTCTTTGACGATATCATAGCTCTAAAGATTGAAATAAATAAAAATCCCTACATCATAGCAAAAGAAAAAATTCAAAATCTGAGAACCTTAGTATACTCTCGCGATAAAATCACCTTGCTCAGAGAGCTGAAAAAGTACGAAAAATTAGCCACACAATATGAGCTATTCTCTGAATTGAAAGAAATTTATTTCTGCTTTTTTTTACTCAACAAAAATGAAAGTGCAAAAAGAGAAAACTTTTTGAGGCTCATGAATGAGCAAGATGTAAAAATAAAAAATGCCTACGCACTAGAAGAAATTTTTTATGCTTACCTGCTCGATGCACAGGATTTGTTCTACTTCGACAATCCCCAAAAATATCAGGAACTTAAATCCATGCTCAACAAGATGAAAAAACTGCATGAGCAACAACAAACCAAGAGCTCATTTTTTCTCTATCAGAGCGCTTTGCTCACTCTGGAGATAAACAGAAAAAAAAACATTGAAAAAAACAAAATCAAAGATCGGCATATTGAAGATTTACAAAAAGCATATACTTATTCTTTCTTGCAATACAAATATCCTAATTGTTCATTACCCATACTTTGTTTGCTGAACAAATATTATCTGGTGATTGGCGATAAAGAAAAATTTGATGAAACATTTGAAGAGTTGCACTCTCAAATACAAGAATTGAGAGGTTATAGCATGTTTGATGACAGCTTCTTTTATTTTTTGTATGTTTCCATTTTGCGCGAGGCAGAGAAGGGACATCATACAAGAATTGCCAATTTGCTCGACCGGTATATAACAGAGGAGGAAATAGCCCTCAAAAATGAACGGACAAAAAATTACTATCAATATCTTCTCTCGTTGCGTCACTTTTATAAATCAGAATACGAAAAGTGTCAGCGGGCACTCGTTGTTGGCAGGGCATTTTTCAATGCACTTGACGACCTCTCTTACTGGCTTTGCATTGAAAATATTCTGCTCAGCATCATTATCAATTTGAAGCAAAAAGATTTTGAAATGCTGCAATCAGAGATTTCAATGCTCAAAAGAAAATGCATGCGAAACACCTATTATGAAACCTATGCGGAATATTTCAAACCTATGACAAAACTCGTGAAATCATATGAACACAAAGGCAACATGGAGGAGTTAAAAAATTATTTCGTAAAAATACGTTCGTCTTTAGGTTTTTTAAAATTGATAGATCTGTCGGTTTTATTTTAGTTCGCTTTCCTTTATGGTTTTCTCCCACAAAATTTTCCCGTCAACATTGTAAACACTTATTTTCATTTGCCTTTCTTTTCGTTTGCCTGAAAATTCGAGCACTGCAAAATTTCGTTCCAACACAAGAGTATTCGCTACCATGAATTCGGACTTTTCGGAGAATTCTTCTTTGCGCGGAGGGCTTGAAGTGAGAGGAGAAACCGTGAGGTCGTACAATGGATATTGATTTTTGCGTTCAAGTTTGGTGAGGATGGTATGGTGCCTGTCGCCCGATAAAAAGAAAACTCCGGAAATATTTTCTTTTGATATGAGAGATAACAAAGTGTCTCTTTCTTCTTTATAGTTGGAGTAGTTTTCATATACTTGCAAAGGGTTAATGGTTTGGCCACCGATGGCTACCATTTTGAAGGGAGCTTTGCTATATTTCAATGCTTCTACAAGCCACTGCAGTTGTGCTCTCCCAAGGTAGGATCTGTCGCCTGTGATGGAATTATTGGGGGCACGAAAATAACGGTTGTCGAGCAGAAAAAAATGCACATCACCCCACTCGAACATAGTGGTAGCACAAGGGATATCGTAAAAGCCAAAAGTTGGATTAGCCCAAAAAAGCATGAAGCACTCAAGAGCAATAGATTTGTGAATGAAGCTGCGGTCGGCATCGTTGGGGCCATAGTCATGATCGTCCCATAAGGCATAGTGATGCACAGAGCCCAAAAGAGGTTGCAGTTCCGGCAATGATCTGGCATGAGTGTAGCGATAGATGAATCCGGTACGCGAGCCCCAATCGGCTTCGCGCAGGTATATATTATCTCCCAGCCACAGCATCATATCCGGCTTTTTGGAAAGTATGCTGTTAAAAATGGAATACCCTCCACCATACGGTTTGCCTGGCCTGTCGTAAATAGAGTCATTTATAAAAGCGCAACTGCCAAGTGCAACCTTAAAATCAGGTGGATCTTCTCTGTGCTGCCACAATTTTTGAGATTGAAATTCCAGCCGATGCGGTATTTTTTCGGGTTTACCATTTATGTATAGTTCATAGCTGTATATCTTGCCGGGCTGTACGGAGTCGGCAAGTAATTTTGCAGTGTAGCCGTCAATTTTTGAAGTGGTGACCTCTTCAGTATACCATGATCGTGAAACATTATTTTTCTCCCAATATTTTATTTTCACTTGAGCTTCTGTAGTGGTCTGTACCCATAGCATGACTTCTCGCATTTGAGAGTATCCTACCATAGGCCCGGAGCGTAGCAAAGAAGATTGCCCGTGAGATTCAACGTAAAAAACATAAACACAGATAACAACTATATAAACCCAATTCTGTCGCTTCATATCTGGTTATTATATAAAACATAGTACTACCTGTGAATTATAAAACCGGTTTCACCTATCAAATACCCTTCTGCATAAAAATCTACTTTGTATGTGCCCGGAGCATAACCTCCAGCCTTTTCGTGCAGAAAGGTGACGGTTTGTCGTGTGTTGTCAAATTTTATGGTTTGTTTCTGCGAATAAGCTAATTCTGTACTGTCGAAGATACGCATCTTGCCACCTTTTATATTTTTATCTTCAACGACCATGCCCATAGGGTCTATGAGTTGCATATAAATATCTTTATAGTCTTGACGGGCTACTTTGTTATCGGCAAATGTAAAAGATAGTTTTAGTTTGGCCACGTCTTTTGCCCGTCCTTTTTCTATCTCTTTACCTTTTTTATTTATCGCAGTCACAGTTATGTCTTCTGCTTTCAATATGGAAGCCAAAGCCAACTTTTGTTGCAGTTCGTCTTGAGTGATTTTCAGAGTTGTGATGGTATCTTTCATTTTTAATTTTTCTTTAGACATGGAATATAAGCTGAGAGTGAGAGAATCGGCTTTCGCTCTCAGCATGGCTATTTCAGCGTCTTTCAACTTGAGTAGTTTTTTAAATTCTTCTATGCGAGCGTTAAGCTCAGCTACTTTTTTTACTTGTCCCGCTTTTACTTTTAAAATATATTGATTTAATTCATCTATACGCATTTGCAATGAATCGCTGTTGCGACCAAATTCTTCGATTTCTATTTTAGCTCTGTTCAACGCCAGATTCAGCTCCTCTAATTGAGCTAATTTTTCGCTAATTGTGATACTATCGGCCTCAACATGATGCTGTAAATCCCATATGATGGCAGCCTGTTTTGATTGTTGCAGAAGCAGATATATGATTACCGCAATAAGAATGGCAATAATTGCCCATTGAGAATAGATGATTTTTTTCTGAGTGTTCATAAGTAAAGGAGAAGGTTTATTATCTGAAATATAAAGTGATTTTTTTAATCCTGAAATTTTGAATGGTAAAATTTTCTGCATGCGCTGGCGTAGCCTCCGCATATGAACTAAAAGAATTCGTAGTGATGCCGGCTGCGGGCTTAAACCTTATTTGCCTTTTTCGTCTATTTTGCAAATACTTGTTCAGCCCTTCATACATAATTTGAAAGAGCCGGCCGTATATTATAAAAAATCGCTAATAAACCTTTATCTGTCAAATAAAGATTTCTTCAAGAATAAGTATCTCACATCAACTCTCATGTAAGCTGGTGTGTAAAAATATTCTCACATTTCGATGTTAATTCTAATGAATACTACGATGTACACGTTACGGGCAGTTGTGAATGCACTTGCCGGAATAGTTTATGTAAAAAGATTTTTCACCTTGTATCACTTTAGCCCTGCTTTGGTAGAAATCGTATGCATAATCGTATTGAAGAGGAATACTCACTTTACCATCTCTGCCCAGGTATCCGTATTTTCTGTTTTTTTCAATTACTGCCAGTCCTTCTGAAAAAGGCCTGTTTACTTTGTATACAAAAGGTTCAACCACATTTCCGTTTTTGTCTATACATCCCCAATAGAAGTTTTTTATTACTACAATTCTACCTTGATAAATATCTTCTGCATGGTCATATTCAATAGGAATAACTATGTTACCCTTAAGGTCAATGAATCCGTATTTGTTATTTAGTTTTACTTTTGCCAAGCTATCCTGAAAATCACCAGCCCAGTCATACTGAGCAGGTATTACAAAAACACCTTTTACATTTACATATCCCCATTTTTTTTCTTTTGTATACACACGTACTAACCCATGAGAGAAAAGTGATACCCATTCATATTCGATAGGCAATACAGTTTTCCCGGCGGCATTGATGATGCCGTAGAGATTATTTTTTTTTACCACACACGCACCGTTGGTGAACAGTCCTACATCCGTGAACTGATGCGATATAATAAGTTTCCCCGTTTTATCTATGAAGCCATAAAGACTGTCTTTTTTTACAGCGGCCAATCCTTCTTTAAATTCAAAGGCATGCTCATAAATGGGTGCAACAATCAGTTTTCCGGTTTTGTCAATGTATCCATATTTATTGTTTTTTTTTACGACAGCCATACCCTCTGAAAAAGAAGAAGCCCATTGATACTTTAAAGCTATCACACGAACTCCGTTTTTATTTATATACCCCCACAATGAATCTTTATTGACAACAGCCATGCCTTCTGAAAAAGAGTAAGCAGAATCATACTGCGACAAATTGATTTTTATGTTTCCGGTTAAATCAATAAAAAATTTTTTATCAAATCGCTGAACCAATGCAAGCCCTTCAGAAAAAGGTGCGGCAAAATGATATATGGGCTGTATCACAATGCTGCCGTCCGTTTTATTTCTGAATCCATACATGCCGCCACTCTGAAACAATGTGAGCTCCTGAGCATGATTGTTAAAAATAAGAATAGTATAGCAGAAGATACATGCACAAAATAACTTCTTATCGTGTGATTTCATAACTGCAATTTTATAGACTTAGGATGAATACAGTAAGCAGGAACATTACTTTTCTGTATTGTCTTTTAACATCGAGAGCAATTTTTTTTGTTGCTCCCGAGTTTTCTTGCTTTGTTTCCACCAAAAGTAGAGAATAACGGCAAACGCTATATAAGGTATGGACATGAGGTAAAGTATACCTTTGTTCAACCCTGCCGGACTAAATCCGCCGGATTCGCTTGTGGCCTTGCACATAGCGCACTGTGCATTTGCGTCTGACATAAAAATCATGATAAGCACACACACAATAAGAATCATTGTATTTTTCATATGCTGAAAACTTTTCATAAATATAAATTTTTATGTTGTCATTATCAATGATAATAGGGACTGATCATCACATATACAATGACTCCGCTCACTGATACATAGAGCCATATAGGCCATGTCCATTTTACTATCTTTTTGTGTTTACTGATTTGCGAAGTTATGCCATAATACATTGCATACAGCACAAAGGGTACTACAACAGCAGCCAATACAACATGTGATATGAGCATAAAATAGTAAACAATTTTTATGAACCCCTCATTGGGATAAGGTGTGGAGGGATTAGTGAGGTGGTAGAGCACATATGAAATAAGAAATATTGAGCCCATGATGAATGATGCGGTCATCAGCTTTTTGTGTAAATCAATTTTTTTGTTTTTCACCACAAAATATCCGGCAAGCAAGCAAAGGGAAGTGAGCGAATTGAGTATAGCATTCAGGTGAGGTAGCATTTTTGTCCATTGCCCCATATCTATTTTTTGGCGTATGCCAAACAACAGAGCTACCACTATAGGAATAGCTACAGACAATATTTTTATTACAATGTCAGACTGTTTGGTATTTAAAGTATTATTGGTTTTCGTTGTCATAAATTTTTTTCAATACGTTTATTTCCAATATTAATTTATCTACGTCTTCACGTTTAGTGCCATTGTAGTAGCCACGTATCCATCCTTGCTTGTCTACCAGCACAAGTTTTTCGCTGTGAACAAACGAGGGAAGTTGTGTAGTATCTTCCAAAGCTGATATTTTAAACCCTTTGAGGGCAAGTGCATACAGGCTGTCTTTGTTTCCGGTAGCGAATCGCCACACAACAGGATTGGCTTTATACAATGTAGCGTATTTTTTCAATACATCGGGAGTATCATTTTTAGGATCTACCGTGAAAGAAATAATTTTTATGGTGGTATCGTTTGCAAAGGCTTCCTGTACGCGAGTAAGCTGTGTTGTCATTTTGGGACATATGTCAGGACAACGCGTGAAGAAAAAATCAGCCACAAAAATGCGTCCTTTGTATTGTTCACTGCTGAGTTGATTACTGTCCTGATCAATAAATTTAAAGGCAGGGATGGTTTCAGCAGCGGTGATTTTGTATTTGTTTCCAGTTATGCGCACGGAGTCATGTGCAAAGTAAACCGGAAGGGTATAAGCATTTTCGCCAAACAAGTCAAGAAACAAAGCTACTCCAACCGGTACTGCAAGTATGAAAATAAGAAGAATAATTTTTTTATACAGAGACATTATGATTCATATATAACCAGCCAACATTTAAACTAAATTCATACAATAAAAGTTTTGCCGTCTGTTGTTTATTTTCCTTGTATCGGACATAACAGCCGGAGTTTATTATTATTTTAGTTTGAACAAATAAAACATATACTTTTTATACTTCATAAAGTTTGCACCATTGCGCTCTCCTTTGAAGTGTTTGTTTTCTATTTTGAGCAACTTCTTTTTATATTTCCATTTTACAAATTTTGCTACCAATGGGAAGCGATCTTCCAAAAGTAAGAACAACAATCTGTAAATGGGCTGAAGTACCTCCATCGAAAGTTTATTTACCAGGTCAATGGTAGGAGCAGTTTCTTGTGTAATGTCCTGTTCTTTTACTGTTGTAAGAGGATATTTTTTCAGAACATTGAGAAATTCGTTGTAGTCGTGCCCACCGCCAAGCATGCTCTTATTTTCCGGATCCGTTTTGAAAAAATCGCAAAGCATAATGTAGCCACCCGGATTAAGAAATTTTATCGCGTTAGTAAATGAAGCATCCATATTTATGTACTGAAAACTCTCGCTGAAGAGTATCATATCGTATTTTTTTTCAGTAGTCAGGTTTTCAAATTTGCAATTAAAAATTTGCGATCGGTCGCCTAATAATTTTTTGGCATGTTCAGTGAGAATAGTGCCCGGAGATACGCAATCCACATTATATCCTGCGTTGATAAGTTCAAGTGCAAATCTTCCCGAACCACAGCCTACATCAAGTATGTAGCGCACTCCTGCGGGTATGTTTGATTTTAAAAATTCAGCATAGTTTATCTGAGCCTGAGCAAGATTTTTTACCTCTACGGGAAGATGGTCTTTAAACAATCCATAGTGCAGGTATTCTGTGTCTAAGAAATACTTTGAGAGTATGAGTCCAATTTCCAACCCAACTTCTTTGGAATCAATTTTACGATTGTGTTTCGACATTTACTTTATCAATATGATGAAGGGCAAATATAGTTTTAAAAATTTGAAAGCCGAATGCTATGCTTGTATTTGATGTGATCTCTACACTATGCTATTACCCGAAGGTTTGTAAAATGAAGTTTTCGGAGAACTCGTTTTATCCCAAAATAGTCATTAGAAAATAATGTTTGATATATCTTAAATCAAACTTTGAAAACTGAATACCTTTACAATAATGATGTTGCGAAGGTCATCCACAAATAATGATTCAAATCGGATTGCACATGAGCAAACCGTTGGTCAGTCTATAGCGCTGACTATTATGGAGAGTGCTTTTGAAATGCACTAACATTTTGGCTTCACCTTGCAAAGGTTTTTGGGGAGAGGATCTTTCGCAGTGCAAGGCTGTGTTAGTTTTTCAGGTAGATTTAGGTCTGGGCGCCGCCCTTTGGGGCGGCGCCCAGACTTCTTAGAAGTTTCACATTCTCTTATGAACCTGAAAAAGTTCGAGAGAACCTGCGCGAGGGATGGGAGCCATGGCCTGCAAGGCCAGTGCGTAGCTTTAGCGGAGCACCGCAGCGATAGCGGAGTGGCGGACAGCCCGGCCCCGCAGGGGCGCGCCCTACAGAAAAAAACATATTTACTTCTCCCACAATATCAACATGATGACATATGATGATTTCCAGGCACAGGCAAAGCTATGAATGATGGAAATGCGATGCTCTGCACGTTCATACTTTTTCCATCCACTGTGCGCGGTCGCTTTGAGGAAACTTCCACGGTGCGCCATTATTTTCTATGTTTGAAAACATCATGTTCCAGCTTTGCGGCGCTTTAGACTGTTCCAGTATGTTGTATTGTCTCAATTGGATTATGATTTCAACAGGATTGATATTTACGGGACAGGCTTCTACACAAGCATTGCAGGTAGTGCAGGCCAGTATTTCTTCATCGGTTATATAGTGCCCGAGCAGCGATTTGCCATCGTCGTAATCTTTGCCGTGCAGGGCAATATTTTTTCCAACTTCTTCAGCACGGTTTCGTACATCCATCATTATTTTGCGTGGCGACAGCTTTTTACCTGTGATATTAGCCGGACATTGTTGTGTACAACGTCCGCATTCCGTACAGCTGTATGCATTTAGAATGTTTATCCAGGTTAAATCTGTAACATCTTTTGCCCCAAAGCGTGCTGTATCATTGTTTTCTTGCGGAGCATTCTCGCTTGCTAAGCCCAACATAGATTGCACCTCGCGTGTCACTGCAGGTATATTGTGGATGCTTCCTGCGGGCTGCAAGCGGCTGTACCATGTATTGGGGAAAGCTAAAAATATGTGCAGATGCTTTGAGTTTCCAAACACGTAATTTGCAAAAAGGAAAACCCCTAGTATGTGAAACCACCAGCAAAACCGCTCAATAATTTGCAAAGTGCCGTTGCCTACTTCTGAAAACATGGGTGCTATTGTGCCGCTCAAAATGAATCCTGAAGTTTTCACATAATGTTCCATGCCTCGGTTTTGCAAAACCATATCGGCGGCGTTCATACTCAAAAAAGCTATCATGAGCAGAATTTCTGCCACCAGTATGATATTTGCATCCAGTAAGGGTTTGCGCGTCATTTCTGTGCCACTGAATCTTGACAGGTGCAATACATTGCGGCGAATCAAAAAAATTATGCAGCTGATGATTACCGCCAAAGCAAAAAATTCAAAAACGTTGATGAGCCAGGAGTATGTACTGCCCATGTAGGGAGCAAAAATCCTGTGTGTCCCTGCTATGCCATCTATCACTATCTCCAGCATTTCAATGTTTACAATCAGAAACCCCGTATATATGAACAAATGTAAGATTGCAGGTATTGGTTTTTTGAACATCTTTTTTTGACCAAGTGCAACCAGCAGCATGTTTTTAAGCCGTGCGGAATGCGGGCCATCTGTGCGAACTCTGCGGCCTAACAAAATATTTCGGCGTATGCGCATTATGCGTTTAGCTATAAAGTAGATTGCCGTTGTCAGGCAAGCCAGGAAAAACAATCGGGCAAACCCATTCATACATAAAAAATGTTTTTAGTGTAAACGTAAAATAACAAAATATGGTTTTAGTTAATAAAAAACAGCTGAATTTCTACTACCTCTATTATATTCATCATCCGGTTTTATCTCATTTTACGAATTAGAACCATTGTTGTGAGAGCTTCTTTGAGATGTTTCTAATGCATAGCAACAGAAAATACAACTGCAAATTTTGCATAACTATGTTTTTTCTTCTTGATGTTATTACGGATTAATTCTACAAGCGCACAGGAATATTATGATGCTGCAAAAAGCGCTTGAGTTCGGGTATTGCAATTTCTTTAAAATGGAATATACTCGCTGCTAATGCTGCATCAGCATTTCCAATGGTGAACACATCAGCAAAATGTTGCATGGTGCCTGCCCCCCCTGAAGCAATAACGGGTATGTGGAGCGAAGACGAAATGGTTGCGGTAAGGCTACATGCGAAACCGGATTTGGTGCCGTCGTGATCCATAGAGGTGAGCAGTATTTCGCCCGCACCTCTGCTTTGAGCTTCTTTAGCCCATTCTATAGTGTTTAGAGACGTTGGACGTGTGCCGCCATGCGTATGCACAATGGGCTCGTTGTTGTGCATACGCGTATCTATAGCAACTACTATGCACTGGCTGCCAAATTGTTTAGCCAGTTCATCTATGAGGCTTGGGGTTTTCACAGCGGCAGAGTTTATGGATACTTTGTCGGCACCTGATTGAAGCAGTACAGACACATCTTCAAGAGTAGATATACCACCACCCACCGTAAAAGGAATGTTGATTTCACGTGCTACATTGCGCACCAACGCAGCCAACGTTTTTCTTTTTTCCAGCGTAGCAGAGATGTCAAGAAATACCAATTCATCTGCTCCCTGCTTAGCATAGATGGCAGCCAGCTCAACGGGGTCGCCGGCATCGCGAAGATTTTCAAAATTAATGCCTTTTACGGTACGTCCGTCTTTAACATCTAAGCATGGTATGATTCTTTTGGTAAGCACAAAATGAAGTGGATTATGGCAAAATTAATGAAGAAATTTTGAAAGCTCCTGCAATTTTATTTTTCCCTCATAAAAGGCTTTACCAATAATGACTCCGTAAAGGCCCATGTCATTCAACTTTTCAACGTCTTCTATACTACTTACACCACCGCTGGCTATGAGTTTCAGTTTAGGGAATCTCTGAAGAATTTGCGAATATAAATCAAATGAGGGACCTTGAAGCAGTCCGTCTTTGGTTACATCCGTACAAATGCAATAATGCAACCCTTTAGAAATGTACTGTTGTAATAATTCAAACACAGAAGTTTCGGTATTTTCCTGCCATCCGCTGATGGCAATAGTTCCCATGCGTGTATCGGCACCGAGTATTATTTTTTCATGTCCATACTGATTTATCCAGGATTCCACGAGGGTCGGATTTTTTATGGCTATACTTCCGGCAGTGACTTGCCTGGCACCGCTGTTAAAAGCTAATTCAATGTCGTAGTCCGATTGTATGCCACCGCCAAAGTCAATATGCAATGAGGTATGTGCAGCGATGCTTTGAAGTACGTTTATATTGACAATTTTTTTTTGTTTCGCTCCGTCTAAATCTACCAGATGTAATCTTTTTATTCCAAAGTCTTCTAATTTTTTGGCTACTTCCAATGGTTGTTCGTTGTAGATTTTTTTTTGTGCGTAATCGCCTTGCGTCAGACGCACACACTTGCCGTCTATGATGTCAATGGCAGGAATGATAAACATGAATGTCTTGCTTAGTTAGTTAAAATAATTACAGAGTAAAACACTCAGAAATGTTTAATTGTTGCATCAAGGTTTTTTTACAAGTTTCTGAAGTTGCTCTTCATTGATTTTTGGAGGATATTTTTGACGGAGTTTGGCAATCCAATCTTTTTCCAGGAAGTTTTGATAATCCGATATAGCGAGGCCTCTGGCTTCTTCGAAAGTTTTTTCACGAGGTTCTTCTACTTTGTGGATTACTATGTAGTTTATTCTTCCGTCTTTATGCAGGGTGTAATTTCCCGGTTTCCATTCCAGTGAATCGAGCAATTTGTTATCGCCTTTTTGGAAGGCTCCATCAGTGATTTGCAGAGAGAGTGGTTGTTTTTCGTTAAAGTTGTTTTCCAAAACTTTTTTGGAGGAGGAGTATAGCACAATATCAGCTTTGTAGTCATTATCGGATTCTTTGCCGGTAGATTTTCCTTGATTGATGATTTTGTAGCGGCTGTTTTGTATACCTCTTGCAGTAAGGTAAGCGGCAATAGAATCTGCGCGGGTTTGAGCGAGGGTGGCATTTTCTTTAGCGGCAGCACGGCAGTTTATTTCTGCATATAAGTGTTTGTCTTTTACCAGTGCGGGTATGAGTTGCTGGTCAATAATTCGCTTTGCCTGCAGAGTCAGGGTGTCGCTGTTTTTGTCGAATGGTATGGGTTCAATTTTAGGCTCTTTCACCGGATATTTCTCTTTTTTGATCTCATCAAGCAGACGGTTAAGTGTATTTTTGTCGGATACATTATAGATGGTTGCAAATGCACGTGTATTCCAGCGATATTTGGAGTTATTGTTTTTAAAGAAGGCTTTCAGGCCGGCAGTATCTTCTATGGCTTTAGTCCACACTTTTTCGTCCATAAGATTAAATAGCAATATACCGTCTCTATATTCCTTTACCAGCATTTTATAATCTATATATTTTTCCTCCAGGTGTCTTTCTTCATAAGAGATGAGTTGACTGTTAACGTAGTCGTTGTAGAGAGCCTTCATGTAGTTTTGTGGCTTTCCGGATTTTTTTTGTTTTTGTTTGGAGAGATATTCAAAAAACTGATTAATTCTATAAGGCTCATTGTTTATGGTAAATAAAACCTGATTATTTTTTTCGTCTACTTTTTTAAAAAAATTTCCATCATTGAGAGTGCTGTCGGCGAGAGATAAAGCGTATTCAAGCGCTTTGGGATTTTCCTGCAGGTTGTTTTCTTTTCTTAATCTTTGCAGAAATAAAGTTTTATTGAGTTCTGAGCGCGAATCTTTAGCTACTTTAGATTTCAAAGTAGGTTCAAGTTCCTGGTAGGATTCTAAAGGTTTTTTGTCAATAAGTTTAATGATATGCCAACCATAAGGAGTGAGCACGGGCTTGCTTATATCACCGTTTTTCTGAAGTTTGAAAGCAGCTTCCTGAAAGGCAAAGACTAAATCGCCGGTTCCGTACCATTGGCTTAGTTCGCCATTTTTTGCTTTTGACCCGGGGTCGTCGGAAAATTGAGACACCATGGATTCCCAGGATTCTCCGGCTTTCAGTTTATTATAGATCTCGTCAATTTTTTGTTTGGCTGCGATGGAATCCTCTTTAGAAATACCTTCAGTGGCACGCACCATGATGTGGGCAACTTTTACATACCCTTGCGAGGGACGCACATCATGTACTTTTATGAGGTGATAGCCAAATCGTGTACGCACAGGCATAGATATCTGTCCTACCGGTGTTTTGTAAGCCATATCTTCAAATGAATACACAAGTTTGAAAGCCGTAAAGTAACCCAAGTTGCCAAAGTTTTTTTTCGCTGAAGGGTCGTCGGAATATTGATACGCTATTTTGCCGAAATCTTCTCCATTCATTATTCTTCTTCGTAAGTCCATGATTTTATTATATGCCTTTAGCGTATCGTCAGGGTCTGCATCCGGTGCACAACTCACTAATATGTGAGAGGCATTGACTTCAGTTTTCATACGTTCATAGGCCTCTTTCATCAACTGTTCGGTTACTCCTTTTTCTGTGAGATAGGGTTGGGCTAGTTGTTTTTTATATCCGTCTAACTCCTGTTTAAATTTCGATGATGTATCCATGCCTAACTCTTCAGCTTCTTTGACTTTCAAGCGAAAGTTAATGTACAAGTCTAAGTAATCTTCAAGGCTCTTACGGGTATATGCGTCTTCAGATGAAGCATTATTTTTTTTGTAGACATATTCAAAGTCGGAAGAGTAAATAGGAAACTTACCTATCCAAGCTAATATAGGCTCGTTTCGTAATTCGGGTTCGTTATTGACTTTGGAAGAAGATGCAGGCTGGCGGTTGCTTTTACATGCAGAGAAGATCAGGATGAGTAGTAGATAAAAAGGTTTCATATGCTTCATACACAAAACTATCTAAATGTTTCGCAAAAATTACGCATGCAATGATAGTAAAAAAAACATCAGTAAAAAACATATAGCTCCTCAGAAAAGGAGCTATACGCCGGAGTGTAAAACAAATTCTATGTGCAATTGGTATTACCTTCTTCTTCCGAAAATCCTGAGCAGATGTAAGAAAAGATTAATAAAATCCAGATACAAGGTTAATGCTCCCATGATGGCTAGCTTTTTCCCCTCATCGGTAGCCTGAGCACCATACATGGACAGGTTTTTGATTTTTTGTGTGTCGTAGGCAGTGAGTGCAGTGAATATGATCACTCCGGCAAATGTGCTGATCCAATATAATGCGGAGCTATTTAGAAATATATTCACTATGGAGGCGAGAATGAGGCCGCATATAGCCATCAGCACTATGTTTCCTATTTTTGTCAAATCCTTTTTGGAGTAATAACCATAGGCACTCATGCCCGCAAATGTACCCGCAGTGATAAAGAATGTGGAAGCAATAGACTCAGCTGTGTAGATAAGAAATATAACAGATAGTGTGATTCCGTTAAGTATGGAATACGTTAAAAACATAATCATCGCGTTTTGTGCGGTCATTTTGTGAACTCGAGACGTGAGAAACATAACTAATCCTATTTCGCCTATGATAAGGCCATAAAACAAAATTTGATTTGAAGCTATGGCATACAATAAATTTTCGCTGGATACTACAAACATTGAGGTAAGGCCAGTAAGTCCTAATGCTGCAGCCATCCAATAGTACACGCGTGTAATAAATGCAGCTTGCTCGAGTTGTACCTGTTGAGGTGTGGTGAAGTTTGGATAGTTTTCCATAATTGTAAAAGTTATTTTTCTCTAAATGTAATCAATAGAATCATAAATACCATATCATCGTAGAATAATTTTAATAAAAAGTTGTTTACTCAACTCAAAATTAAAACCTGGATTCCGCATCAGCATAAAAGTTGGCAAAATGATTTTCTCTCTTGGGCGCGCCCCTGCGGGGCCGGGCTGTCCGCCACTCCGCTGTCGCTTCGGTGCTCCGCAAAAGCTCCGCACTGGCCTTGCAGGCCATGGCTCCCATCCCTCGCGCAGGTTCTATCGAAATTTTTTCAGCTTCATATGAGAATGTGAAACTTCGAAGAAATCTGGGCGCCGCCCTTTAGGGCGGCGCCCAGACCCTAAATCTACCTGAAAAACTAACACAGCCATGCACTTCAAAGAGTCATTGTAAAGTGAAGCTATACCATGGCTCAACCAATAGTTTGCCCATGCAGAATCCAGGTTTAATTGGGTAATCCTATTACTCTCAATTTTTTTTTTGACAAATTTTTCCGCAATACAGAAAGATATTTTTTAAGAAATTAGATTCAGAAATTCAGAGATAATTGTAATTTAGAAAAAGGCAGTCACCAGGTTCAGGACGAGGCCAAGCTTATCTTTAGTATTTGTAAAATGCATTCTGTTTATCACAACATTTTTCTGCGTAATTCTTCTACCGGATTGTTCATATTTCAAAAATGTATTTATTTAATTTTATTCAACCACCTGTTAGCCTGTGAATACGAAAAAACATCCTCTGAAAAAAACACTTTCCGGACTATACAATACACAGATGATTATGGCAACAAAGTCACACTAAAAAAAAATGTATCGCGTGTATTGTCTTTGTCGCCCTCTGTTACAGAAATTCTGTGTGCGGTATGCGATACTTCAGTGATCATTGGTAAAACTCCATATTGCAACTATCCGACATATATTAAGAGCAAACCTACGGTTAGCAGCTACCCCATAAATCGCGAACAAATATTAGCACTAAGGCCGGACGTAGTTTTTGTAAAAAAAGATATGTTTTCCGAATCGGATTTAAAAGAGCTAAACAGATTGGACATACCGGTATATAGCATGCGCTTTGATGGAATAGAAGATGTACTGAGAAACATTGTAGTGATAGGTGAAATTACAGGATACAAAAAAAAATCACAAACCTTATGCGACTCCCTGAGAGCCGAAATTGAAAAATTAAAATCTTTACCGTGCACACACAAACCTTCAGTACTCTTACTAATATCTAAATCAGAACTCTATGCATTTGGTTACAAATCATATGCTACAGAACTCATTGATGTGGCTTGTGCGAAACAAGCTGTGGACAGTACCTTTGCCGAAGCCTTCCCCAGACTTACTCAAGAATATATTCTGAAAATTAATCCGGATGTAATAATCGGAGGGAAACATGTAGGTTTGGAAACAGATTTTTTTGTGCTATATCCGGCATTGAAAAGAACAAAAGCTTTCATTAACAAGAAAATTTTTTCTATGGACGAAGATTTGCTTTCACGCCCAGGCCCCAGGATTGCTGAAACCATAATTACTATACGAAAGTTCATAAAATAAATCCCTCTTGAAGATTTTTAAAACGATATTACCTGTTGTATACTTAGCTCTGAACATGGGTTTGTTATGTGCATCATCTATGGTGGGTTCGTTTGATACTTCATTTGATGATGTGTGGGATGCACTTACTCAGTTCGATGCATCCAACAACATACATTACTCGATCATACATTTGCGAATACCCAGATTTTTACAGGCACTTCTGACGGGAGGTTTGCTGGCCGTGTGCGGATACCTGATGCAATCGTTGGTAAACAATCCACTTGCTGACCCTTATTTGCTGGGCACTTCCGGAGGCGCAGCATTAGGTGCTTCTATCAGCAGAGTATGGATTACAGAGTCTTTTATATTGGCATCCGTATTTTTTTCCTTTTCCGGTGCCGTACTTTCTACGTTAATTACCTTGATCATATCCTACAGTCGTGCGGGCATAAGTCCTGCAAAATTATTATTGGCTGGTGTAGCTATGTCTTCACTTACCATCTCTCTTATGAATATGGTAATATATTTTTCATCAGATGATGATGCTCTGAAATCTATAGTGTACTGGAGTTTCGGTAATTTTGAGTATTCCAATTGGAACTACATTATTGTGTTGTTTAGTATAAGCATAATATGCGTACCGTTTTACAGCATGCTGAATAAAGAGATGAACATATTACTCCTGGGCGATATAAGGGCACAAAATCTGGGTGTTCGCACAACACGCATTCGATGGATCATGCTAGCCGGAACATGTATAATGGTTGCCATTACGGTATCATGTTCGGGCCCTGTAGGATTTGTAGGCCTTGTCATACCGCATGTGGTGCGTGCTATGCACGGTGTATCGGGAAGGTACAACATCGTGCATTCATTCTTTACGGGTGCTCTTTTCTTGTCTTTTTGCGACTTGTTGTCCAGATGGGTGTATAAACCCTCCGGATTGCCCATTGGTATCATAACATCACTTGCAGGTATACCATTCTTTGTATATTTGCTACATAAAAATAAAACTTCGATATAAACAGATGATATTTCTTTCACGAAAAGAGCATTTCAATGCTGCTCATAAATTGTATAACCCGTCATGGACGGAAGAGAAAAACAAAGAAGTTTTCGGGCCATGTGCCAATCCAAATGGACATGGACACAACTATGAACTCATCGTAACCTTGTGTGGTACTCCCGACCCCGACACCGGTTTTATTTTTGACCTGAAAAAGCTTAGCACGTTAATTCGCGAAAAAGTAATTGAAAAAGTAGATCATAAAAATCTCAATATGGATGTAGACTTCATGCAAGGTAAAATGGCCAGCACCGAGGTATTAGCATACGAAATATTTAACATCCTGAAAAAAGAAATAGAGCTTCAATGCTCTAATGCTGAACTTTATAAAATTACCTTATATGAAACCCCAAGAAATTTCGTTGAAGTGATAAGAGAAAAATGATCCAAATTGTGCCTCGCTGTAAGTATATCTGATAATGATTTATATAAGCTACATTGCTCTTTTGTTGTTTTTCACCTTGCAGGTGCAGGCTCAGGATGCGCAATACTCCCAATATTATAACGCTCCTTTGTATCTTAACCCCGGCTTTGCGGGTACCTCAAAATTTTTTCGGGGCGGGCTCAACTACCGCTTACAATGGCCCGGTACGGGTGAGCCTTACAAAAGTTTTTCTGCCTGGGGCGATTGCCCGCTCGGAGAAACGTACAGTGCCTTAGGACTATTGATAAAGCGCGATGTACAAGGTATTGCTAAATTATCTTCTACCGATATTGGAGTTCTGTATGCGTACAAAACTAAACTGAATAAACGTTGGGTGCTAAAGCCCGGCCTGCAAAGCTCATTCGTCATCCGTAATATTGATTTCTCCCGATCATTGTTTTCTGACCAACTCAACAACAGCGGAGCCACAGGCAATCCCACTGCTGACCCTGTGGTAAACTACGGCACTTCATTCTCATACATTGACTTCTCTGCCGGAACGCTATTGCACGACAAACATATTTGGGCCGGACTTTCCATGCATCACCTCAACCGGCCTAATCAAGCACTCAGTAACGATATTAAAAGCCCGCTTCCTGTAAAATGGTCTGTTCATACGGGATATAAAATAGTAATGAGGAGTACTCCTTTAAGGCAACATACTGCTAAAAGCTATCTCACATTGACTCCCACTTTTAACTACAAAGTACAAGGTCGGTTTGATCAGCTAGACATGGGATTATATGCCATTTACGACCCCCTTATGCTGGGCTTTTGGTATCGAGGTTTGCCTGTAAAAAACTATCGGGTAGGAATTCCCAACCACGAATCACTCATTATACTGTTGGGAATACGGCATGGAAATTTAAGCATCGGATATAGCTATGACTTAAACATATCGCAGCTCACAGGCAATAGCAAAGGAGCTCACGAAGTTTCGCTCATCTACTATTTCAATGATTTTAAAAAAATTTTTGAAGAAGAGGACGACATTCCTTGCCCTGACCTGGATATTCAGTATAAAAAAATCGGCAACCGATGAAAATAGTATTGCTGCTTTGTGGCAAAACAGAAGACAAACATTGGGCTGCTTCTATAGAAGATTACAGTTCACGAATTGCTCACTATGTGAAGTTTGAAACGGTTATCATTCATCATAAACACTCCGCAGGTATACAAAAGGAACAAATAAAAAATGCTGAAGCAGAAAAAATTTTAGCCCACATAAATGCTCAAGATTATGTAGTAGCTCTTGATGAAAAAGGAAATTTGATGACTTCTCAAGAATTTTCCGGTTTTCTTCAAAAGCAAATGAATAAAGGGCACAAGAGAATAGTGTTTATCATAGGCGGTGCGTACGGATTGGCACCTGCTGTATACAATCGCTCGGATGAAATTTTGTCGCTTTCACCCATGACGTTCACTCATCAAATGGCCAGAGTTTTTTTTGTGGAACAATTGTACAGAGCTTTTACGATTCTCAATGGAGAAAAATATCATCATTAATCCCATTTTGTACAGTAGAAACGCTTACATACCTTCACAGATTAACAATGTGAGAGCAAAAAAAATATTCATGTGGAATGTTAGAACAAACAATGATTAGTTTGTTATTGGCACACTTCTCTATTTCGTCTCTGTACCATTGTATATTATTTTGATCGAGATTAGTGGTAGGTTCATCGAGCAACAGTACGGGTGTGTCGCTATATAAGGCTAACGCAAGTTTGAGTTTTTGTTTCATGCCTGAGGAAAAAAACTTGATGGTTTTCGCAGAGTCTTTTTTCATATCGAGTACATCAGAAATGAACTCGGCGAATGAAATACCGGCACGGCTTTTTTTGAATTTGAAATGAAATTTTACGCATTCAGACAGGGTAAATTCTTCTATTAAATCAATGTAGGGTGCAGCTATTGAGATGTATTTGTAAAGATGTTCAGTGGGAATAGAAGTGTTGTTTAGCATGTACGAAATGTTGCCAATAGTAGCTGCTTCGGTACGTGCTATAATTTGAAGGAGTGTAGATTTTCCAGATCCGTTCGGGCCTATGATGGCTGTATGCTCACCGGTTTTAAATTCAATGTTGAGGTTTTTGAATATCCAATGATGTCCAAATTTTTTTCCGAGATGTTCTGTTTGAATTCTGAATTGGCCACTCATGAGTGCCTGTACATTAATCTCTGAAACCTTTCATTATACCTCTGTCTGACGAACTTATAAAGTTGAGTATTTCGTCTCTTTCTTTAGATGGAGGGCATTGGATTTCGAGGATTTCCAAAGCTTTTGAAGTATTGTATCCGCTCAGATAAATAATGCGATAAATATTTTGTATTTCATTAATTTTTTCGTTGGAGAATCCTCTTCTTCGTAGTCCTATTGAATTTACTCCGCAATAAGCCAAAGGTTCTCTGCCGGCTTTTACATAAGGTGGTACGTCTTTACGTATGAGGGAGCCTCCGGATATCATCACATGTGCGCCGATTTTTGTAAATTGGTGCACGGCACTGGATCCTCCGATGATAGCCCAATCATCTACAACGACATGTCCGGCAATTTGTGTGGCATTGGCAATTATACAATAGTTGCCAATGATACAGTCGTGTGCAATGTGTACATAGGCCATGAGCAGAGTATTATTTCCAACGATGGTGGTGTATTTATCTTTAGTTCCACGGCTTATGGTGACGCACTCTCTGATTACCGTATTATCGCCTATGACTACAGTAGTTTCTTCGCCGGCAAATTTAAGATCTTGAGGTATAGCAGCTATTACTGCTCCCGGAAATATTTTACAGTTTTTCCCGATACGTGCGCCTTCCATTATGGTCACATTGGGCCCTATCCATGTGCCTTCATCTATTTCTACGTTTTTATGTATAGTTGTAAATGGCTCAATTACTACATTTCGTGCTATTTTGGCTTGCGGATGTATGTAAGCAAGTGGTTGGTTCATTTTTATAAAAATGTTGAATAATAAAATTAAGATTGTTTTTTTACCATACTGGCCAGTACGGTAGCTTCGCATACCAGCTGCCCGGCTACGAAAGCTTGCCCCATAAGTTTTGCTATGCCTCGCTTTACCGGAGAAACCAATTCGCATTTGAATATAAGAGTATCGCCCGGCACAACAGTTTTTCTGAACTTGCAGTTTTCAATCGCTAAAAAGTAAGTCCAATAGTTTTCAGGGTCGGGCACTGTGCTTAGCACCAATATACCTCCTGTTTGTGCCATTGCCTCTATTTGAAGCACTCCGGGCATTACAGGATTTCCGGGAAAATGTCCTTGGAAAAAAGGTTCATTGATGGTTACATTCTTCACTCCTACAATAGTATTTTCATCAATATGGATGATCTTATCTACAAGTTTGAAAGGATAAGTATGGGGTAAAGATTGGTAAATTTTATTTACGTCCATCACAGGGGGTAAGGATGGATCGTATTTAGGAGAGAGGTTTTTAGTCTCTCTCATCAATTTCTTTATTTTTTTCGCAAAGGCAACATTAGCGGCATGACCGGGGCGTGCTGCCAGTATTTGTGCCTTTAGCGGGCGCCCTACCAATGCTAAATCCCCTATCATATCTAAAAGCTTATGACGCGCAGGTTCGTTATAGTAGCGCAGTTCTATATTGTTTAAAATGCCTTCTTTTTTTACTTCAACCTTTTGTTTGTTAAACAACTTGGCAAGATGTTCGAGTTCTTCATCATTTACCACTCTGTCTACCACAACAATGGCGTTGTTTAAATCGCCTCCTTTGATAAGATTTTGTTTGTGAAGCATCTCAAGCTCATGCAGAAAGCAGAAAGTGCGGGAGTTTGCAATTTCTTTGGAAAATTCTGTGATGCTGGTGAGGGATGCATGTTGGCTGC
The DNA here is from genome assembly GCA_025054875.1 of Cytophagaceae bacterium. Taxonomy (GTDB): domain Bacteria; phylum Bacteroidota; class Bacteroidia; order Cytophagales; family Cytophagaceae; genus JANWYS01. Next base: position 22,218 of record JANWYS010000011.1, on the reverse strand, counting down.
CCAGCACAGGTGAGTTGTAGTCTACCATCACGGTTACTCTGTAGTCATCTAAAGGTAACGCAGCAATTTCTACTTTGCGTTCTTTATCTACATAATAAATATTGTGAGGTATTTCGTAAAAATTACGAAGCGCGTTTTGCTCTTCTGTTCCCGTTTTTTCCAAAGCTTCTACAAAAGGTTTGGAACTGCCATCCATGATGGGTGGCTCGGGAGCATCTAATTGTATGAGCACGTTGTCAATTTGCATGCCTACCAGTGCAGCCAAGGTATGCTCTACGGTAGCTACGCGGGCATTATTTTTTTGAATAGTGGTGCCTCTGGACAAGTCAACCACATAATCCACATCGGCTTCTACAGTAGGCTGACCTTCTAGATCTACTCGTTGAAACACGATACCATGGTTAACAGGAGCGGGTACAAACGTCATAGTTACTTTTTCGCCTGTATGCAGCCCCACTCCAGATACTGTCACCGGACTTTTGATTGTATGTTGCTTTTGGTTCATCACAGTACTTTTACCTATAAAGACTGCAAATGTAACATTTTTTCCTCAAGTTCTTCTATTCTCTTTTGTAATTGGGGTAGTTTTTTGAAAACAGTCAGAGATTTTAAATGAGCTGTAAGTTCATAGGCTGGTGATCCGGAGAGAGACATGCCGGGTTTGGTCAGTGATTTAGATACTCCGGATTGTGCTCCTATTTTGGTGTTGTTAGCTATGCTAATATGTCCTACGATACCTACTTGTCCGGCTATCATACAATTCTCTCCGATGCTGGTGGAGCCGGATATACCGGTTTGTGCGGCTATTACGGTGTTTTTGCCTATTTCTACATTATGGGCTATTTGAATGAGGTTATCTAACTTAACGCCATCATGAATTATGGTAGAGCCCATGGTGGCACAGTCTATCACAGTGTTTGAGCCAATGTCTACATGATTTCCGATGACTACATTTCCTATCTGAGGAATGCTTTTGTAAGTACCATCGGGCTGTGGGGCAAAACCGAAGCCATCACTGCCTATAACGGCTCCTGCTTGTATGGTGCAATGTTTGCCTATTTGCGTGTTGCTATAAATTTTTACTCCTGCATATATTATTGTATTGTTGCCTATAGTTACATTGTCGCCTATGTATACATGCGGATATATTTTTACATTGTCGCCTATGATACATTTGTTACCTATGTAAGCAAATGCTCCTACATAACATCTATTTCCCAACGAACTATCCGGGGATAAAAAACAGGGTTGTTCGATACCTTCTTTTATAAAACTGATAATTTTGTGATACTCTTCCAACAATACAGAAAAACTAGTGTACGCATCATCTACCCGTACGAGGGTAGCATTAATCTTTGATTTAGGAGTGAAGGTTTTATTCACAATAAGCACAGCCGCCTTTGTGGTATAAGCATAGTTTTCGTATTTAGGATTGGATAAAAATGATATGCTGCTTGAGTTAGCCTCTTGAATTTTGGCCAAGTTATTGACTTTTACAGAATCATCACCTTCAACAACACCATTCAGAAGATGTGCAATTTGTTTAGCGCTTAGTTCCATTTTTTTAAAATTAAATCAAAAATCAACTTAAATATAACGATTTTGGATAGCATAGGTAATGTTTTTTAACAATTTTGCTCATATTTTTTATGTTGGGAAGGTCTGAGGCTTCAGCCAGGTCAATAATTTCTCCTGATTTCAGCAAAACATTAATTTTGTTACCTCCTGCTACATATGCCTCATTACTGAGCATTCCCGTATTGACATAAAAAGATATGACTTCATTGTTTAAATTCAACTTTTTTATCGTTTCAAATTTTATGCCATCTTCAACCTCAGGAGCAAAAGTTGAGTTGCTTATATAAATAGCATACAGTTTTCGTTCCAGCAAACCGGAAGCCAGAAACCTGATGGTTCTGTCGGTGTGTTTACTCCAGGTTTTTATACATTGCCAGATGTCGTTATCGTCTAAAGAAAGAAAGTTGAAGAGTACCTCGCGGTCTTTTGCCATTTTCTCATAAGTAATTGTATTGTTGAGAAAGTCAGCTATCTGGGTGTTTAAGGCAAGGTCAGCTCCTTCATGTGAGAGCATTTTGGCTCTTCTTAGGGTTTGGCTTAGCATGTTTTCTGCGGCTACGGTGGTTTTGTGCAGATATACTTGCCAGTACATTACTCTACGGGCAATCAGAAAATGTTCTAAACTGTATATCCCTTTCTCTTCTACTACTAATTCATCGTTGATTACTTTCAGAAGTTTGATGATGCGGTCTGAACCTATGGTTCCTTCAGATACGCCGGTGTAAAAACCATCACGTTTTAAATAGTCCAGCCTGTCTATGTCTAATTGACCAGACACTAATTGATGAAAAAATTTCCTGGGATAAGTATTGTTAAAAATTTGAATGCAGAGATCTAAGGAATGGTTGTACTCTTTATTGAGTTCTTGCAAGGTCAGTTGTGTTATTTTTTCATGTGAGCTGTTTTGAACAAAAGTATGTTCCAGAGCATGAGAGAAAGGGCCATGACCAATATCGTGGAGCAAGATAGCCAGTTGGGCAGCTTCATATTCTGTTGAGGATATTTCTGTGCCTTT
>JANWYS010000011.1:0-19617 GCA_025054875.1 Cytophagaceae bacterium | reverse complement strand
AGGGGCCATGACCAATATCGTGGAGCAAGATAGCCAGTTGGGCAGCTTCATATTCTGTTGAGGATATTTCTGTGCCTTTCAGGCGAAGATTATTTAGGGCCAACCCCATCAGATGCATGGCTCCAAGGGCATGATGAAATCGTGTGTGCAGCGCTCCTGGATATACATATTCAGTAAGTCCTAATTGTTTTATCCTTCGCAGTCGTTGAAACCATGGGTGTTGTATGATATCAAAAATAAGTTCGCTCTCTATGGTGATGAATCCATATACGGGGTCATTGATTATTTTTTTCTTATTCATCTATCCATTAAAATACTTTCCTGTTAGCATCAAATGCTTCGAGGTAGTCAGCAACTCTGCGTACGAACATGCCTCCCAAAGCACCGTCAATGACGCGATGATCATAAGAGTGAGAGAGAAACATCATGTGGCGTATGCCTATGGTATCGCCTTGTGGGGATTCTATCACGGCTGGTTTTTTCACCACCGCTCCCAATGCCAGTATGGCGCATTGAGGTTGCATGATGATGGGTGTGCCCATGAGATTGCCAAAAGAACCAACGTTAGATATAGTATAAGTTCCACCCGACAAATCATCGGGGGTGAGTTTATTGGCACGGGCGCGTTTGGCAAGGTCATTCACTTTTTTAGTTATACCTACAATGTTGAGTTGGTCGGCATTTTTTATTACCGGCACTATCAGGTTGCCGGATGGAAGTGCCACAGCCATGCCTATGTTGATATCTTTTTTTACAATTATTTTATCTCCTTCTACTGATATATTCACCAAAGGATAGTCTTTTATGGCTTTGACAACAGCTTCTATAAAGATAGGAGTCAACGTAAGTGCAACTCCTTCTTTCTCCATAAACTCTTGTTTGTAACGGTTTCTCCAATACACAATATTGGTTACATCGGCTTCAACAAAAGAGGTGACATGAGGAGATATTTTTTTAGATTCCACCATGCGCTCTGCTATAATTTTGCGCATGCGGTCCATTACTATTATTTCATAGTTTCCGGTAAGCGATTGGGAAGGGGTTGAGTTGGGCTCTTCTGTTTTTTTCTGCTCTACAGCTGGCTCACTCGGCGTATTATGATTTGAATTTACCTCATCCACAATCTGCGAGGTTGTAGTTTTTCTGTTTTTCAAATAATTCAATATGTCTGATTTGGTGACTCTTCCTTCCAATCCGCTGCCCTCTATTAGTTCCAGTTCATCCATTGATATACCCTCTTGCTTGGCTATGTTCATTACAAGGGGTGAATAAAACCGGTTACTGTTATTTTTTGAAGTATGATTAGAGGCAGGTTTTACCGGATCAGGATTTTGCAGAATCTGTTTTTTTTCGTTTTCGACAAGTGGGGTAGATTGATGGTCTTCCGTTTCAATAATGGCTATGGGTGCTCCTACGGGAACTACTTGACCTTTATCTGCTAAAATTTGCTTCAATATTCCTGAGTGAGTAGCCGGAACTTCTGTATCTACCTTATCTGTCGCTACTTCAAGCACTGACTCATCTCGCTCAATTTTATCGCCTACTTTTTTGAGCCAGTTTAAAATTGTACCTTCCATTATGCTCTCACCCATTTTGGGCATCACCATCTCTACGGTTGCCATAGTTTAAATTTTTATTATTTCAAATGTACACTATTCCGTTCAAATAATAAACCGAACATTCATGCGCAGAAATCAGTTTTTACGCATGCTGAACATTCTTTTTACATATTTGCCCAAAATATCAAATTCTATATTCACAAAATCTTTAACCTTGCATTGATTGAAATTGGTATGAGAAAAAGTATAAGGAATAATGGCTACAGAAAATTCACTCATGCCGGCATAGGTTACCGTCAGGCTTACTCCATTTACACATATGGAACCTTTCTCAACAATCCAATCTGAGTATGCTTCATCGAAGATAAAATGATATTCGCGGCTTCCGTTTTTATCCGTTATAGAATGACATACCGCTACTGTGTCTACATGTCCTTGCACGATATGACCTTCAAACCTTCCGTTCACAGGCATGGAGCGTTCTAAGTTAACACTATACTCTATGCACCAGTATTTCAGATTAGTTCTGTGAAGAGTTTCCTCTATTGCTACAACCCTGTAATGATGGCTATAAACATCTGTAACCGTGAGGCAAACTCCATCGTGCAGCACGCTTTGTCCGGGCATTAATTCATGCACAAAAGGGCAACTTATATCGAATATCAGATTTGACCCTTCGCGGTTTATGCCGATTACTTTACCTGTAGTTTCCACAATCCCTGTAAACATACCTACTTTCCTCTGCCTTGTATCATCGTGATGATGGTATATAAAATGATTCTTAAATCCATTGCAAACGACATGTTTTCGATATACAATATGTCATACTTGAGGCGCTCTACCATTTCTTCAACGTTTTGAGCATATCCGAATTTTACTTGCCCCAGCGAAGTTATACCGGGGCGTACTTTATGCAAATGTTTGTAGTGAGGTGCAATTTTTACAATTTGATCAATATAGTATTGTCGTTCCGGCCTTGGTCCTACCAGCGACATTTCGCCAACCAATACATTGTAAAATTGGGGAAATTCATCTATACGAGTTTTCCTCATAAAACGTCCGAATTTGGTAATGCGTTTGTCTCCTTCTTTGGATAAAGTTGGACCGTTGGCTTCTGCATCTACATACATGCTTCTGAACTTTATGATTTTAAAAGGTTTCCCGTCTTTGCCTATGCGCTCCTGTTTGAATAAAATCGGACCTTTGGAGGTAAGTTTGATAATGATAGCTATTATGATGAAAAATGGAAACATTGTTGTGAGCACAATCAATGACACTATAATATCAGATAATCTTTTCAGATGGCTTTGCCACACCGGCATCAATTCCTGGTCTATATCCATCAATGGTAAATCAAAATTATGATTTACTCGTATGCTTCCTATTAAATACTTGTGTATGTCGGGTATTATACTTATTCGTGTAGCGCGATATTTCTCCATCCTGTTCAGAACATCAGGTATTAAATGCAGTTCATTTTCTTCAAGAGCTATAACCAGCTGTTCTATCCTAAGCCTGCGTACTACTTTCTCCAGGTTTTCTAAACCTCCCAGGCATCTTACATGTTGCGAAAGCGCTTCCGATGCAGTATCGCCCGCATGCAGGTAAGCTAAAAATTTAAAGCCCAGAATATCAAAACTATTTTCAATTTCTCTGTACAAGTTCAGCGCACGACTGCCCGAGCCTATGATCAAAGTATTAAAAAAAATTTTTTTTCTCTTTACTAATCTCCTGATGTGAGAGATGAGAAAGATTTTTATCACTACCGTTAATCCATATTGCAGCAAATAATATAGTGCAAACAACTTATAGTAATTTTTATAATCACTCTGCACTTGATCGTCCAACATCAGGATGAAGAATAATATCACACTGCCTAAAAAAGTGGTTGTGAGAAGTAAAAAAATCTCTTTAATTCTGGATTTTCTGTATACCTCCACATAGAATCCGAAAAACCAATACCATATCACCCAAAAAACGGATATCAGAAAAGCGTTTATGTAAACATACCATGGATAACCATCGAACACTTCGCCTAATATTTTTTTACGTAAAAAATAAAAGGCCATCCATGCCAGGTATGCAGAAATAAAATCGAGAATGATGATCTGATATAAATGTAATCTCCTTTTCAAGGGTTCTATAATTACCTGACTTAATCCCAAAAATTTTTCTGAAATTAACGCTTATTTTATAAAATTTAAACCGTGTGAACAAATTAGAGGAACTTCTGAAGAAAAAAGGAATAGGTCCGATAGCCAGCAAAAGCCTCTCCGCTGAGGAGGTCAACGATCTGGACAGGTTAATGAACGACCCCTCCATCAGCCTTACTACCAAAGCGACAATGCTCACCGCAATGTTAATGCTCGAACAAAATGAGTATGAACGCATGTGGGTCAACTCCAAATTGAGCAGTAACCAATTTTCAGATGAAATTCTGTGGACATTCATCACCAACCAACTCCAACATCCTTTTTCAAAACTCATACACAAAATCATTTCACACCATGAGCTTTCTGCCCGGGAGTGTGATTTATGCATGAATTATCTTTTCGACAAAGAAATTCCGGATTTCCTGAAAGCCTCATTTCTGCAGGCCGAGAGATTAAAAAGAGAAACCTTTGCTGAAAATAATGCATTCTACAAATTTATGTTCAATAAAGCACAACGCATTGAAGTTGCCCTTCCGATATTGATAGATATATGCGACGCCTACGACGGTTCGAACAGAACATATAATCTATCTCTTTTTACGGCAGCTCTGCTTGCTTCGTGTAATGTGCCTGTGGTGTTGCACGGCGTTGATTGCGTAGCACCTAAAATGGGGTATACTCATCATCAAATACTAAAGCTTGCCGGAAAAAATACTTTCAAAAATTTGGAATCTGCATCATCGGATTTAATGAATGAAAACATACGTTGGGTTTATGTAGACCAAAAAATATTTTTCCCTGAACTCTATGCTCTGAAAAAACTCAGACAAGAAATGGTGAAAAGGCCATTCATCGCAACTTTCGAAAAACTTCTACAGCCCATATGCAATACCAATGAACACTGCATAGTTACGGGTTATACTCACTCTCATTATAAGTCAGAAATACCTTCACAACTACAAACACAAACGAAATGCTCAAAAGCTTTAATATTAAGAGGTGTAGAGGGATCTACACACATCAGTAATTCAAAGAAAACCACATGTGTATTGCACAAAAAAAATGCTCCTCTCAGTAGTTTCGATATCGAACCGCAAGATTTTAATTTACCGCAAATGCAGGAGGAACTTAACAAAAATGTAACACCGGAAATTGTTTTAAATGAAGCTATTCAAGCCTTACGCGGCAAAAAAAATTATTCCTGGTATAACATTTTATACTCAGCACTCGTATTTACTACATATTTTGATATAACATGGATAACGCATGAGCAGCTCATGAAAAACATGAGCGATGGCACAGCGTTACGATATTGGGAAAGAGGATGTATGTAGGTTTATTTTTAAAAATTACTTAAATTACAAGTGCTCTCATTCAGAGTTCTGACAATGGCTAAATGTTTTTTACAATCTTTGCTCATCATAATAATCGGAACCGCTACAAACGTATACGCTTCTGATGTTAGGGGTATAATTAAAGACGAAACCGGAAATAGCGTAGCAGGTGTTCGAATCTCTATAGATGGAAGTGATTATGTGACTTCTGCAAACGATGGCACGTTCTCTTTAGTTACTCCTAAAAAAATCGAAATGCCGGTAAAAGTTTCTATTTCCAAGTTCGGGTACGAACTCAAGGAGGTCACCTACAAAGAAGACGAAAATTATATAGAAATAATCATCAGCAAATTAAAAGATCCCAATCAAGGCAAAGTTAATCAGGTGCTGCTGCGCTCAAAGGAAAATATAGCATTCAAAAACATCATTGTGTTGATTGATGGTAATACATACCTGGCTAATCGTGAGGGCAAAGTAAACATTAACAAATGGGCTAACTATAATAGTGAGATCATCATACCCGGTTACGACATACTTGGGAAAACATACAAAAAAGATGAAAAGTCCATCATTGTAGATATTAAAATATCATCCATTGAAGATGAAATACTGGCTTCAATAAACGATACTTCAGATTATAAGTCAGATTTTGATAAGATTTTCAAACAATTTGAATACGAAAAAAAATTATTGACGGAAAGTAACCGAAAAATCGAACTTGAAATCACTTATGTAATAAATAAACTCAAAGCCGATTCCACTCTTACGCCTCAACAACGCGAAGAGCTGAAACAATACTTGTCTGAGTTGGAGGCTGCATATGAAAGCAATAAAGCAACTATTCAAAATGTAGTGGAGAAAAAATATAATTTGATTTTCAAACTCAAAATGATTATTGAACAAAAAGACTCCATATATCTTGTATCTCAGCAAAAACTTTTGGAGTATCAAAAACAAAAAGAAATGCTCGAAGTTGAATACAAACGTAAATTAAAATTTTATGGTGCCATCATATTTTTACTTGCCGTTATTGTAGTGGCCGGTGCCATATTATTGCGCATAATCTACAATCAGAAAAAAATTATAGAAGAACAAAACCAGAAAATGGATGCCTTTGTTTACAAAGCCTCACACGAAATAAAAGGCCCGCTTCACTCTATGATAGGATTGACAGATTTAGCTAAAAAAGATATCAAAGACAACACAGCACTCAGTTATATTGAAATGATTGCTAAAAGTGCTCAAAAACAATTAATGACTGTAAATGATCTACTTCACTTGTCTCGTGTAAAGCAGATGCCTTTAAATCTTAAACTAATTAATCCTGTACAGTTGATTCAAGAGGTCATTCAAAGCCTATCGTTTAAAGATGGTTTTAGTAGATTAAAAATTAATATCAAATGCGATGAAAATATGCAATTTCACAGCGATGAAAAAATACTATACTCGGTGATTCAAAACCTGATAGAAAATTCTATCAAATATCAGGACACGTCAAAGCAAGACTCACTTTTGAATATTGAAGTAAAAAAAATTAATCACAGCATCTTGTTAGAATTTACCGACAACGGTTTGGGTATTGACAAAATACATCATAAAAAACTATTCGATATGTTCTACAAAGCTAATGAACATTCGGAAGGCTCCGGATTAGGATTGTATATAGTAAAATTGAGTGTGGAGAGGCTTGGCGGAACTATCGAAGTAAACAGCGAACATAATCTATTTACAAAATTTTCCATTAGCCTTCCCACCAGATATTAATACCATTGGCTGACCAAGCATATTGATATTATCCTGTGTGTTTGGTTTTGTATCTTTGTGGATATGGCTCGTTTAGCTTCAATGTTTTTCTTACTCGTTTCTGCCATAGCTCAGGCACAAAGCATCCGGTTTTCAGGCGGCGATTCGTCTTCTGTTTTGTTGTGCAGCGATGGAAAGGTTTATACCTCCGGCCACAATTACTACGGACAACGTGGCGTCGGTATAGCTCCTTCAACTAATATATTTCAAAACGTAAGTGGTATTTCGGGAATGGGTTCTTTGCCCTTATGCAAACAAGTAACATCGCATCTGAATAACACTACTATGGCTCTCAGCATAAGCGGAGACACACTCATAAGTTGGGGGCTCAATTCTAATGGCCAACTGGGGAATTCTTTCGTTGGTGATAACTTTTCCGAAAATAACCGCTATCCGTACAGAGTAGAGAAAGCTGGTGGTTCGGGCTTTTTGACCAATGTGTGGCAGGTTGCCGTCGGTGGAAATACTTCCTATGCACTACTCAAAGATAGCACGGTAGTAGCCTGGGGAGATGGTTCTCACGGCCAACTTGGAAACGGATTTAACTCTGTGGCTTCTCCCTTACCGACACATGTACTCAAAGCACCGCTCGACACCCTCAAAGGCGTAGTTGCCATAGCCGCAGGCAGCTCATTCGCATTAGCTCTGCTGAAAGACCGCACGGTGTGGGCATGGGGCGAAAATATCTCAGGACAATTAGCTCAAAATCATACTTCATCAAGTAACTTTGCCATACCCGTAAAAAACCATTCAGGCAGCGGACTTCTGCAAAACATTATTGCCATTGCTTGTGGAGGTGACCATGCGTTTGCATTATCTGCTTATGATACCTTATGGGCATGGGGTAAAAACGACTTCGGACAACTCGGTATCAACAACACAATATCACAACTACTGCCCGTGTATGTGCGTAAAAACAGTGTCGGACAAGCGCTCAGAGGTGTGAGAAAAATCGCCTGCGGAAAAGAATTTTCAATGGTACTCACCGCAGATAGCAGCTTGCTGGCATGGGGCAAAAACGACTTCGGACAACTTGGTATTAATTCTACTATTAATCAGTGGCTTCCTACTCACGTGCGCGAATGGGACAACTCGGCCAACATAAAACATATAGTAGATCTGTCTTGTGGTACAACTCATGCTTTTGCCCAAAAGCATAACGGGCAATTACTTGCATGGGGTAATAACTCCCATGGCCAGCTTGGCCTTGCTGACAACGTAAACCGATGGCTACCCAGCATTGTTTCAATACCCTGCACCATCAATACTCCGCCTTATTTTACCGGCACCGTGAGCAATGTTCAACATGTATGCCATGGAATCAATAGTGGATCCGTTCGCGTGAGCGGTCATTTAGGACAAGTTGTACATTGGCAAACTTCCACAGACAATTTCGCTACGTGGAGTATAATTCCTCACAACGATTCTGTATTGCATTTTTCTAATCTCACTCAACATACGTATTACCGTGCTTTGATATCATATGATCAGCAGTTAGGCTATACTTCTATCGCTTCCGTTATGGTAGACCAACCCGCTATGGGAGGAACCATACAATCCAATAAAACAGTTTGTGCACTGTCGAACAAAGATACACTGAGACTTCAATCATATAGCGGTACAATTCAATTCTGGCAATATTCCACCGATTTATTTAGTAGCACCGTTCATAACCTTGCTAACACCAATGATACATGGATTTTTGAAAACCTCACAACAACCACGGCTTTCAGAGTTGCCGTAAAAAACGGAAGCTGTCCGGTCGTATTTTCGGACACTGTGATAGTTACTGTAGACACCCCTACCAATGCCGGAATACTCAATGGTACGGATACCGTATGCATCAGCAGTAATTCCGGAAGTTTGATGCTCTACGGTTACACCGGCAACATTTTACAATGGCAATATTCTCAAGATAATTTCAGTACATACTACACTCTGAGCAATACCACAGCGGTTCAGGGTTACAGCAACCTCACCACTACTACGTGGTATAGAGTTCTGGTCAAAAACGGAGTATGTCCGGCTCAATATTCAACTGTTGCATATATAATGGTAGATATTTTGCCTGTAGGAGGTACTACGTCCGGTGCAGACACTGTATGTTTTGGCAGTAATTCCGGAACGATTGTGCTCTCCGGTCATTACGGAAACATTTTACGATGGGAGTTTTCGACCGATAATTTTTCAACGTTTATCAATCCAATAACAAATAATGCTCCACATCAAAATTTTCTTAATCTTACAACAGATACATGGTATAGAGCAGTTGTAAAAAACGGAGTATGTGATGTTGCATATTCAACTTCAGCCATGATTAAAGTTGACCCACTAACGGTGGGAGGTACTATTCAATCTTCTGCCGTAATTTGTTCCGGAATTAATTCAGGTACATTAAATTTAACAGGAAGCATAGGAACAGTTCTGTTGTGGCAGTATTCTAATGATAATTTCACATCCGACATACACAACATAACCAACACAACTACCTCTCAAAGCTACAACAATCTTACTGCAACTACCTATTACAGGGCACTTTTAAAAAACGGCGTATGTCCATCTCAATTTTCATCTGTGGCTATTCTCACCACAACTCCTCAAACCGTTGGCGGGCATGTAAACTCTCCCGCCACAGTGTGCTCCGGTATAAACAGTGGCACTCTTAATCTGGCCGGGCAAACGGGTACGGTGCTGCGATGGGAATTTTCTACCGATAACTTTTTATCTGATATAAATACCATTGTCAATACATCTACTTCTCAAAGTTACACTAACCTCTCCACTACCACGTGGTTTAGAGCTGTGGTGAAAAACGGTCCTTGTCCTGTCCAAACTTCTTCCTCAGTTATGATAACGGTAGATGCTCCTTCGCAAGGTGGAGTGGTATCTTCTTCTGATACTGTTTGTGCAGGATCTAATGGAGGTTTACTGACTTTATCCGGTCATACAGGTTCTGTGCTGCGTTGGCAGCAGTCTACCGATAATTTTAACTCCGTGATAATACCAATAAGTAATACAAGCACTTCTCAGTCATATTTTAATTTGTCAACTACTCTCTATTACAGAGCGGAAGTAAAAAATGGTGTATGTCCACCGGCATTTTCTTCAGTAGCTACAATTCGGGTAGATCAACCCTCAGTAGGCGGAATAACAGGGCCTTCAAAAACGGTATGCACGGGTTTGAATGCTGACTCGCTTCGGCTAACCGGCTTCGTAGGCTCCATAGTCCGATGGGAATATTCAACAGATAATTTCTCGTCTTCAGTAACGCCTATTGCCAACACATCGGCAATACAGCATTACTCTAATCTTACCGCTACCACTTATTTCAGGGCAATCGTTAAAAATGGTGTATGCCCCGCTACGGTTTCCTCTGTATCCACTATTTTCATAACCCCTCTTTCTTACGGCGGAACGTTGAATTTCCCGGATACTGTTTGCGATGGTTTCAACAGTGGTTTTTTATTTCTATCATCACATGTAGGAAATATTCTGCGTTGGGAATCTTCTACCGATAACTTTTCTTCTCAGATTACTATTCTTAGCAATACGACTCCAATTCAACCCTATTCCAACTTGTCAAATACTACTTCTTACAGAGTGTTGGTTCGTAATGGCACGTGTCCGGCTGTTTATTCTCCGATAGTAAATATCACTGTAAATCCCAACTCGAATGGAGGCTACATCAGTGGGTCAGATACAGTATGTACTGTAAATAACTCCGGTGTGTTGCAGCTTTCCGGTTATCTGGGCACAGTAGTGCAATGGGAAGCCTCTACTGATAATTTTGCCACTGTATCTGTGCCCATTGCGAATACTTCCGATTTCTATAGTTATTCAGGCCTTACCACCACTACGTATTACAGAGCACTGATACAAAACGCGGTATGCCCCATAGCTTACTCAACCACCGCCGTGATACGTGTAGATCAAAATTCAGTCGGTGGAGTAATAAACACACCAACGGTAGTCTGTGCCGGCTCTAACTTTGGTACCTTGTCTCTGTCCGGAAATCTGGGTAATGTATTACATTGGGAAAAATCTACCGATAACTTTTCTTACAACATAGATACACTTCATACCAGCAGCACAACATTGAATTATTCAAATCTCATGCAAACAACATACTACAGAGTACTTGTGAAAAATGGAATTTGCCCGGGCACTTATTCCAATACGATTGCCATAACCGTCAATCCGGGCACAATACCCGGATACATCACGGGTACAACAGAAGTATGTGAGAGCCGAAACACCGGATTTTTAGCGCTCAATGGCTTCAATGGAAATATATTGCGATGGGAATATTCTTTTGATAATTTCTCCGGATTTACCTACAACATCATCAACTATAACGATACCATATATTTTTTTAACATCAATAACACTCGTTATTACCGTGCTCTGGTGCAGTTTCCACCATGCCCCACGGCTTACTCTGATACATTTGTGGTGCATGTACACAACTCTACTAAAAGCGGAACTCTCCAATCTGATACCATAGTAACAAGCGGATATAACCAAGGAACGTTGCAGCTAAAAAACTATTATGGTTCTATTATTCAATGGGAAAATTCTACGGATTATCTCAACTGGACAGTCATAGATCATACTTCACCCTCGTATCAGTTTATTGATATTGATACAACCACATGGTACAGAGTACTGGTCAAATCCGGAGTGTGTCCTGCACAATATTCTAATGTCATTCAAATCAAAACACAACCGGTAACGAGCAGTTTAATTAAAATTTATCCTACCATCTCTCCTAACAACGATGGTATAAACGATGAGTGGATAATAGATAACATACAACTATTCCCCTTAAATAAGGTTCAGATATTCAATCGTTGGGGAAATATGGTATACAGCGAACATGGCTACGACAATGCACAGCGCGTTTGGAAAGGGCAATCTAACGTAAGTCCCTTGCTCTATGGAACACTTCTTCCCGAGGGAACATACTACTATGTGATCGATCCCGGCACAGGAGATGAGGTATATTCAGGCTACGTGGTTTTAAACAGATGAATATGCACTTGACGAAAATATTCTTACTTATTGCTCTCATACGTACCTTCCTGATGTCATGTGCAGCACAACAACATGCTTTGTATACTCAATACATGTTCAACAGTTTACCTATAAATCCGGCTTATGCCGGAAGCCATGAGCGGCCTAGCCTTACTCTGTTGGCAAAAAAACAATGGCTGAATATAAACGGTTCGCCGGCTACACAAACGTTTTCTGTGCATAGTCCGATACGAAAAAATAAAATGGCACTTGGATTTACAGCCGTAAACGATTATCTCGGCGTAACCCATCAAACCGGTTGCTGGGGCACTTATGCCTACCGAATTACAGGTAAAAAATATACCCTCTCATTAGGATTACAGGCAGGATTCACTAACTACATATCTAAATTTAGTACCTTATCCGTTCGCACTCCTAATGATCCGGCTTTTGCCAGCGATGACGTACGTTACTTCTTGCCTAACTTCGGCACCGGAGCTTATTACTATTCGGACAAGTTCTATTTAAGCGCATCTGTACCTCATATATTGGACCATTTAGGCCGACAGACTAACGTTGCTGCCAATGCCGTTCAGTATCAGCATTTCTTTTTGTCTTCAGGATATGTTTTCACTCTCTCCGAATCCTTAAAATACAAACCCGAAATATTGGTGCGCATAATAAAAGGAGCTCCTCTCGGCGCCGATTTCAACTCCACTCTAATCATCGAAGATGTATTGTGGGCTGGTATATCGTACCGCACAGCCACTTCCGTAAACTTCATAGTAAGAGCTATGCTTACCGATCAGTTTAGTTTAGGCTATGCTTATGATACAGCTATTAATCCTTTGAGCAAAGTTACCGTGGGCTCTCATGAAATCATGCTTAACTATCGTTTTGTATATTTCAAGAAAAATGTAGATGCGCCTAAATATTTCTGAATGCATGAAAGCAAGAATATGCACGTTAATTCTGTTGCTATGCAAGGTTTCAATGATTGCATATTGCCAAAACATTTTTGTTACAGCAAAATCAAATGAAAAAAAAGGCGACTACTATGCCGGCCAGCGTGCCTGGAGCCCTGCAATAAAGGCTTATAGCAAAGCTCTTAAAAAAAATAAAAGCAATAAAAAAACTTTGTATATTAAATTGGCTCGTTGTTATGAGGCATCAGAAAATACACAACAAGCTATAAGATATTACGAAAATGCCTTCAAAGAGGGCTATGTTCCTTCATCAAAAGATAGTAATCAATATGCTGAGTTACTCTTCAGACTTGGTATGTACGATAAAGCTCGCCAATGGATACCAAAGGTCATTTTGAACACCCCTAACACTACCGGCATTCGAAGACTTGAGGAGGTAAACTCATTCAAACTACTTTATCAAGATACTGCTTGTTACAAAATTCACCTATTGCCTATCAATTCTCCCTACAGAGATATAGCTTGCACCGTGCGAGATAGTTTACTACTATTAACTTCAGACAGACCATCTGCTCAGTTATCTCCATATATAAATCTGCAAACTGATAATCATTTTTTTCAGCTGTATTTTTCTTGCCTCAAAGATTCTTCGTACAGGCAGGCTATTCCACTTTATTCAAACAAACATAAACTTCATGTAGGCACTGCTGTATTTATGAACAATGAAAAAAAAATCATTTTTTCGGCCAATGCCCCTGCACCGGGAAGTGATGACAAACAGCGCTTGCTTATGTATATTGCCGATTGGGACAATAACACAAAGACCTGGGAAAATGCACGACCTACACCTTTCAGTTCTTACTATTATTCGGTAGCTCAACCTGCCATTTCCAGAGATAATCGCACAATATATTTTTCATCAGATATGGCCGGTGGAATGGGAGGCAAGGATTTATATAAAGTACATTATGAAAATGGAGAGTGGTCTGCCCCCATAAACCTTAAAGCTCCTATCAACACACCGGGAGATGAAATGTTTCCCTACATAAGTCCATCCGGTAAGTTTTATTTTGCATCTACCGGACATGGAGGACTGGGAGGATTGGATATTTTTACTATTGAAGAAAACCATTCAATACCCATAGTAAAAAATCTTGGAGCGCCTATAAATTCAAGTGAAGACGATTATGCTATTCTTCTTTCTGAAGATGAAAAGAGCGGCTTCTTTACTTCCAATCGTCCCAATGGATACGGACTCGATGATATTTACGCTTTTAAAAAAATTGAACACAGGCTTGATTTCTCGGTAAAAGATATACTTTCCAAAAAACTACTACCTACTCATGTAATACTCACCGACGAGGAAACCGGTCAATTCTTGCCCGTGTCTTTTGATTCTACTCAACATCATCCTTATACTGCTATGCTCAAACCCAACAGAAACTATAAACTCATCGTACAAAAAGAAGACTACACCACCGGTGTAAAAGAAATATCAACCTATGGATTAAAGATGAATGAAAGTATCAAAGAGGAAGTATTTTTGAAACATAGGTACGACTACTACGTAAATGTAAAAATCAGAGACGAAGCCACAGAAGACCTCGCCGACAGCATTATCGTCATGCTAATAAATTTGAATAATGGTATAAAAGACTCTCTGGGTGTATTTCATAAACGAGAACTCACCATCAAGTTAGATACGGAAACCGAATATCTTTTAGTGGCATACAATAAGCTAAAAAGCGGATATTTGTATTTGGAAAAACAACAAAAAAGAAAAGTTTCTTTTCTACGATATCTTTCTCTCATTGTTGCCGACATAAAAACTTCTTCCATAAAAGGACGCATATCCGGCATAGACGGAAATACTGAATTTGCTCCGATAACATTAAACATTAAAAATATGATAACCGGAGAAAGTTTTGATATACTTACTCAACCTGATGGTGAATTTTCATTTACACTGTCAGTACCTTATTACTTCAGAATTTATACGGATAAAAAAAATTACTACAACAGTCTCAACAAGGTTACTACAGGAGGTTTCAACATCAAGTTACTTGAATCTGATAAAAATACAGAACAATATTGACTAGTCGGAAATGTCGAGAAAGAAATCATCCAATTTATTTTCGCTCATAAAAGCGATGAGCAAAAATGAAAAAAAAATTTTCAAAATGTATTGTTCTGCGTTTGAATCAGGAGAAGAAAAAAAAATGCTGTTACTCTTTGATGAAATCAATAAACAAAAAGAATATGATGAAGAAAAAATACTCGAAAACAATCCATCTTTGAAGGCCTCTCAAATCTCGAATCTGAAAGCGTATCTTTATGAAAAAATATTGAATTCTTTACGCACACAACGCTCCGAACAAAATCCTAATTTACTTATTAGAAAATGGATAGATTATGCTCAAATATTGTTCGAAAGAACATTGTATGAACAGGGAAGTTTTTTTCTGAAGAAAGCAAAAAAAACGGCCGCACAGTATAATAACCTGGAGCTCATGCTTGAAATAATAAAATGGGAAAAAAGCGTACTCATGCTTACATCACAAGATAAGCAGAGCAAGGTAGACGATATTATAGAAGAAGTAAAACGCATCAACAAACAAATCAACAATATCAATATCTTCTCAAATCTGTCTATTAAGATGGACTCATATTACAGACAGTCCGGACACATTCGTGATAAAGAAAAACTTGATGAACTAAAAAAATATATTGACTCTAACTTACCGGAATATGACGAAAACCAATTATCGCCGCTTGAGAAAATGTATCTTTACAGATTATATATTGGATTTTATTTTTACATACAAGACGCTCAACAGGGTTATGCTTATTCTAAAAAACTTACAGAACTTTTTGAATCTACTGCCGGCCTGATTGAATCAAATACGGAAGACTACATACGATCGCTAAATGCTCTGATAATATCTCAATACAAACTCATGCGTTACGATGAGTTTGTAGACACCAATGAAAAATTGCAAAATCTGGAAAACAATCCGGCGATATTGCTTAACGAAAATTTGCGTTTAAGATTGCTCAAATATCACTTCATTCATGAAATAAATCATTTCTTCATGACCGGAAGGTTTGAAGAAGGCGTGAAAAGTATAATGCATACTCAGAAAGAAACATTTTTAAATCTTCTTGAAAATATAGATAAACACTCTCTTCTGATATTTAACTACAAAATAGCATGTCTGTATTTTGGCGCTCGTGATTACAATCAATGTATACGATGGTTGCAAAAAATAATAAATGAACCCGATGTGGATTTTCGCGAAGATCTTCACTGTTTTGCACGCATCATTAATCTGATTTGTCACTACGAACTTGGGAACTTTGATGTAATCAAATATTACATTATTACCACATACAAATTTCTGCTGAAGAAAGACGACTTATATTTATTTCAAAAATATATTCTCGCCTTCTTGAAAAAATTGAAAGAAACTCTGAAAGATGAGCAGGTGAAAAACGAATTTATTGTACTCAAAAAACAACTGATGCCTCTGGTTAATAGCCCTTACGAAAAGAGAGCTTTTGCCTATTTTGATATAATATCATGGCTAGAAAGTAAAATAGAAAAAAGAAGCGTAGAAGAAATCATTCAGGAAAAATTCAGGCAGCTCATGAAGAAATAAGCTGATCGTATATTTTAAGTATCCTCGACTAATCTTTTTTTATTTTCGGGCGCGCCCCTTCGGGGCCGGGCTGTTCGCCACTTCGCTCTCGCTTCGGTGCTCCGCTAAAGCTCCGCACTGGCCTTGCAGGCCATGGCTACCATCCCTCGCGCAGGTTCTATCGAAATTTTTCAGGTTCATAAGGGGAATGTGAACCTCCGAATATATTGCAATAGAAAATACAGCTACCAACCAATTCATGAGCAATGATTTCTATTGGTTTGCGAGTCCAAAACGATTTTTTTGCATCAGATAAATTAATAAGATACTTTTATGACCTTAAAACGTCAAAAATCAGCATTTTTATACCCTTCAGACAATACCTGCTGATTTTATGAATGAAATAAAACTTTTTGACATGAGAAAAATAACGAGCTTCATACTTCGTACAATACCAAGAAAATACCTACAACGAATAAGCCCGGTAGTGATGAAAATATTGGGATTTATAAATAAAGGAAACAACGTAGAATGTACGGTTTGTGGATCCAGATATAAAAAATTTCTTCCCTACGGACGTTTAGTATCGCGTGAGAATGCTTTGTGCCCAAACTGCCTTTCGCTGGAGCGTCATCGCCTCATGTATTTATATTTGAAGGAAAAAACAAATTTCTTTACTGCTCCGTTACGCGTTCTGCACATTGCTCCGGAACATTGCTTTATTAAAAAATTTATGGCCATGCAAAACCTCACTTATATCACGGCCGACCTGGAATCGCCTCTGGCTATGGTGAAGATGGATATACACGACATATTGTTTGAAGAAAATTATTTCGATGTGGTTTTTTGCAATCACGTCATGGAACACGTGCAAAACGATATCAAGGCAATGAAAGAGATATATAGAGTACTTAAGCCCGGCGGATGGGCTATTATACAATCACCTTTGTTGAGCGCCGGCAATACATTTGAGGATAGCTCCATTACCGACCCTAAAGAAAGAGAAAAAATATATGGACAAGATGATCACGTGCGAAGCTATGGAAAAGATTATGGCCAAAGACTGGCATCTGCCGGCTTTGAAGTTGTAGAGGATGACTTTGTATTAACCCTGCCTAAAGATATAATCACACGATATGCTTTGCCGGCAGAAGAGATTATTTACTTTTGCAAAAAAGTATAACCAGTTACATTTTTTTTTCAACTTGCAGCAGACATTTGTGAACCTTTTTTGAACAAGATAAAAGTAGTGTCAGAATCTCTCAATGATTGCTTTAATGCTTTGCGATAGAGAACCCGGCTACCTACCCATTCTTCAACGATAATTTTTATTGCTTACCAATCTAAATTTTATATTGCATGTGATGAAATGAGACAAACTCTCTGTGCGGTATTAAACCCTTTTCTCATCAGATGAAATGCGATACAAACCTAAGATAGTCTATTTTCAATAATGTATTGTAAAAGCGATTATCGTCAGTAATAGAACGGTTATTGAAGTTTTTTCGTAAAACTTTATGATGGCTTGTACATCAGTTGGCCTGCGTAATCTCCATTTTTTAATTTAACGGAAATGCTTTCGAAAGCATTAATGGTTTGATTCACGTCTTCCAGTGTATGCACAGCAGTAGGTATTAATCTAAGCATTACCACATCCTTGGGCACCACAGGATATATTACTATAGAGCAGAATATTCCATAATTTTCTCTTAAATCCATAGTTAGGTTTCCGGCTTCAAACTCGTCTCCTTTCAGGAACACGGGAGTTACCGGCGATTCTGTTCTGCCTATGTTGAAGCCACGCTCTTTGAGGCCGGTTTGCAAGGCAACTACTATTTTCCACAAATTTTCACGAAGCTCTTTCCTTGTTTTCAGCAGTTCAAGTCTTTTCATGTTGCCCAGCACAATAGGCATAGGTAGAGTTTTGGCAAATATCTGAGAGCGGCAATTATATCTAAGGTATTCTATCACTTGTTCATTGCTGGCTACAAACCCTCCAATGCTGGCCATAGATTTGGCAAAGGTGGAGAAGTATATATCAACATCATCTTGCACGCCTTGTTCTTCCGCAGTGCCTGCTCCGGTTTTTCCCATGGTGCCGAAACCATGAGCATCATCTATCATCAGGCGAAACTGAAATTCTTTTTTCAATGCTACAATATCTTTCAGTTTGCCCATATCACCAGCCATGCCAAATACGCCTTCGGTAATTACCAGTATGGCGCCTTGTTTATTTTCTTCTACAATTTTGGTGGCACGCTCCAGTTGTTTTCTGAGATTTTCTATGTCGTTGTGTGGAAAGACAAATCTCTTACCTACATGTAGGCGCACACCATCTACTATACATGCATGCGATTCTGAGTCGTATATAACCACGTCATGTCTGTCGAGCAAGGCATCTATTATGGACACTACTCCTTGGTATCCATAATTGAGCACCATAGCATCTTCTTTGCCTACAAACTCGGCCAGTTGTTTCTCAAATTGCTCAATTATATTTGAGTTGCCCGACATCATTCGGGCACCCATAGGATAGGCCAAGCCGTATTCTTTTGCTGCATCTGCATCTGCCTTGCGCACCTCCGGATGATTGGCTAGCCCTAAATAGTTATTCAAGCTCCAGTTTAATAACTCTCTTCCTCTGAATTTCATCCTGGGCCCGATTTCTCCCTCCAATTTGGGAAAGGCAAAATATCCATGAGCTACTCCTGAGAGCCTGCCAAGAGGCCCTCGGTCTGTCATTAATTTATCAAATAAATCCAATGTTGTATCAGTTTAATGTTTTTGCAGTACAAAAATTTATCAACTTTTTTTAGCAATTAAACGCAAAATTAAGAATTGTTCATTAAACATTAAAGTTTAGGTAAAAAAAACTATGCTGTGTAGCCATAGCGCTTAACCATAAATTTATCTCCATCAGATAGCTTCATTATAGTCATCCATTTTACAAAGCCGGATTCTGTATTTGAAATCATTGGTTAAGCTAGGCACTTGCTAATGGGAAAGTGCGTTTGAAGTACGATAACGTTTTGGGGTCACTTTGCAATGGCTTTTTGGGGCAGTATCGGGGCGCATGGCTGCGTCTGTTTTCAGTAGATTTGGTTTCGGGGGGCCCCCCGGTGGGGGGGGCCCCCCCCTTGCAAAAAACAAAATTTTTTTGGTGGAGTGGGGGGGAAAAGGAGAGAAAAAAG
>JANWYS010000119.1 GCA_025054875.1 Cytophagaceae bacterium | reverse complement strand
GTTCCTTATCGCGCATCCGCTTTATTCCTGCATAATAACGCCCTATTTTTCCGTAAACTGCTGCCATGCCACTCTAGCCTGCTCTTTCGGAAAATGCCTGAACACCACATCTAAACCCATTCCGGTTTGAATCGAATAATCTTCTAAAATTTGAATAACTTGTTCTCGTGTAAAGTGTAGTTGTTGCATATTTTTGACTTTTTTTTAGTTTTTAATCTAATTAATCTTTCCAAAAACAACTCACTTTACACACTTTTGGGGACAGTATCAGATAGTCAACTGCCTTCTCGACTTAAAATTTATCTTTAATGCATGAAATGGGATAAAATGTTTTTTATTCGACTCATCGGATAAAAAAATATAAAAATATTAACTGCTTATTTTTTTGATACTAGCTTAAAATGCATACATTTAAATATTCTGTTTTATCATTAACTTATTAAACAATTAATCCTATGCGACATGTAACAAGAGAAGAAGTAGAGGCATTAATAGACAGATATGTTTCGGAAATAGGCCTCACAAAAGAACAAACGTATAACCCTGAAAGACGTGCCTGGTATTGGGTACGTGGCTCAGCAAGAATTGAAGTATTCGTTCAGGAAATCCCAATGGGTGGATATTCCAGATTTTTTCTTCGTGTATTCTCACCTATCATGAGGGTACCTGCCGGAAGAGAATTAGAATGTTACAGAAAACTTCTTGAATTGAACGATGTAAAACTCGGTCTGAAATTGACTTTGATGAAAGGAACCGACCAGGTTTATGCAACCTATGAAAGAGACATCAACGGAATTGATTATGAAGAATTATCCACAACTATTGCTGATTTAGAGTGGTGGGCCGACAAATTGGATGATGAACTTCAACTGGAATTTGCAGGAGATTATATCTCTGAAAGAAGATAATATAACCCTATTTATTTTATCTCGATATCGGGCACTAAATTTTTTTAGTGCCTTTTTTTTATATCGGTATTTAAACGAAACAGCTAATTGCTTTTAGTCAAATAAAAACCACTAAATTCAAAAACAAATGGTTTATAAAGTGATATTTTAAGAACTCATTATATAGCTGATAACAGCCATTTGCAGTAAAAATTTGTCCTCTTAGAGAGCAAAGTTTTTTCATGTGATTATTTTGATAGAAACTATCAAAAAAATATCACATATACTATGAAAACAAAATCATATAATCTGCACTTAATCAAAATAATGTTATTTTTTAGTCTGCTAAAACTGAACTTAAATGCTCAAAACCAGGTGGTTGTTTATGCCCAAAACAACACTCCGGCACTTACCGCGGCACAATATCAAAAAATGACACACTTTGTCTATGCTTTTTTCAACCCCATGAGCACTTCCGGTGATGTAACCAATGCTTCCGGGGTGCCTAATCCGGCAGAGGGTTCAAGCGTATGGTTTAACACCAGTACCTTTACTTCACGTATTGCTGCCGCAAGAGCGGCGAACCCAAACATTAAAATCATTATATCCACCGGAGGCGCTCCTACAAGTTCAGACCCAAACATCACTACCCGACTTAATACCATACTTAATAACGCAGCCGCACGCACAGCATTTGCCGATGACTTGGCTGCATTTGTTGCCAACTATGACTTAGATGGCTGGGATTTTGACCTAGAGCATCCTACTACTCCCACTGAAAAAAATAATCACCAAACCTTTCTAAGCATGATGCGCACAAGGTTTAACGCCCTGGAAGCCACCGAGTGCAGAAAACTTGAAATATCTATTGCCCTCAACGGAGAAACCGACCACTTCGTTGTAAACCCTACAGGAAGCGACTATGTAAATCCCGGTGTTAATCCTTTTGTTGATTACTACAATTTGATGACTTACGATGCATCCTATACAACACATAACTCAGTCAACCCTGCTTGGCCTCTTAATCACTCTCCTCTGATTCATTGTCAGGAAGCAGTACGCGACTTCTCCAGCCCTCCCTTCAACTGGCCAAAAAGCAAAATGAGAATAGGTATACCTTTTTATGGTAAAACCGGTCATAACGGAAGTGGCGGTACCTCTCCTTACAGCGCTCTAAATTCATCAAACAGCGTTACCATATACAACAGTACTACAGATGTTCAAGGCGTTTATAACTTCAATGCTTGCCCTACCATTACTAACAAAATAAACTTTGCAAAATCTGAAAAACTTGCCGGTGTAGTGGTGTGGGAAGGCACGCAAGACTTGACTACAGGGTCTTACACGCTTTTAGGTTGTATACAAAACGCTATGGGAACATATCCCACTTACGAGCAAACCTGTTGCGAAAAACCTAACCTCGGCAGCGACTTACTCACATGCAATACACCATTTCCCATAACATTGAATTCAAACACCAACCCGACAGGAGCTACTTACGTCTGGACAAGGATAGCTCCTACTACTGCCACTATTAATGCTTCCGGTACCAATACACAAGTTATCACCGCTGCACACGGTCCGGGAACGTATGTAGTGGCACGAACACAAGGATCCTGTACACGGCGCGACACCATAGTAATCACCAATGCCACATCTCTTCCTGTACCTAACCTCGGCCCCGACCGAACGCTCTGTGCACCCTCTTACGACCTGTTCCCATTAAATTTATCTTCCTTCCCTCCTGGCACTACCTGGCAATGGCAACTCAATTCCGTAAACATACCGGGAGCTACAAACGATACCTTGTATGCCTCATCCAGTGGTACGTACAGGATCATCGCTTCTCTTGGAGGATGTACAAGCACTCAAGACGATATCGTTATTACCACCAGCTCCGTATCTGCCGTGGATGCCTGCCGAACCACTGCAGGCACATTGACTCTCGGTGTCAGCGGTGGTGTGGGACCTTTTAACTGGTATGATGCCGATGTGCCAGGTGGAAACCTGGTAGGTACCGGAACTACTTACACCACTCCGGTGCTGCCACTACCTTCTACCACATATTACTATGTAGAAGACCTCGGCACAGTAAATAATTACATCATAGGAATTGACCATATGGGTGCAGTTCCAACCGGGTTTGCCAATAACACAACCGACCCTCCTACATTCAGCACCGGGGGCACAAACATATCTATGGAATTTGACGTAACCGCACCCATTCGAATTCGCAGTGTGGATGTATATCCATGGGGTGCTGCTACATATCCCACTACTTTCAACATCGTAATTTACAACGCCAACTTATCCGTAGTATATACTTCTCCCAATATTACATGGAATGTGTGGCCCGGTGGCTGGCAAACCATAACACTTAACGCCAATCTGGTAAAAGGCAAATACCGTATGCAGGTTGTGCGTGTATCTGGCGGTGTACCGGCTTTCTTTCATCAGGCATCGTCTTCATTCCCCTACACCGGAGGTGCCGGTAAAATATCCATCACGCGGCAGATATTTGTTGGACAATACGGCCCATTTTACAAATGGCAAATAAGCGACTTTGGAAATTGTCAGCGCATACGCGTACGGGCCACTGTGGCAACTTCCTGTGATGGTGCACTTGCCGCTGATTTATTGAATTTCTACGGCGAAAATACCGGCTATAAAACTAACCGCCTTTTCTGGACTACTGCCAGCGAAGCCAACAATGATTACTTCATCCTCTCACGTTCTAAAGACGGCGTAGAGTTCATACCAATAGCTTACATTGATGGTGCTGGCAACTCCAGTATTCCTAAAAACTATCAATACAACGACTATGAAGCCTATGCAGGCACCACTTATTATAAACTAACTCAGGTAGATTTTGACGGAAACATGTCGGATTCAGAAGTAATCAACATTAGCAACAGTGCTTTTAATCCTCAATTGATACCCAATCCATTCTCTGATGTTTCTTATCTTACCATTCACTCAAGCCAGTCAGATGTTGATTTGTCTGTAACCGTTTATGACATGGAAGGGAAAATATTACAACAGAAAAATCATCTTGCTCCTCATACGCCTGTTCCGCTGGGCGAAGGGTTGCCACGCGGTATTTATTTTGTTCAAATCATTTCCAACTCCGCTAACGAAACTCTTAAATTGATTAAGCAATAAATCTTGACATTAGTCAGCATAGTTTGATGAACCCATTTTATATGTTAGAAAATTCATCTGCTAGGCTTTGGGCTGCTTTTTGGTACCAGTGCCAAATCTTGGTTCTAACGTATAAGGTGGGTTCATAAAAAAACTTCAGTATGTATACACCCTTGCACAGGATATTTGATGATGCCTATTACAGATACACTAGTCTATTCAGGCTCACACGGCAGCACATACTACCAGAAATAAGCATATATGACTACAATAATCATGAATGATTTTCCCTTCAATATGGAATTTTCAAGGATTTTTCGAAAGAAATTGATACCCGTCTACAACGAAGATCCGAACGTAAGGGTGAACTTTTTTCTCTAACACCGAATACAGGTTAAAGCGACAATAAGTCTTACACTTATTTAGCCACATCAAGTGTATTTCAAAAAATTTTCTATGATTCGGCTGCCTACATCACTACTTTTTTCCGGATGAAACTGCACAGCATAGAAATTATTTTTCTTTATTGAAGAACTGTACTCCAACGAATATGTTGTCTTAGAAATTGTAAATTCATCCATACACTCTGCGTAGTAGCTATGCACAAAATACACATGGCTGTATTCTGCAACATTTTTAAAAATAGGGCTTCTCAAGTCATACAATGTGTTCCATCCGATCTGAGGAACTTTATTTTGATCGGGAAATTTTTTAACCTTCAGCGGAAATACACCCAGGCATGTTGTGTTGCCTTCCTCTGAGTGCTCGCACATGAGTTGCAACCCCAAACATATGCCAAGAAAGGGCTGAGTAAGTTCTCGTATCAGCTTATCTAGTTTGCGTTCCGCTAAATATTGCATTGCAGTGCCAGCCTCTCCCACTCCGGGAAATATAACTTTATCAGCTCTCTGTATCTCTTCAGGTATATCTGTAAGCAAAGGTTCTATGCCCAACCTGTTCAACGCATATATTACCGATTGCACATTGCCGGCATTATATTTTATAATTACAACTTTTGACATGTATGACTTAACTTGAGTTCAGCTATTTACGAATGCTTGAAATATGACGAACCATGACGACAAAATAAATAACTCTTTATGATCTGTTTTTGAAAATATCACTATACTTTTTTTTACCAAGTATGAAGTAGTGAAATACGATAGAACCTTGAAACAACCCAAGAGAACAAGACTTCTTTTTTTTTTTCAGTTCAACTCTCTGCTTATGCAGTTTTCTGACGTTTCTGTAAAAAGATAGGTGAGCCCTCACAACAGCAAAGCTATGTTTATAAGAATCCGTAAACAAAAATTTAATGCCGGCTACTCCATCCAGGCAAAGCCTGAGAAATATGATCACAAACAAATATCGCGACTCTATGTTTTTATATAAAGCATACAAACTGTTTCTGAAGTTCAGATAAGTTTTTTGCGGACTTAATTTGTTAAGTGTGCCTCCCCCTATGTGGTATATCCTGCTTTGAGGTATGCAAAAAATTTTATACCCCCTGTGTTGTAGCCGCCAGCACAAGTCTATTTCTTCCATGTGTGCAAAGTAGTCATCATCAAAACCGTTTACTTCATGGAAAGCAGCTGCCCGCACAAACATGCAGGCTCCTGTAGCCCAAAATATCTGCAAGCATTTATCGTACTGACCGCAATCATTCTCCAATGTATTGAATATACGCCCTCTGCAAAAAGGGTAACCGAGATAATCTATAAATCCACCACAAGCCCCGGCATACTCAAATGCATTACGATTATGATATGAAAGTATTTTAGGTTGGCATGCTGCCACATCCGGATTTGCTCTCATAAAAGCAATCACCGGTTCTATCCAGTTTTCAGTGACCTCGATGTCTGAATTCAGCAGTACATAATATTCCGCTTCGATTTGTTTTAAAGCTATGTTGTAGCCCTTGCTGTATCCCTCATTTTTAGATATGCGGATGACACGCAAAGAAGGATAATGAAGACGAAGAAAAGATAGGGAGTCGTCCGTAGAGTTGTTATCCGCAATCACAATTTCTGCATTTTGACTATGGGTGATCACATACGGCAAAAATTGTTCAAGATACTTTCTCCCGTTCCAGTTCAAAATGACAATGGCTACTGAATTCATCTTAGGCTAAGTTGCCGAGGTCTAAACCGGGAATATTAGGAAGTAAGCCTTCCGTACCCTTTCTCAATTCATCTTTTATTTTTTCATCTACTGACTGAAGAGCTATGTTTACAGCCGCTACCACAAGATCTTGTATCATTTCTCTGTCTTCAGGCCTCACTATAGAAGGTTCAATTTCAATCTTCAATATTTTTCTATTCCCATCCACGGTAGCTTTTACCATCCCTCCGCCCGATTCGCCGGTCACTACTACCTGCGCAAGATTCTCTTTTATTTTTTTTATTCGCTCTTGAGCTTCCTTTACTTTGCCCATGATGTTAAACATATCCAGCATACCTACTAATGGTTAAATCGTAAATTTTAAAGTTATATTGGCAAAAGTAAAGAAACAAATCCGCATTGTGTATATCACATAACATAATAATTGCATCCATGGGTCATTTCATAAATAGTTTTGAGTACAAAATATTTTGAAATTATATCATGGCATTCCTCCATGCCTCAAAAGGCACAATGTTCGGAGAGTTTAGTAATTGTTATGTTAACGTAGCAACATATACACAGGTATGAGCACGGCGGAAAAGTATGGTGAGATATTTTTTTATGTGGGGCGCGCCCTATCGGGCCGGGCTGTCCGCCACTCCGCTATCGCTGCGGTGCTCCGCTAAAGCTCCGCACTGGCCGT
>JANWYS010000118.1 GCA_025054875.1 Cytophagaceae bacterium | reverse complement strand
ACTATACTTTACCCCACATCCACGCATAAATCCCCCACCAACTTCTCTTCAAAACCACCAACAAACCCAAAGTTGTACATAGGACTGAGCGGTATGTGTGAGCGGCTTTTTGTAGAGCCTTTAGCGAAACAAAAAAAGCGAGCTGCGAAGGTTCGGGCGCCGCCCTAAAGGGCGGCGCCCGAATTCAAATCTTTCAAGAAAAAAACGGCCAATCATCATTTGTCAATAAAACCCATTCACAGCGAAGATTCGGAGTCAAGGCTGAACTTTTTTCTAACGCTCAATTCAGGATTAAACCCACTAATGTATGAGCCCCCTTGTTTATCATAGTATCTGCAAGATATTTCTGATGCATAGCAATAGAAAATAAAGCTACTACCCCCTTCATCAGCAATGTTACTGCTGTCGCTTGGTGAGTTCAAAATTTTTTTCTACTACATAGAATCGGTTATACATTTTAGCTTAAAATTTTTTGCCTCATGCATTCACATACAAGTAGAGTTAGCGATTAGCCTTGTAATAATTGATAAGTCCATTTGTAGAAGAATCGTGTGAATGTACAGGATCGGGCGAAGCTAATTCACCAAGAATAGTATTGGCCAATTGCTTACCCAATTCTACTCCCCATTGATCGAAGGAATTAATATTCCAAATCACGCCTTGAGTAAATATTTTATGTTCATACATAGCTATCAAAGAGCCGAGTGTACGAGGAGTAATTTTCTTTACTAATATTGTGTTTGTAGGGCGGTTGCCGGTGAACACTTTATGAGGAAGTAGTTTTTCCAAAGCTTCACCACTCAACCCCTGGCGCTCCAATTCCGCCCTGGCCTCTTCATAAGTTTTGCCTTTCATGAGGGCTTCTGTCTGTGCGAAGAAATTAGCCAAAAGTTTAATGTGATGATCACCTACGGGATTATGCGATTGTATGGGTGCAATAAAATCGCAAGGGATAATTTTAGTACCTTGGTGAATGAGTTGGTAAAAGGCATGCTGACCGTTAGTACCAGGTTCACCCCAGATTATAGGGCCTGTTGAGTAATCATCTATTATCTCTCCATCTTTGGTTACGCCTTTCCCGTTGCTTTCCATGTCGCCTTGTTGGAAATATGCTGCAAAGCGGTGCAAATATTGGTCGTAAGGGAGTATGGCATGAGTTTCTGCTTGATAGAAATTATTGTACCATATTCCCAGCAAACCCATTATTACGGGTATGTTTTTATCAAAAGGTGCTGTACGGAAGTGTTCATCCATTTCATATGCACCGGTAAGTAACTCATCAAAATTTTCGAAGCCTATACTTAATGCTATGGAAAGCCCGATAGCAGACCACAAAGAATAGCGGCCACCTACCCAGTCCCAAAATTCAAACATGTTTTGCGTATCTATACCAAAAGCTGCTACCTCTTTTTCGTTGGTAGACAATGCCACGAAATGAAGCGCTACATGCGCTTCATCATGAGCAGCCTCAAGAAACCATTTTTTTGCTGTGTGTGCATTAGTCAAAGTCTCTTGAGTGGTAAACGTTTTGGAGGCCACAATAAACAGCGTAGATTCAGGGCTTACCTTGTTCAGTACCTCCATTATGTGTGTACCGTCTACATTCGAAACAAAATGCATTCTTGGCCCTCTGCGCCCGTAGGGTTTAAGTGCTTCGGTAACCATATATGGGCCAAGGTCTGACCCGCCAATGCCAATGTTTACAACGTCTGTTATAGGTTGCCCGGTATAGCCTTTCCACTCTCCGTTGCGCACCTTTTCGGAGAAGATCTTCATTTTTGCTAATACAGGTTTTACCTTTTGCATTACATCTTCTCCCTCAACCGTAACATGGCTTGCAGACTTATTGCGCAGAGCCACGTGAAGCACCGCACGGTTTTCAGTAGTATTTATACGCACACCTGCAAACATATCGTCAATTGCCTTTCTTAGGCCGGCTTCCTGTGCAAGCCATACCAACAAAGCTATCGTTTCATCATTAATTCTGTTTTTTGAGTAGTCAAACAATATGTCATTAAATTGCAATGAAAAATTTTGGAAACGATCAGGGTTTTGTGCAAACCACTCACGCATATGCGTGTGTTTGGTCTGTTCATAATGTTCTTTTAGTTTGTTCCAGGCGGCAAGTTGTGTTGGTTTCATAGTAATGATACGTTATGAGTTAGTTAGTTGGGGTAAATATAGTAATTTGAAAATATCATAAACATGTTTTTTGATTAAGTTTTGAGTCATATATCATTTGCAATTCAATTTGTTTAAAACCTGCCACACCGATAAGCACAATTGCATGGCAAGATATAATCACAAAATATAATCATGAAAAAAATGAGTTTCATCAAACGGTAAACCCGGTAGTTAGTACACCCTTATTCTTGCCGATATTCAGTGTCGTCTTTATCCCATTTAGTGTCTTAGAAAAACTTTTTTGCTTGCAAAGCAATTTGCAATTTGTTTCAGATGAAACCGTTATCCGAAGAATTCTCTATAGCTATGTATTAGAAACAACTTGTTGAAGTTCTGACAAGCAACGATTCTACCACATAAAATGAGTTAACCGAATTTAATCTCAGTCCAATGTATTAGTATCAAACTCCGTCGGTGACCGATTTGGGTTTTATTCATTTTTTATAAATTGGTAGTTGATTTTTATGTATTAACCCACAATGATTAGCTTGTACATTAAAGAGCTGAGCACTTACTTGTATTCGTTTACCGCATATGTTGTGATGATTGTATTTGTGCTATTCACCGGCATGTTCCTATGGGTTTTTCCGGATACTAACGTGCTGGATTATGGATATGCCGACATGGAAATATTTTTCACCTATGCAGCGGTGGCTTACATGCTGCTGACACCGGCCATCACTATGCGTTCTTTTGCTGAGGAGAAAAAAGACGGTACTATCGAGTTTTTGCTTACCAAACCTATAAGTGATTGGCATTTGCTTTTAGGCAAATATTTCGCTGCTTGTACCATACTGGCAATAGCGTTGTTGCCCTCATTATGTTTTTATTTTTCCATCTATACACTCGGCGATCCCCCCGGAAACATTGACTCAGCTGCTGTATTCAGTTCATATATCGGGCT
Source organism: Cytophagaceae bacterium (assembly GCA_025054875.1). Lineage (GTDB taxonomy): Bacteria > Bacteroidota > Bacteroidia > Cytophagales > Cytophagaceae > JANWYS01. Next base: position 3,807 of record JANWYS010000118.1, on the reverse strand, counting down.
CATGCTCCTGGCAGGCGTATTTGCTTCAGTGGGTATTTTCTCTTCATCTGTATCCAACAATCAGGTGCTCTCCTTCATTTTATCTTTGGCCATAAATTATGTTCTTTTTGATGGGTTTGCGCGATTGTCGTCATTGGGTTTTTTGAGTTCTACTTCTGCTTTTATCTCACAACTCGGATTGGACTATCATTACTTATCATTGAGCAAAGGATTAATAGATTCGCGCAATGTGCTTTATCTGATCAGCATTACGTGTATCATGCTGGTAAGTACTAAGCTGACATTAGGAAGCAGAAATTGGTAGTAACAGATGAGAAAAAAAAAACAAGATATAACAGAACTGCTGCTGATTGTGGGCATATTTATCAATGTCAACATCATTGGATCGGTATATTTTTTCAGAATAGATTTTACCGAAGACAAACGACACTCTGTATCTGAAGCAGCCAGAGAAATAATGGCAAATGTAGAGGAGAAGTTGTATGTAGAAGTATTTCTTGATGGTGATCTTACACCAAATTACGAACGCCTGAAGCGCGCCATAAGAGAGAAATTAAATCAACTCAGCGTGTACGCCAGAGGACACCTGCAAATAAAATTTACCGATCCCGCATCTGAAGAGGATGAAAATATACGCAAGAGATTGTATGCTCAACTCGTTCAAAAAGGTATCACTCCAAAATATTTTCTGGAGGAAAAAAATGGTAAGAAAACCGAAAAATATATTTTCCCCGGTGCAATCATTTCCTACAAAGAGAGAGAAGTTTCTGCAAATTTTTTGAAAGGTAATTCCATACTGCCTGAGCAGCGATTAGTGCATCAGGCAGTGGAAAATGTAGAATTTGAATTTTTGAATGCCATACGAAAACTTACCAACAAGGATTTTAAATCTGTCGCTATTATTGAAGGACATGGCGAGCTGAGCAGAGAAGAGTTGATGGAAGCCACTAATGCTTTGAATGAAAATTACGCCACAGAGCGAATAAACCTGAGTACTGACACTAACCTGTCTCGTTTTAGTGCTATCATTGTGGCTGGAGGCACCACAAAGTGGACCGAACAAGAGAAATTCCTTTTAGACCAGTACATCATAAACGGAGGCAGGTTACTCATTCTCCAAGACCCGACCGATGTGCGCAAAGACAGCCTGCAAAAAGGAGTAACTTACTCATTAATTAAGGATATCAATTTGAATGATTTACTGTTTAAGTTAGGAGTCCGAATTAATCCGGCACTGGTTACAGACGTCAGTTCATCAGTAACATACGTCGCTACCGGCCTTAGCGGAGAGATGCAATTACTGAACTTCCCTTACTATCCGATACTTTACAATTACAGCTCACATCCTATAGTTAAAAATTTAGATGCCATGCAGGCAAGATTTGCCGGAACTATTGATACAGTAAAAGCAGTAGGAATAACCAAGATACCACTCGTATTTACCTCTAAACAATCTAAAATAATTAACGCTCCCTCTCAAATTTCCCTGGAGTCATTAAAAAAAGATTTGCAAATGGAAGATTACAACCAATCTTATCTGCCCGTAGTATATTTACTCGAAGGGAAGTTTACCTCTCTTTACAAAAACCGCCCTTCGCCCATAGATGGCACGAAGGTAACAGTGCAAAACAAAGCATCTAAAGTAATTGTTTGTGCAGATGTTGACCTGATACGCAATGAATATAACTATCGCATAAATAAACCTGTACCCTTAGGATACAATACAGAAACCAGATATCTGTTTTCTAACAAAGATTTTATATTGAACGCTATAGACTATCTGTGTGATCAAAAAATTATTTATGCAAAAGCAAAAGAAATAAAACTAAGGCCTTTGGATACTGCCATCATAAATAACCGCGATGAGCGCATATGGTGGCAATATGTGGTGAATCTGATTCTTCCGATTAGTAGTATATTGCTGTTGGCTCTTGCTTTGAATATTTTGCGAAAGAAAAAATATACAAGATTCTGATGCACTTCAGAAAACTTTAACATACCCTATACACATGTACTCAAAAAAAATTAAAATACTCTTTGTTGTGTTTCTTGCTACGGCACTGTTGGCGGTATTTTCATTGTGGAAAGATTCGGTGGCTGTCGGAAAAAATCAGGTAGTCAAATTCGGTATAGATACTTCTGACATATCAAGTGTAAAACTGCTCTACAACGGAGTATCTACCGATTTGAGACGGACAAACAATGTTTGGTACGTAAATCAAAAGTACAAGGCAAGGGAGCAGTCTGTTGCGTTGATGAAAGTGGCCTTTGCTAAGGCTGAATCCAAAAGGCCGGTAAGCCCCGAACATAAACAGAAAATACTCGATACATTACTTAAAAAAGGTGTTCGGGTAGAAGTAACCACTTCGGAAGGAATAAAAAAATTTTTCATATACACTAACCCTAATGACATAAACAGCGCCTACTACGCAGAAGATGCAAGCAAAGAACCATACATAATGCATGTACCCGGCTACAGCAACAGCATGGCCAATTTGTTTATGATGGATGAATCGGGGTGGAGAAGCAGAGAACTTTTTCGTAGTAGTCCACGTACCTTGAAGCGCCTTCAAATACATTATCCGCAATCGCCGGAAAATAATTTTGAAATTGTTTATCAATCCATGAATAGATTCACTGTAGTAGGCCTTACACAAATAGATTCAGCCAGGCTATACGACTATTTGTATGAGTACGAATACATGAACTGCGATGGATACGTATATAAAGACAGGGACAATATTTTACGAAAGTTATCTAAAGTAACGCCACATGCCATAATACGTGTGGAAGACGCAGATTCTGTAAAGAACAAAACGTTAAAAATTTATATGGGAGTATCCGGCATACAAGGGATAGCAGGTGTAGTTGAACCCGGAAATGAATTATTGCAATTTCGCAAAGAAACATTGTTCAGAATATTAGTAAAGAAAAAGTATTTTGAAAAAAATAAGTCACCACTTAGAAGATAAGCTCATGATTATGATGCATACAAAATGACAAGAGATGGGCAAAAACAAACTTTTAAAATTTCAGATAAACGCAACACGTCGCAATGTAATAGAGCCGGGAAAAGAAATTTATAACTGCATAAAAGGAAATTGGAATTCTTTTTTTCAAACAAATTATCCGATCACGGTAGAGCTGTGTTGCGGTTATGGGGAGTATACTACAGGCTTAGCTGAAAAATATCCCAACAGAAACTTTGTAGGTGTTGATATAAAAGGTGCCCGCATATGGAAAGGAAGCACCATAGCAACTGAAAAGCAACTGAACAACGCCGCTTTTTTGCGCATACGGATGTATGAACTGGAAAATTTTTTCGCCGAAAATGAGGTAGAACAGATATGGCTCGTGTTTCCTGACCCTCGCATGCGCGACAGAGATGAAAAACACAGGCTCACCAATACGTATTATTTAGGTAAGTATTTTAACATTCTGAAGTCCGGCGGCCTTTTTATGTTGAAAACAGACAATGAAGCCTTTTTTGAATATTCTCTTAATGCCATTTCTAAATCCGGTTATCCTGTAGAGAACATATGTATCACGGAAAACTTGTACCAATCTGAATGGTTGCCGGATCACCATGGCATAGAAACTAAATATGAAAAAATGTTTCGCCAAATGGGAAGCAAAATATGCTACGCAAAGTTTAAGTTGAATAAATAAAGACACTATCCCAAAAAAAAGGGTGTATGAAGTGTAGTTTTTTTTACAAACATAGTACTTCAGAAAATTTAGGCTAATGACAATTTGGGGTTTAACTTAAGTAAGTTATGTTGTTTGTGAATTAAACTTTAGTGTCAC
>JANWYS010000117.1 GCA_025054875.1 Cytophagaceae bacterium | reverse complement strand
TTGAATTTTTTTTAGTTTTTAATCTAATTAATCTTTCAAAAAACAACTCACTTTACACACTTTTTGGGACAGTATCGCTCGAAAAGGGCGATCAGTCCCAAAACCTTGAAGAAAAAATTGCTTCATATTCATTAGTCAATGAAACTCAGCCGCATTGAAGATCCGAAATTAAGACTGAACTTTTTCTCTAACGTTGAATCCGGGATAAATAAAATTTTTCTATCGCCTAAATAAGATTAATGAAAGTGAACTTCGCATCATAGCCTCTGTTAGGTATTTCTACTACATTGCAATAAAGAATGCAAAGGCTTGCCATATCATCAGCAATAAATTTCTATTACTTTTTTAATCCAAATTTTTCTGCTCCATGAAATGGGATGATGCTTTTAAAACAACTTCATTTCGTATATGTACCAATAATATTGGGAGTGCTTGTGAGATGTTATTCGCAAAATAATTAGTATAATAGCGGCGCATTGCAAAGTATTAAATGATGGATAAAAAAGTAGTACTAATCATAATGGATGGTTGGGGTTTAGGAAAAAACCCTGCCGTATCGGCTATAGAAAAAGCGAACACGCCTTTTATTGATTCTCTGTATAAAAAATATCCGCACAGCAGGCTTGAAGCATCAGGCCTTGCTGTAGGACTGCCCGAAGGACAGATGGGCAATTCTGAAGTAGGCCACATGAATCTTGGTGCCGGTAGGGTAGTATATCAGGATTTGGTAAAAATAAATCTGGCTGTACAAAATAATACATTGAAAAATGAAAGCGCTATAGTTGAAGCGTTTAATTACGCTAAACAACACAATAAGAAAGTACACTTCATAGGCTTGGTATCTGATGGCGGAGTTCACTCACATATTGATCATCTTAAGGGGCTTTGCAGTATTGCTAAAGAATATGATTTACCTCAGGTATATGTGCATGCCTTTACTGATGGGCGTGATACCGACCCTAAAAGTGGATTAGGATTTATACAGGATCTGGAAAAACACTTGTCGTGCACTACCGGAAAAATTGCATCTGTAGTGGGGCGCTACTATGCCATGGATAGAGACAACCGATGGGAACGTATAAAGCTGGCTTATGACCTTTTAGTAAAAGGTGAAGGAAAAAAATTTACTTCTGCAGCGGAGGCTATTAAACAATCGTATGTTGACGACCCGAGAGGAGACGAGTTTATCTTGCCTGCCGTTATCACAAATCCGGATGGCACTCCTGTTGCCCTTATAGAAGAAGGTGACGTGGTAATATGTTTCAACTTTCGCACCGACAGAGGCCGGGAAATTACCATTGCCCTCACACAAAAAGATTTTCCTGAATACGGCATGAAAAAGCTCAATCTTCACTACGTAACCATGACCAACTACGATGATACATTTGAGCGTATACAGGTGATTTACGACAAAGATAATCTGGTAAACACATTAGGCGAAGTCCTTGAGCGGGCAGGAAAGAAACAAATCCGAATTGCCGAAACAGAAAAATATCCGCATGTCACCTTCTTCTTTTCAGGGGGGAGAGAAGAGCCTTTTGCCGGCGAAAAAAGAATTTTATGCCCATCGCCCAAAGTAGCTACTTACGATTTGCAGCCCGAAATGAGCGCTTATGAAATAAAGGATAAAATTATTCCTGAAATAAAATCCAAAGAACCGGATTTTATCTGCCTGAACTTTGCTAACCCCGATATGGTAGGCCACACCGGTGTATTTGACGCTGCCGTAAAAGCCGTAGAAACTGTAGATACCTGCACTAAGGAGGTAGTAACAGCTTGTATTGAAAGCGGATATACTGCTCTCATCATCGCCGATCATGGCAATGCCGACATTATGATAAATGAAGACGGTACGCCCAACACGGCTCATACCACTAATCCGGTGCCTTGTATTCTGGTAGATGATGATAAAGATATACAACTCAGAGATGGTAAGCTTGGCGATATTGCTCCAACCATCCTCAAATTGATGGGTATACCTAAACCTGCTGAGATGACGGGCAATGAATTGTTTTAGCACCTTATGGTTGTTTGAGGTTCCTGCTTGTTTCGTATAAATTTATCCCATATGCAGGAGTAACAATTGGGCTCTTTTAAATATCCACGGCGGAATGTTCTAAGAATTTTAATGAAAAAAGCCTTCCAAATAGAAAGGCTTACATATACGTTAGTTTAACAAGATAAGGTTCGAAGTTAACTCTAATCCCACTTTAGGTCTTCAGAATCAGAAGTCTCCATCAATTCAGGAAACTCTTCATGTTCTATTCTCTCTTTTTTACGGGCTTCAAAATCATACTCAGGTAACAACTGATATTTAACATGATTTATTGTTTGCTCCAAAGCATTTAAGAAACTGAGAAAATCTTCTTTGTAAAGAAAAATTTTGTGTTTTTCAAACATATATCGGTCTCCCCTGAATCTTTTTTTGCTTTCTGTGATGGTTATGTAAAAATCATTCGATCGGGTTGACTTAACATCAAAGAAATATGTTCTTTTTCCTGCTTTTACCTTCCTGGAAAAGCAACCAGAGTTGTCTACGTCGTTAAATTCTTCCACAGTCTTTAATGTTTTGGTTTACAGTGTAAATCTATGATTTTTAATTTTTATATCAAAGAAAATAATAAAAAAGTAACTTAAAAATTACATCATTGTTGTAATCAATTTATTTAATTGAAAAAATTTTCGTATTAACTTGCGAAAATATGAAAACTAAACTACTCCTGATTTTCTGCTTTACAAATGTTATCATCACTGCTTCGATGGCGGGTTTTGTTCAGGTCGGAATAGCCAGCTACTACGGTGGCATTCTGCAAGGACATAAGACATCAAGCGGAGAAATATTTGATACTTACGCATTTACGGCTGCTCACAAAACTTTGCCGTACAATACTCTGGTTAAAGTAACTAATCTTAAAAACAAAAAATCAGTGATTGTTCGCATAAACGACAGAGGCCCTTATGTAAAAGGAAGAATCATTGACTTGTCGTATGCTGCAGCAAAAAAAATCGGATTGGGTTCAAGAGGAATTGGCCGTGTTAAAATAGAAGTAATAGGTAAACAATTTCCTCAAAAACATACATCCGCAATTCGTAAACAGGTATTTGTTAAAAAAACAAAAAAAAGAAAACCTCATGCTAAACTAAAACCCAAAAAAATGGGTAAGATGGATTCGCAAAGTATTCTTGCCTTTCATGAAAAATTTAAGTACGAAAAAAAGAGCTATTTCGGCTTTTTTACAGTAGTTAAAGTTTCTGAATATACTTTGCTGCAAATGATAGAACGATATTTTACTGCTTTGTATCATGAGAGCAAAAAGAAATTAGCCGAAAGACAAAATGGGTAAAATTTTTTTGTTTACAGGTTCTATATTAGGTATGTTAGGGGTGGCTGTAGGAGCATTTGGCGCACACGGTTTGCAAAAGATACTCTTGGCTCACAACAGAGTAGAAACTTTTGAAACGGCTGTGAAGTATCATTTTTATCATGGTTTAGCTTTACTGGTGTTGGGATTGTTTTTATATATCAAGCCTACAAACCTTTATCTCATTTGGTCAGGCTATTTGTTTATTGCGGGTGTAATCATTTTTTCCGGTTCTTTATACATTTTGAGCCTCACCAATGTTAAGTGGTGGGGTGCCGTGACACCTGTAGGTGGTATTGTCTTCATTTTAGGCTGGCTGTTTTTAGCTTGGGGTTGCCTCAAATCAAGCACAGGTTAGAGTAGTTGTAATATTTTTTTAAAAAAATATATTTTCGAAAGATAAAAATTCAGTTTGCTAATTCGGCATATACACTTTTGAATTATAATTTTGTCACCGCTAATCAGATCAACTTTCAAATGATTCACCAGAATGTAATTGAGTGTTGGGCATACGAACATTACCTCATATATCTGTACTTATGCATTGCCGATTCCGATGGATTGATTGAACAAAAAGAACTCGATATCATTTGCTCTAACGTTTGCCCCTCTCTTGGAGCAGCCAGAGTAAGGCAATTAATAAAAGAAGTGTACATCGAATACTTGGCACACACTGAAGAGGAAATAAGGAAATACATAAAAGAAAATGCAGCCAGATACTTACGCACCGATGTGATACGCAAAAAAGTATTAGAACATTTAAAAACATTAGTAGACGACGAAGAGGGCTGTGAAGAACAAGCTATGTTTGCTTATATCAAAAACTCCATTTCGCCCGGAATGTAATATTTTGTGTGTACATTTCCTTTTCTGTATTGTTGCAACAAATCCTGTAACATCACAAAACAGTTGTTTTTCATGGAGTATTGTATTACGGTTTTTACTCAGGAGTTAATGATTTATCCTGAAGCAGGAATCATGTTCAAGAATTTCGGTGGTTTTTATATTTAAAAAAAATGTAATGGATATACTAAAAATGGGTATTAATTAAAAACAAGTACTCACGAAAAAAACTAGTGTATTCAACAAGCTGCGCAACTCAATGCGAGGCAGCACGGTATATTCTTTTGGTTTCCAAAAGACCTTTGTCTGAATAGATGCTGCAAAAATATATTCCGGGTTTCAATGATGAAATGTTTATTGTGATGGAAGAGGTGTTGTGAAACTTTTGAGGGGTAATATCTACAAAAACCACTTCCTTTCCAATGGCATCGTGTATACGTATTGAGCTAAGATTTTTGTTGCCATGCACAATTTTTATCACCAGTTCATCGTTGTCGGCATCCAGGAAGGTATGGGCATAGTAAGCCGTGTCAGCAGTTTGTGAGTAAGACTCTGAACTGCAAAATAAAAGCACTGCCACAAATACTGTAATCCAACTTTTCATAACTCTGCTAATATAGCAATTTTCGTACAAAAATCAGGCCTTATAAAGTGATTTTACGCAAAAATTTACAAATAGTTTTTTCTTCTAAAAAAAGAAATCGTATATGAACCCATTTTGTGCATTAGAGTGGTTGTAGATTGAATATCAATTAGTTGTTTATATTGCAAGCGTTAGAAAATTTTGTTAATAAAATTTCATGCGTAGCGATTTTAATGCATTGCTACTAAAAATTTTTCTTCTGACACACAAAACAGGTTGAATAGCTATAAAAGCAAATTGGCAAAAACTTAGGTAATGTATTCTTTGAATCTTTAAAACTTATTACCATTTTTACCGACAACTAACTATAGAACTGAATATTAAAATGAGAGAAATACAATTTCGAGAGGCTCTACGTGAAGCCATGGTAGAAGAAATGAGGAGAGACAAAAACGTGTTTCTTATGGGCGAAGAGGTGGCAGAATACAACGGAGCATACAAAGTAAGCCAGGGAATGCTGGATGAGTTTGGTCCCGATCGTGTCATTGACACCCCTATAGCTGAATTAGGTTTTGCCGGAATAGGTATAGGTGCAGCTATGAATGGATTGCGCCCCATAGTAGAATTCATGACTTTCAATTTTTCTTTGGTAGCGATAGACCAGATAATCAACGGAGCAGCAAAAATGATGTACATGTCGGGAGGTCAATATAACGTACCTATAGTTTTCAGAGGCCCCACCGGCAACGCAGGACAGTTGAGTTCACAGCATTCTCAAAACTTTGAAAATTGGTATGCCAACTGTCCGGGATTGAAAGTGGTAGTACCTTCAAACCCATACGATGCCAAAGGCCTGCTTATATCATCCATCCGCGATAATGATCCCGTAATATTCATGGAGTCTGAACTTATGTATGGCGACAAAGGGCCTGTGCCAGAAGGAGAATACCTCATACCCATCGGCGTGGCCGATATAAAACGTGCGGGCACGGATGTAACCCTTGTATCGTTCGGTAAAATATTGAAGGTAGCCATGGCGGCCGCAGCAGAGTTAGAGAAAGAAGGAATATCCGCAGAGGTTGTAGACTTGCGTACTGTACGTCCCATAGACTACAAGGCTGTGGTAGAATCGGTAAAAAAAACCAACCGCCTGGTGATTGTGGAAGAAGCATGGCCACTGGCAAGTATATCGTCTGAGATAGCCTATCATGTGCAACGATACGCTTTCGATTATTTGGACGCCCCCATTCAGCGCGTTACCAGCAAAGACCTGCCTTTGCCATATGCACCTACACTCATCGAAGTCATTCTACCCAACGTGAAACGTACTCTGCAGGCAGTGAAAACGGTGATGTTGTAATTATGATTCATTTCGTACTACATTATTAGTTTATGAATACTCTACGAAGTATAATTTTAAATGAGCCGTTAAAAAATATCATAAAGCAAATTACCTTTCCTTACTTTAAAAATAAGTGGAAAAAAAATACACAAGTACAACAATGGCTTAAAGATGGAATCATACCCAAGGAAGAACTGAAATCAATTGTTTTTGAGTGGGAGAGATTTGGTGCTCCTGCTGCTATGCCTCACAAATTGTAGCAACAAATTATTTTGAAATACAAAACGTTGTATGGTTGCAAAATACTCGTTGAAACAGGTACATACAAAGGAGATATGATAGAAGCCCAACTCAATAACTTTGATGAAATTATTTCCATAGAATTAAGTTTAGAGCTTTGGGAAAAAGCAAAAAATAGATTCAAATATCATTCTAAAGTAAATTTAATTCAGGGCGATAGTGGCAAAGAATTGCAAAATGTATGTACAAACCTTAAAGACAGAACTTTATTCTGGTTAGATGGTCATTATTGCGGTGGTAATAGTACTAAAGGTGATTTGGAATGTCCGATATACAACGAATTGAAGGCTATTTTCAAATCACCAATTAAACATGTCATACTTATAGACGATGCTAGATACTTTATAGGCAAAAGAGATTATCCAACCATAAAGGAATTAAAAAATTTTAGAATTAGGCATTTAAGCGATAATCATTTTATATGTTCTCGGCGGGTGTGCGATCATTTTTCTCATCAGGTTCTCGAAGATGCCCTCTTTCATCAAGTGCCTGTTGTAGCGGTAACAGTACTCGTCCAGGTAGTGT
>JANWYS010000116.1 GCA_025054875.1 Cytophagaceae bacterium | reverse complement strand
CGGGCTTTACGCTTCAATCTTTTTGCCCTGCCGCACATACCCCGCGCCGCAAAAAGGATTTCCGCTGCAATCCCTCACGCAGGCTCATCGTATTAGGTTAGTTTCATATCATCTCCATGCGCATATGTATACTTCTAAAACGCTGAAAGCAGTATGCACAATGCTATCAAATTTCATCCACGTCTCATGGATGTTTTATGAAGTTCTGATCCGGTTGTATAAACAAATCAGAAATGAAAAACACTCAGCATAATACCATCTCTACAAAAATACGAGCACATACCTTCATAACCCATCTGCCGACCGAAAACACACTTGCTCTTCAATGCCATTTCTTCCAAATACTCATTTTGCCTCATACCCTTGCAATGTTAACGGATAATCAAACTATTTATCTTATTTTTGGGTTTTATAGAGTTACCTGCTGCACAAAATCAGAATCAATAGCAGATGAGTAAACATGGAAAAATATTGGTAGCTATGAGCGGTGGTATAGATAGTTCTGTAGCCGCCGTGATGTTGCACGAAGAGGGATATGAAGTGATAGGTATCACCATGAAAACATGGGACTATGCATCTTCTGGCGGCAGTAAGAAAGAAACCGGATGCTGCAGTTTAGATTCTATAAATGATGCCCGCCAGATAGCTGTAAGCCTTGGCTTTCCGCACTTCATTTTGGATATCCGCGAAGAATTTGGCGACTATGTGATCAATCATTTTACCAATGAATATCTTGCCGGCCGTACCCCTAATCCATGTGTGCTGTGCAACACTCATATAAAATGGGACGCCTTGATAAGAAGAGCCGACAAGCTCGACTGCGAATTCATTGCCACAGGACACTACGCCAACCTACGCTACGAAAACAACCGCTATATAATCTCAAAAGGAGTAGATTCTCTTAAAGACCAATCTTATGTGTTATGGGGCATATCGCAGCAAAGCCTCTCACGCACAAAACTACCCTTGGGCAATTTAAAAAAATCAGAAATACGGGCTTTCGCAGCCGAACGAGGATTTACAGATCTGGTAAACAAATCAGAATCATACGAAATCTGTTTTGTTCCCGACAATGATTATCGCTCATTTCTCAAACGCAGAGTGCCATGGTTGGAAAACGCTGTGAAAGATGGTGAATTTGTATTGGAAGATGGCACCGTAGTAGGACGACACGAAGGCTATCCCTTTTACACTGTAGGCCAAAGAAAAGGGCTTGGTGTAGCTTTAGGATATCCGGTGTATGTGGTAGAAATTCAAAAAGACAAAAACAGAGTTGTGCTCGCTAAAGCCGACGAACTCTCACGCAATGGAATGTGGGTGGATAAAATAAACTTACAGAAATACGAAAAACTTGATGATAAAAAATACGAAACCATAACTAAAGTACGTTATAAAGACGAAGGAACTCCTGCTCTCATCTCGCAAGAAGGAAACAAAATAAAAGTACTATTTAAGCATGGTGTATTTGCCATAGCTCCGGGACAAGCGGCTGTATTTTACGAAAATGACGATGTTATCGGTGGCGGATGGATAGAATCAAGTTTCACACAAATATGACCAACGCTATGTTATTAAACTCTATGATGCGACTAATTAAAAATACTCTACCTCAAAAATATTCATCCTCTATCCTACCCCTTCTGTTTTTCTTCTGCTTAATTTTTTTATCTGTTTCTTGCCGAACAAAAAAAAACGAACCCGACGGAAGCATTATCGGATACGACTATTACCCCATACAAACCGGTTTGTTTTACATATATGAAGTGACTGAAAGAAAATACAATGGCATCCTTAATGGTCAGGAAAGCTATTCCGACACGCTCTACTACGTAAAAGAACTCATTTTTACTCCCATCACCATCAACGATGAAACCAAATATCAAGTATACCGGTTTTACAAAACCGCCACAGCTCCAACCTTTGATGACCAACCCGACAGCGTTTGGACCGTATTCAACGACCGCTCAAAAATCATAAAAGCTGAAAATAACTACCGGTATATTAAACTAATATTCCCACCCGAAAATGGCCGCACGTGGGATGGCAATGCTCTAAACTTTTTCGGAATAGACATATACACTGCAGCTCAGTACAGAAAACCTTTTTCCTACACCGTAAACAATGAAACAAAAAATTACCCCTCTACTGTAACCGTAATACAAGAAGATGAAAAAAACTTAGTAAACAAAGACTACAGAATTGAAGTGTATGCTCAAGGTGTAGGAATGGTGTATAAGCAATCCGAGTACTATGAATATGAACAACCCATCACCCCTGCTAATCGCATAAACGTGGGTAAGCGCACCATCTACAAACTCATATCACATGGTATCGAATAGTTTTCCATACCCCAATACAGCACTATTCATGCTGATGTTTTATTTCTCTGTTTACTATTCGGAAGCACAGACCAACTACTACATCGTTTATTTCAAAGATAAAAACAACTCCCCCTACTCACTTGCTGATCCATCGCAATATCTGAGCAATAAAGCTATTGAACGCAGGGAGAAACAAAACATCAGCCTGCATGAAACGGATTTGCCTGTAAATCCGCAATATTTGTCTCAGCTTGCTAACGAAGGTGCCCACCTTTTGTACCCTCTCAAATGGCTAAATGCTGCCGTAATAGAGGCTACCCCCTCTGTAATATCTGCCATTAACAATCTTCCCATAGTAAAATCCAATAAAAAACTCAACCGCAATGTATCGCATACAGAGGATTTCAATGTTAACCTCTGCAACACGCATTGGTTTTATTTGCAAAATATCAACCTGACTCAATTACGCATGATTGGGGCTGACTACATGCATCAGGAGGGCTACAACGGAAAAGACATATCCATTGCTGTGTTTGATGCAGGATTTAAAAATGCCGATACGCTGCATTTCTTCAAGCATCTTTTCAATGAAAACAGAATATTGCTTACTTATGACTTGGTAACTTTCGAAAACAATACCTACAACGACCATCAGCATGGTACACATGTGCTTTCCGTACTCGCCGCATTCGGCAACTCTCAACTCATCGGCACAGCATATAAAGCCAACTATCTTCTTTTCCGGACGGAAGATGCGGCTTCCGAATATGAAATTGAAGAGGCTAACTGGGCAAGAGCAGTTGAAATGGCTGACAGTGCAGGCGCTTACATAATTTCTTCATCACTCGGATACTCTACCTTCGACAACCCCGACAGCGACCACTCCTATGCAGATATGAACGGCAACTCAACCATCATCACCCGATATGCTGATATTGCCTATTCAAAAGGTATGCTTGTTTTTAACAGTGCCGGCAATGAAGGCGCAAGCTCATGGAAATATCTGACTGCTCCTGCAGACGGACATAAAGTTATTGCAGTAGGTGCCGTAAAGGCCGATAGCAACATTGCTGCTTTCTCATCCTACGGCCCCTCCTACGATGGCCGCATAAAGCCCGATCTGGTAGCCATGGGCGAAGGTACTATTATAGGAACACACACGGGAGGTATCTTGTCCGGAAACGGAACCTCTTTTTCCTGCCCCCTCGTCAGTGGCATGGCCGCAGCACTATGGCAGGCATTTCCTGATAAGACTCACAATCACATACGTTCAGCCCTCCTTTATTCGGGCTCTCACTTCTATACCCCCGACAACCGGTATGGATATGGAATTCCTAATTTTAAAAAAGCCTACGACTACCTGAACGGTGACACAACACATGTCTCCGTTTCCGAAATACAACTCTTTCCAAATCCTCTCTCCGACGAAACACCCAAGATAGCTGTACCTCATCATCTTCTGAACAAAAAATTCAATCTCAGAATACATGATGTATACGGGCATAAAGTGATGGAAACGTCTGTTAAAACTACAAGTCAAAACATCTCATTGAATCTTCCCCTTCAGGCTTTGAAAAAAGGTCTTTATATATTTACTTTCGAAGGCAATAACACTACATACATTCAAAAAATTATCAAATATTAACATACGTCATGAATCCTATAATTGCCCCTTCTATTCTGTCAGCCGATTTTGCCAACTTACAGCGCGATATAGAAATGATAAACCGCAGCCAGGCCGGATGGATACATATAGATGTGATGGATGGTATGTTTGTGCCCAACATTTCTCTGGGCATACCCGTAGTGTCTGCCATAAAAAAGCATACCCAAAAACCGCTGGATGTACACTTGATGATTGAGAAACCTGAACGCTATATATCCGAATTCAGGGATGCCGGCGCAGACCATATCATCGTACATATAGAGGCTTGTCCGCATTTGCACCGCACGCTGCAACAAATTAAATCCGTAGGATGCAAGGCCGGTGTGGCTCTCAATCCTCATACTTCCATAATTTTGCTGGAAAACATAATTAAGGAAATTGACATTGTATGTGTCATGTCCGTAAACCCCGGATTTGGCGGGCAAAAGTTTATAGACAAAACCTTTGAAAAAGTAAGCCGGCTTAAAGAAATGGTAGTAACCAATGCTTCCAAAGCCGTCATTGAAATAGACGGAGGAGTAAGCAAAGATAACGCTCAAAAGCTCATAGACAGAGGCGCAGATGTGTTGGTGGCCGGCAGTTTCATATTCAATGCCGAAAATCCCGAACAACTCATCTCTGAACTCGCACAAAGCTTGCAATATTAACTCTTTTGATTCGTTCAGGCTTCTGATGATATGCAGATTTTTTAGCTTATACTTCTTTCTGATTTTTTGCTTCGCATTGCGTGCACAGCATCCGGCACTTGTAGCCCAAGTACTTTCCGATGCGGATATTCCACTGCCCGGAACCCGCATTTACAGAATGGAACACAAGCTCATAACTATTTCCGATAAAGATGGTTTTTTTTCTATACCCTTACTGCCTTTGCAGAAAAATACTATACGTATCGTAAATGACCAATATCCTGTATATACTCTGGTGTTAGAAAATGTGCACCCCACGGATACCATTCGCAAAATAATTCGCTTGAGCGCTAATCACTATACCGTAAAAGATGTAAAAATTTTCGTTCGTAAAGATGAAACTAAAAACTATGTGAGCACATTCAAAATTGACCCGAAGATTGTTAAATACAACCCCTCCCCTTTCGGAGATTTTAATAAAATATTGCCTACCATAGGCCTTGGAGTATCTTCAAACAATGAGCTCAGCAGCCAATACACCGTGCGCGGAGGAAACTTTGACGAAAACTTAATTTACGTGAACGATATGGAAGTATACAGGCCATTCCTTATACGTTCGGGGCAACAAGAGGGGTTAAGTTTCATAAATCCCGATTTGGTATCGGACATACGTTTTTCTGCCGGCGCATGGGAAGCTAAGTACGGCGACAAACTATCTTCCGTTCTTGCTGTTAAATACAAAGTGCCTCAAAAGTTCAAAGCTTCTGCAACGGCCAGCCTGCTCAGCAACGCCGCTCACATCGAAAACATCTCACACAACAAAAAAATTTCCTACATCATAGGCATACGCCAAAAAAGCGCCCAATATCTTTTCAACTCCTTGCCCGTTAAAGGCCAATACAAACCGCGATTCTGGGATGCCCAATCACTCATTCATGTTGACCTCACGCCAGCAAAAGATTCTGCCAACATATACAAAAAAACTTACTTAGAGTTTCTCACCTCTTACGCTCTGAACAAATACCTTGTGCAGCCCGAAAAATCGCAAACCACGTTCGGCACATTAGCTCAAGCTATCCGGCTGGATGTAGATTTTGAAGGCCAGGAATTATTAGAGTACAACACCGCTCAATCTTCTGTCAAATTTTCTGAAAGAACAGGAAAAAAATTCAAAACCGATATTATGCTCTCTGCTATTCATGCTGTAGAGCGTGAGCAATACGATGTAGAATCCATATACCGACTGAGCGATGTAGATACAGACCCCAATTCATCAACCTTCAACAAACCCATATTTGTACGCGGCACAGGCAATAACTATGCACATGCACGTAATCAATTGAAAGCTTCATTACTCACATTGTCTCAAAGATTATATCACTACATAGACTCTGTTCATACAATAGAGTGGGGCTACTCTGCAGGATACGAGCGCATAAAAGATTACATCAGCGAATACAATTTCAGCGATTCTGCACAATATGTAGAAATCACCCACTTGCTCAACAGCAACGCTCATTTGAAATCAAGAAGGGTTCAGGCCTACACACAGCATACCATTTCCAAGAAAGAGCATAACATAACGTACGGCCTGCGTCTCAACTACTGGACATTGAACCAACAGCTCCTGGTCAGTCCACGAATTCAATACGCCTATAAACCTGGAGCACATCCTAAAACCATATATAAACTAGCCGCAGGCGTATACAGCCAACCTCCCTTTTACAGAGAGATGCGAAACTTTGACGGTGTGATTAACACCAGGCTAAAAGCACAACAATCTTATCATTTCATTGCCGGTATAGATTATCTCTACGATATTCAAAATCGCAAATTCAAATTCAGTTCCGAACTTTACTGCAAATACCTCACAAACGTAGTCCCTTACGATATAGACAACGTACGTATACGTTATTATGCGCAAAACAGCGCCGTGGCCTATGTAACAGGAGCAGACTTCAGAGTAAGCGGAGAGTTTTTACGTGGAGAAGAATCATGGTTTAGCCTGGGTATCATGTCTACAAAAGAAGATGTTCAAGGCGACAGTGTGGGCTATATTCGCAGGCCAACCGATCAACGCATAACTTCAGGCATTTTTTTTCAGGATCATTTGCCCGGCAATCCTTCCATAAAAATGTTTCTGAACTTTACCTTTGGAAGTGGCTTACCTTTCGGAGTGCCTAACAATCCTAAATACAGATCCGTGTTTACCATGCCTCCATACCGACGCGTGGATATAGGCTTCTCCAAATTATTATCTTTTCAAGATAAAGAAACTCTCCGCAAAAAAGTATTTGAATCTATCTGGATTAGCGCTGAAGTGCTAAATCTGCTGGGAGTAAACAACACTATATCCTACTTATGGGTAAACGACTATCAAAACAACAGGTATGCTGTACCTAACACTCTCTCGCAGCGCTTTTTAAATTTTCGAATAATTGCCAGGTTCTGATACTCCATCAAATCATTACAAAACTGAATTCAGCTTCTTACCGCTGATGCGTTCAACCCGGGCCGGGATACGCATTAGCAGAAAAGTGTGGTGAAGTTTTTCATGTAGGGCGCGCCCCTGCGGGGCCGGGCTGTCCGCCACTCCGCTATCGCTGCGGTGCTCCGCTAAAGCTCCGCACT
>JANWYS010000115.1 GCA_025054875.1 Cytophagaceae bacterium | reverse complement strand
TTTCGAAAACTCCCTGAAAATTCCATGTTGAAGCGAAAAATCAGTGTGAAATTGTATATTCAACTGAAAAATCCGGGATAAAAAAGGAACTCAACCAGACCGATCAGTCCTTTTTGCAAGCTACTTCGTAGGTTTACATTTTCATATTATGAACCTGAGAAGTTCGAAAAGACTTGCGCGAGGGAATGCCGGCCAATTTCCAATCGGGAAGTTTAGAAGATACAACAATAGACTTTACCCCACATCCACGCATAAATCCCCCACTGACTTCTCTTATAAAACCACCGACTAACCCAATGTTGTACATAGGATGTGAGTTATGGCCTGCAAGGCCAGTGCGGAGCTTTAGCGGAGCACCGAAGCGATAGCGGAGTGGTGGACAGCCCGGCCCCAAAGGGGCGTGCCCAACGTAGAAAAATTCTTCACACTTTTTCCGTTGATGCGTAATCTGGATTAATACCAAATTTCACTTTCTTGTTTCAGGCGACCGGGCTTAACGGTTTTCTTCTTTTGATAATTCGGTACTTCGAGTCCATCGTTGCGACCGTATTTCTTGAGCATTTTCTTGCGATACTTTTCTTTGGCAGTATAAGAATTTTTCAAGCGTCCACCTCTCCATACGGAACTTGGATGCATGCCTTTTTTCTTTCTGTATACAATTATATCTCCTCTGTAGTCGGCCATTTTCTTAGCTTTTTTACGTATGGCTTTTTCTTTCTTCTGTAGAGTACGTACCAGGATGTCTCCTTTGTATGCAGAAAGTTCACGATCTTTCTGGCGTCTCATTTGGTCTCTTTTTGCCAAATAGTTGGCTGGTATGTCGCCTTGATAGTTGGCCATTCTTTTCATTTCTTTTCTATCCATTTCCCTTACAAGCACAAGGTTGGCATCGGGATTTTTAGGCCCTTGCATGTGCGATTCACGAGGCAACATGTCGCCCGAATATTTACTGATTTCCTTTGATTGTCTACGTTGTTCTTTGCCATCGTTCATCACAAAAACGTTGGGATTTTTAGGTGGTTGCATGCGCGACTCAGGTATCAGCATATCGCCACGGGCGTTGGCCGCCATTTCTTGTGATTTGCGCTTAATTTTATTTCTGTCAACAACAACATAGTTATCGTGTTTAGGAGCTTGCATGCGCGATTCAGGCATTCGCATGTCGCCGGTGGCACGAGCTGCTATTTCTTCTGATTTGCGTCTTTCTCTGTTTTTATCTACTATAACGTAGTTTTGATGTTTAGGAGTTTGCATGCGTGATTCAGGTATTCGCATGTCGCCTGAAGCTCTTGTGGCTATCTCTTTTGATTTTCGACGTTCACGCTCCCTGTCAACTACCACATAATTATCTTGACGAGGCCCTTGAACTCTGCTTTGCTGCAACCGGTAGTCGCCCTCAGCAGATTTAGCCATTTCAATAGATTTATTTTTTTCAATGTTGCGGTCTATCTTGACAAAGTTAGGATTGCGCGGACCTTGAGCATTAGTTTCGCGAGGTTTCATATTTCCTGACTCTCTCGCAGCAATTTGTTGTGATTGACTTTTACCTCTGTCGTTATTGACTTTGAAGTAGTTGGGGTTGCGAGGTGCTTGTGTACGTGGCTCCATGGGGCGATTATCTCCCGACTCGCGTGCAGCTATCTCTTTAGATTTATTTTTAGGCAGATTTCTATCCGCCTTTATCACATTGGAGTTGCGAGGTGCTTGTGTACGTGCTTCTCTGGGAAAATCATTGCCGGATTCGCTGCCGGCAATTTTTTTAGAGGTTTTTTTAGAGACATTTCTGTTATCTTTGACATAGTTTGGATTTCGAGGCGCCTGAGCTTCATGAGGCTGTGGCTTTATCTGACTTGTGGTGGCATGTCTGCTTAATTCTTGCGATTTATTTTTTTCAATGTTGCGGTTTATTTTTTGCACGGTACCTTCGTTGCGAGGGCCTTGCGTACGAGGCTGGTTAGTGCTTGTGTTTACCTTTATATCTCCTGACGATTTTTTGTTTATTTTTTGAGAGTTTTTTTTCTCTTTGTTTGTCGAACTTCCCTTTACGCTAGTGCCATCCTTTCTGATTTCCTGTGATTGTGCCAACAATATGGGAAAACATATCAATATTAAAACGAACCTGGTCTTCAGGTAAAGAAAGGAAAAATAATTTCTGTTGAGTATATTTCGTTCCAACATGTATCGGTAGAAAGGAGTTGATCAAATGTGTTTTTTCTTTGGTGCAGTTATGTTTTTAGGTTTCTTTTTATTCACTAAACCTGTATCGTGATTTATACGGCGTACCGGACCGGATTTTTTCTTTTTTTTGCTGTCTGTTTTTAATTGACCATTTTCATCAAACATGCTAACATCCGCTTCACTTAGCTGACCTAACCCGGGGCAAGGATATTCTTTCTTGCTACATGAGGCTATACTAAGCAAAAAAACACTAAGACATAACACTATGACTATTTTATCCAATTTCATAACCATGTTTAATCATATCATAAATATACTCATTTGTCGTCTTATTTGCAAAAGAAAACACCCGTCGCTTTTCAAGCGAGAAGTTCATGAGGTATAGCACACAATTTCCCTCCCCTAACTCACCAGAATATCCCTCACTTAAGTAGCTACAAAAATATGTACGAATCCAATGTTGTACATAGGATTGGTTGGCTAAGGATAGCTTTATTAAGTACACTCGAAGTTATTTTTGGCATAGTGCAACTTTGTAGCCGAATGAATTCTTTGCATGCAACAGAAAAACTTTTCAGTGATGAACCAAAGCAAATAGCTAATTACAATATTGACATGTATGACATTTTCATCGCATTGCATCAAAACGAAGAATTGAAGTTCCAACCCTAACAAATGGGTTAAATGTCTCAAGAATGAATTAGTTGAATAAATAAATATTCATAATTACTTCTTATTTTGCCAAATCGAAAAATATTTTTGTATTGGTTATTAATTGATTGTACGCATACAAGTAATGGTATTTGCAAGCCTCACATTTCTGTACATATTTCTGCCATTGAATCTGATTTTATATTACCTGTGGAATAACAGAACCTATCGCAACTGTATACTGGTCATATTCTCTTTCATTTTTTACGCATGGGGTGAGCCGATTTGGATCAGCTTACTTTTATTTTCAGCAACCTTGGATTACACGATGGGATTACTCATAGAAAGACATCAAGGCACTGTATTAGCTAAAGTCGGTTTGGCCACATCTGTATCGCTCAACTTAGGTTTGCTGGCAATATTCAAGTACAGCGGTTTTTTGTACGAGAATATAAATTTTTTATTAGGAACTACCTTCGAAGTACCGCGTTTTACATTGCCGATTGGCATTTCGTTTTACACTTTTCAAACGATGTCCTACACTATAGATGTTTACAGAGGTAATGCGCAAGCACAACGTTCATATCTTAACTTTTTACTTTTTGTGAGTTCTTATCATCAACTTGTGGCGGGGCCTATAGTGCGCTACACACATATAGCACATGAAATAGAGAATCGTAAGTTTAATATAGGCGACATATATTCCGGTGTATCGAGATTTTGCCTTGGGTTGTTTAAAAAAGTTTTCATTGCAAACACCGCCGGAGAGTTTGTAGACAAATATTTTTCTCCGGAAAATTTTGATCCTTCTGTTCTCACCACAGCTGAAGCATGGTTTGCGGTTATCATGTTTTCTATACAAATCTATTTTGATTTTTCAGGTTATTCTGACATGGCCATCGGCTTAGGCAGAATGTTTGGATTTCACTATCATGAAAATTTCAAGTATCCTTACGTAGCTACTTCTGCAAGCGATTTCTGGCGCAGGTGGCACATATCGTTGGGTTCGTTTTTCAGAGACTATCTCTATATCCCTTTAGGCGGAAACAAAAAAAATATGTATCGCAATCTGTTTATCGTGTGGTTTCTTACCGGTGCTTGGCATGGCGCCAGTTGGAATTACATTTTGTGGGGGGTGTATTTTGGTGTTTTCATAGCATTAGAAAGATTATTCTTAAAAAAACTCTTTGACCGAATTCCTGTATTTTTTTCACATGTATATCTACTCTTCATAGTTTTAGTCAGCTGGGCGTTATTTTATTTTGAAGATTTGCGGTCTTTGAGTCAGGTATTAGCAATTATGTTTTTCAATACGCCCAATATTTATTTACCCATAGAATTCCTTCAACTCTTGAGAGAGAATATTTTTTGGTTTGCGCTCGCAGTATTTATGTGTCTTCCGGTATACAACGTATTTAAAAAACCTTTGAAATTGAGTTTAACAAAACCATCATACGCATATCTATGGGTTGTGATATTTGTGATGAATATGATAGCATTGTTCATATCAACAGCAATGCTGACCGGTAAGAGTTATAATCCATTTTTGTATTTCAGATTTTGAGGCAGATTGTTTTATTAAATATTTTCAAAAAAAGATTATTAAAGTGAACCGCAAACAAAGAGAAATATTATACAAGATAAAATTCATCATATTTGCATCTGTACTATCATCATTAGGGATTTTTTTCTTTGCGTTAAAACACACAGAAGTTTCAGAATTTGAAAAAAGAAGACTTAGTCCGCTGCCTTCATTCAATTTGGCAAGTTTGTTGAAAGGAACGTACATGGATAGCTTGGATATGTATGTAGCAGACCATTTTCCGGGAAGAGAGCGTTTAGTAGAGCTGTCGTTTCGTATCAAAGATTTACGGGGTATACAATCCAAAGAGTTGAAAATATATAACCCTGCAGCCCTAACCGGAGCTGAAGGAAAACAGAAAATCAGCAAAAATCTGAACGACATCACAGCGTTGGAAAGTATTGAAGATACGATTACTACACTTGAAGAAAACGAGTCTTTTATAGATGAAAAAGCAGAACTCAGCAAAGGAGTGGTAATATCTCGCGGGCGTGCCTTGCAAATATTCGGAGGGAACAATGCAATGGCCAAAGCTTTTGCAAACGTAATTAATCAATATTACGAAAAACTGAAAGATAGTGTCACTGTCTACTGCGTAGTAGTTCCTTCTGCCAGCGACTTCTATATGCCCAAACAATACAGCCGCCAGTTGGGAGCTGAAAAAAGAAACATTCAAAAGATTTATTCTTTCCTGCATCCAGAAGTAAAAGCAGTAGATGCCTATGCTAAAATCGCACCACATAAAAATGAATATGTCTACTTTCGTACAGACCATCATTGGACAGGGCTGGGGGCTTACTATGCTTATACAGCCTTTTGCGAAAGTGCCGGTTTGACGGCAATGAAATTAGATGAAATGACACGTGGAGTTAAAAAAGGATTTTTGGGTTCTTTGTACTGGCTCACCAGAGACAAAACTTTAAAAGACAGCATAGACTCCGTAGAATACTACAAAGTGCCTGTCGAGTATAAGGCCATTGCGTATAACAGTTCTAATATGAAAAAGCCCATCAAAACCAGTGTGTGGGTAGAACATGCCAAAGGGCCCAACAGTTATGGTGTATTTCTTGGAAACGACTATCCTCTTATGGTTGTTGAAACTGCCACTAAAAATGGAAAAACAGTGGCTATCGTTAAAAATTCTTTCGGTAATCCATTCTCTACGTTTTTCATAGCGCATTATGAAAAAGTGCTCATCGTAGATTATCGCTACTATAATCTCGGATTGATGAATCTTATTCGTGAACACAAGGTGACAGATTTAGTATTCATGACCGTATCTTTTGCTGCCAATACAGAATATCATATCAACAGGATACGGAAAATCATGTACGGCATACAGAAGCCCCGTCAAAAAACCAGCTATACACTAATACCTGATAGTGTAAAAAATGACAACATCATCAAGAATCCAGAACCCACAAAAAAAGATAGTCTATGAAGAGACGGGGATGTGATAGTGATGCTATCTTTTTTGTCAAGGCATTATGTCATAGTGTGATTGCATTGGCATGTTGCATGCAATCTTATGGACAATACCCGATAAATCCCGAGTACAGTTGGTTGAAACCTCATTTAAACTATATCCAGTTTTACGATAAATCGGCAGTGGAACAAATATGTAAGTATTGGAATGAAACAGCAACACGACGTTTCACCATAGTGCATGTAGGCGATTCGCACATACAACCAGATATTCTTACTTCAAAAACCAGAAGTATACTACAGACACTGCTCGGCGATGCCGGAAAGGGTATGGTGTTCCCCAATTGTATTGCAAAAACTTATTCTCATTTTGGCAACTCCTGTCGCTACAAGGGTGAGTGGACATATGGTAAGTCTTTGGTGCTGCCACCTAAAGTTACTTTAGGCGTGCAAGGTATGGCCTGCCGTACTACAGATCCTCATGCTTCTTTCACTATATCTCTGAGTAAAGAAATTATCCCTCATTCATATAATAGCTTCAAGATTTTCTGCAAAAAAGTGCACAGCTCTTTCGACCTCATTATTGAGACAAATGGCCATGCAGTACCTGTAACTATAGATGCTACCCCCGAAGATTCGCTACCCTATGTGCATGTATTGTTGCCCTCTGTAGCTAATGACATTACTTTCAAGGTGACCAAACGTAATCCATGGGAAAAAGAATTTGAGTTTTATGGTGTTAGTATTGAAAAGCCTGAATCCAAAGGTTTATTATACCATGCTATGGGTGTGGGGGGAGCAAAATACAACGCTATTTCATATGAAGAACTCTATGAACCCCACCTTAAAGCTCTTCAGCCCGATGTAGTAATCATTGACTATGGCACAAACGATATACTGTACAAAGATACTATCCTTGCAGAATTGGAAACGGATATTGTTGCTGCTATACAAAAGACCCGGAATGCAGCCCCCAACGCATCCATAATCCTTACTTCAGCCCAAGATATGTTTTGGAAACAACAGTTTACAAAATCTTCGAAAAAATTTTCAGAACTCATTCATCGCATAGCACAACAATACAACTGCGGAGTGTATGATTGGTTCTGGATAGCTGGCGGAGGCTTTGCCATGAAAAAGTGGGAGCAATACGGTTTAGCTCAAAGTGACCTTATTCACCTTACTGTGCAGGGATATACGTTAAAAGGACAACTGCTGGCAGAGGCCTTTCTAAACACACTGCAAGAACTGGATAAAAACTTCTCCATTCAATCTTTAGTATTTGCACGCGATACATTGTCAGAGTTGCCATACGATTCCTCACTTTTCAGGACGGC
This sequence comes from Cytophagaceae bacterium, assembly GCA_025054875.1. Classification (GTDB taxonomy): domain Bacteria; phylum Bacteroidota; class Bacteroidia; order Cytophagales; family Cytophagaceae; genus JANWYS01. The sequence continues at coordinate 361 of JANWYS010000115.1, read as the reverse complement.
TACTCCTCAACAACCGTTGAATAGAAATTACTCTCCTCCTTCTCATCAGCGAGTGATAAAACATAAAATACGACCGGGAGAAAATCTGGGTACCATAGCCCGTAAATATCATGTGTCCGTAAGCCAATTAAAAAAATGGAATAATCTGAAAAGCGATTTAATCCGTGCCGGAAAATATCTGATTATTTATAGAAAATAACTTTGTCATCACCATACAACTGTTTCATTCATTACATTCGACATTTATCGTTGGAATTCAGATGGGATAAAAAATTCAGCTACCTGTGAACCCATTTAAAGCGTTGTTTTTATTACATAGCATCAGAAAATTCAACGGGCACGTCTCTCATCTGCAAAAGCT
>JANWYS010000114.1 GCA_025054875.1 Cytophagaceae bacterium | reverse complement strand
TCTTGCTTCCATTTAATTAACTATTTTATGCTAAAACTTAATAAAAACGTAATTAATTAAAAGCCTAATCCAAAAAATTACCCGTTGTATGACTTAAAGAATTCATCCGGTAGTTTTCATATTTTCTTCAACTTTTACCCGGTCACAAAAGCATACTTCCGGTCAAAATATAATTCGAGGCAACATTAATTTAATGTATTTGGGGATAATATTATACAAAAGGTGAAAAATTACGTCTATATGAGTTTTTTATCTTATCATAGTTTTGTATAGATTTGGAAGCGTAGGATAAAAATAAAACTTGATGTCATATGGCTTTTGAACTACCTGAATTACCTTACACACATGATGCGTTAGAACCACACATAGACAAACTTACCATGGAAATACATCATGGCAAACACCACAATGCATATGTCACTAATTTAAACAATGCCATAAAAGGCACGGAATGGGAAAACAAAAGCATTGAGGAAATTATGGCAAATGTAAGCAAGCTATCTCCGGCTGTCCGTAACAATGGAGGTGGACATTACAATCACTCTATGTTTTGGAAAGTTATTGGCCCCAATGGACAAGGAAAACCGTCTGGTGAACTGGCGGCAGCGATAGAAAAAAAGTGGGGAAGCTTCGATAAATTCAAAGAAGAGTTTACTGCTGCAGCCACTACAAGATTTGGTTCGGGGTGGGCGTGGCTTATTCTGGATAACGGCCAATTAGAAATATGCTCCACACCTAACCAGGATAATCCACTAATGGATATAGCAGAGAAAAAAGGATATCCCCTACTAGGATTAGATGTATGGGAGCATGCATACTACCTGAAATATCAAAACCGCCGACCAGAATACATTGCCGCATTTTGGAATGTAGTAAACTGGGAGGAAGTGGCCAAAAGATTTATTTCTGCAAAATAAAAAATAAAACGCCCTATACCATTATGTAGCCTGAAATACCCGTTTCAGGCTTTTTTATGTTCCTTTTTCTGTGCGTGAGCCTCCATAGCTGTTTACGATCAGTTTGTAACTCACATATCCTATCAGCAATATAATTAAAATCCCTAGCATCGCTTACAACAGAAATTTGTTTTTGTTATACATACTACATATTCTGTGCCATGTAACTGTATTTTTGTAAAAACTATAAACAAAAAAAATCAAATGCTGTAAACGTATCTCCGGATTAAACCCAGATTTTTCAGTGAGGTTACGTTTGGAGGCTTAAAGGCCATGGAGATGGTTTAATATTTGAAAACAAACCGTCAAACCATCGCCTTCGTTGTAATGGAACGGACATTTTCAGTACCTTCTTGTTCCTTCTTTTACCAACGAAATTCCAACTGCAATGCAATTAAATTTTATCTTTATGAATGATTGATATTCAATTGTTTGTTTAGAAAATTGATAATACAAATCTCATCCGATCATAATCCATCTTCACCCAAAATGCCTCTACCATACTCACCGCATTTATTCGGTTGTTACTTCGGCCTTCCGGCAAGTCCAACTCTTCAAGAACCTTCCTGATGCCTGTCTTGTCAAGCAGTCGTTTCATCTGTAGCATCCCACCCCAAGGGGTAACACATTTGTCCGTGTATTCGTAGTCCATTTCTTATGTAAGTTTTGGTTACATCACAAAAAAAGAAATCCCTTTCGAAAACTCCCTGAAAATTCCATATTGAAGCGAAAAATCAGTGTGAAATTGTATATTCAACTGAAAAATCCGGGTTTAATACAAAAATGTATGAAGTCGGTTGCGATCGGTGTTCGAAACAAGGTTAATGAATAACCAGGATGTTATTTGTTCAATGCTTCAGCTCCGCCTACTATTTCGAGAATTTCTTTAGTGATGGAAGCCTGTCGTGTTCTGTTGTATATCAGTCGAAGTTCTTTAAGGAGTTCTTTAGCATTGTCAGTGGCTTTGTCCATGGCTGTCATGCGTGCACCATGTTCAGAGGCATTTGATTCAAGGACAAATTTGTAAAATTGAACCTTTAGAGATTTTGGGATGAGTTCCTGTATGATTTCTTCTTTTGAGGGTTCGAAGATATAGTCGGTATATATTTTTGGGGTATCTTTTTTCTTTTTCAGCGATACTTCTTTTACTGGTGGCAAAAACTGTGTGGTACGGACAATTTGTGTGGCTATATTTTTGAATTCATTATATATCACATAAACGCGATCGTATTTTTTTTGAACAAAACTGTCCATGCAATATTCTGCTGCTTTTTTTACGGATTCGAAATGGAGCGTGGAGAAAAGATTTACATATTCGGAAATGGTTTTGAAGTTTTTTCTTGTTAATGCCTCAAAACCTTTTTTACCGATACAAAGTATGTCTACATCACCTTTGGATAGTTTATCCGGATATCGTGATTCGAGGAGGGCATTAACAGCTTTTATGATGTTGGAATTGAAGGCGCCTGCCAATCCGCGATCGGAGGTGATGGCTACGATCAATATTTTTTTTGTTTCGCGTTCTTCGGCGTAAGGATTTTCAGATTGGGTATCGAGCGTAGCGGACACATTGTTTAGTATTTCAGTTAGTTTTTCGGAATATGGGCGCAGGCGCAATATATTTTCCTGAGCTCTTCTCAGTTTAGCGGCAGCTACCATCTTCATGGCTTTTGTTATTTGCTGCGTAGAGTTTACGGATTGTATTCTTCCTCGTACTTCTTTTAAACTGGGCATCGTATTTAGGGAATGAATGTTAGAAATGTTAGACTATATAACAAAGTGATTACCATACTTATTATCATACGGCAATCACATTTGAGAATTTACTTTATATATTTTTTAGCCAGGTCGTTGGCTACTTCTTTTAGTTTAGCCATAATCGCATCGTCTATTTTTCCGGCCTTAAGTTGGCTTAGCACATCTTTGTGCGAAGCTTTCATGAAGGCAAGGAACTCACTTTCGAAAGCTTTTACGTCTTTTACAGGTATCTTGTCCAGACATCCGCTGGTAGATACGTAAATTATGGCTATTTGCTCTTCAACAGCAAGTGGTGAGTACTGGGCTTGTTTAAGTATTTCCTGATTCCTTCTGCCGCGTTCAATAGTAAGTTTGGTTGCTGGATCAAGGTCAGAGCCGAATTTGGCGAAGGCTTCCAACTCGCGGAACTGAGCCTGGTCAAGTTTTAATGTACCGGCTACTTTTTTCATGGATTTTATTTGTGCGTTACCTCCCACACGAGATACAGATATACCTACGTTTATCGCAGGCCTAATACCGGCATTGAAAAGGTTTGTTTCAAGGAATATTTGTCCGTCGGTAATGGATATTACGTTTGTAGGGATGTAAGCGGATACGTCGCCGGCTTGTGTCTCAATGATAGGAAGAGCTGTAAGAGAGCCGCCGCCCTTTACTTTTCCTTTCAGAGAGGGAGGCAGGTCGTTCATTTTTTGGGCGATGGAATCGTTCTTGTTTATTTTTGCTGCGCGTTCCAGCAGGCGGCTGTGCAGGTAAAAGATATCTCCCGGATAGGCTTCACGTCCTGGCGGTCTTCTTAGCAGGAGAGATACTTCGCGATAGGCTACAGCTTGTTTAGAAAGATCGTCATACACCACAAGTGCAGGCCTACCGGTATCACGGAAATATTCGCCAATGGCTGCTCCCGTGAAGGGGGCATAAAACTGCATGGGCGCGGGGTCAGATGCAGTAGCGGAGACAACAATGGTATAGTCCATAGCTTTACCTTTTTCAAGGGCTTTTACTACTTGAGCTACGGTACTTGCTTTTTGTCCTACGGCTACGTATATGCAGTATACAGGTTCACCTTTTTCGTAAAACTCGCGTTGATTAATGATGGTATCAATAGCTACGGCAGTTTTTCCGGTTTGGCGGTCGCCGATGATGAGCTCGCGCTGCCCGCGGCCTATGGGAATCATAGCATCAATGGCTTTTATACCGGTTTGCAGAGGTTCGTTTACAGGTTGCCGGTAGATAACGCCGGGAGCTTTCCGTTCCAGCGGCATTTCATAAAGTTCTCCGGTGATAGGACCTTTACCGTCTATAGGATTTCCCAGGGTATCCACAACACGACCTATCAAGCCTTCTCCGGCTTTTACATAAGCAATTTGTCCGGTACGTTTTACGGTATCGCCTTCTTTTATTTCGCTGTAGTCGCCGAGCAATACAGCACCTACATTATCCTCTTCAAGGTTAAGCACTAATCCGCGAAGGCCGTTTTGAAATTCGATGAGCTCACCGGCTTGTGCTTTGGTAAGGCCGTATATGCGGGCTACACCATCGCCTACTTGCAGCACGGTGCCTATTTCTTCGAGTTGAGCTTCTGTTTTGTAGTTTGATAACTGCTCTCTGAGTATAGCAGATACTTCATCGGGTCTTACTTCAGGCATATGATTAATATTTACTTATGTATGAATGTTCGTTTAATTTATTTTTGATTTGTTTCAGTTTGGTTTGTATGGATTGATCCAATTGTTTATCGTCTATTTTAATTATGAATCCACCGATTATGTCGGGATTTACTTTTTCGATTATTTCAACGGTTTTTCCTTGTGTGCTCTCCGATATCACATTTCTAAACAATGTTCTTAATTCATCGTTGAGAGGGACGGCCGTGGTAACTTCGGCTTGTACAATGTTTTTCATGGCGCGGTATTGCCTTATGAATTCAGTGGCAATATCCGGAAGATAAGCTTCACGATTTTTACGGGTGATGATTTCAAATAATGAAAGCGTAAGGGGGTTTACATTGCCGTCAAACAAACGACGAAGTATGGAAAGCTTTTTATCGTGATTGATAATGGGATTTTTTAACGTACGTACAAACGCCGGATTCTCCTTACAAATCCCGGCAAACATGTTCATGTCGTAGATTACAAAATCCAATACGTTTTTTTCTGCTGCTAATTGCAACAAAGATTTTGCATATCGTGAAGCTACTCGTGTTTCGTACATTTTTAATTAAGTTTACTTTCTTTGAGATATTCCTGTACGAGTCTTTTTTGTGATTCGTCGTTAGATAAGTTGTATTTAAGAAGTTTTTCTGCTATTTCCAAAGAAAGGGCAGAGGCGGTATTTTTTACTTCAGCCAGTGCGGCATTTTTCTCAGTAATGATCAGCGCACGGGCAGATTCTATTATTCTGTTGGCTTCTTCCGTTGCTTTATCTCTGGCTTCGCTTATTATGTGGTTTGCAGAAGATTGAGCATCTTTTAGGATTTTGTCTCTTTCTTGTCTTGCTTGTTGAAGCAGGGCCTCATTGTCGGCCTGAAGTTTTTTCATTTCTTCTTTAGCTTTTTCGGCTGCCGACAGAGCATCTTCAATTACGCGCTCTCTTTCATTTAAGGCTTTCATGATAGGTTTCCATGCAAATCTGCCAAGTATGATGAGTACAAGTACAAAAATTACAGTTTGCCAAAACAACAGGCCAAATCCCGGTAGTATTAAGTCCATATAATTGTTTAAGTTATTTTATCTTTTTTGTGTTTCAATAATTGTTTGGTTAAAACATTTCTGCGCCTCCGCCTATTGCGTATAAGCGCAGAAATGGTGATGGGAGTGGATTTAAGATTTAATCCAAACCATAACACAAACTACCACGCCGAACAAAGCTACACCTTCTATGAAGGCTGCTGCTACCAGCATGGCACCTTGTATTTTGCCTGATTCTTGTGGTTGACGAGCGATTGACTCAACCGCACTGCCACCAATACGTCCGATGCCTACACCTGCGCCTAATGCTGCAATTCCGGCACCTATACCTGCTCCAAGAAGAGCTAATCCGTCTGCTAACAAATTGTACATAGTATTCATTAATTTATAGTTAAACAATTATTGAAAACACATCAATGATGTTCGTCATGATGGCCATGTTCTTCAACAGCCGCTCCGATGTACATTGCAGAAAGTAATGTAAATACGTAAGCCTGAAGTATAGCCACAAACAATTCCAGAAAACTCATAAACAATCCAAAGGCTATGCTGACGGGAGCGATGAATATGGTTTTAAATATAAATATCAACGCAATAAAACTAAGTATGATGATATGTCCGGCGGTAATGTTGGCAAACAAACGTATCATTAGTGAGAAGGGTTTAGTGAAAATACCTACTATTTCAATGGGTAGGATTATAATGCGCAAGGGTAGTGGCACACCTGGAGTCCAGAAGATATGCTTCCAATAATGAGCATTGCCGCTTAGGTTAGTTATTATAAAAGTGAAGAGTGCTAAGCACATGGTTACGGCAATGTTTCCCGTAACGTTGGCACCTGCGGGCAACAGTCCTAAAAGATTGTTAAACCAGATAAAGAAAAATACTGTGAGAAGATAAGGCATGTAAAAGCGATATTTTTTCTCCCCGATGACTTTTTTCGCTATGTCGTCTCTAATGAATACTATGATGGGTTCGAAGAAAGATTGTAATCCTTTGGGCGCTACCAGTGGATTGCGCCTGTAACGAGCCGCTATGGTGAGGAATATGGAGAACAACAGTATGACGCTAACTAAGATGGATACCACATTCTTGGTAATGGATATATCCCAGACATGAACGGTTTCATCTTTTGCATGTATTTTATCATGATGCACAACATAGTGGCTATACTCGCTCTCTACGAGGTTAGGAAATTTGTTCGAAAGAAAAATATCTAAGCCATATTCCTTAGAGTATAATATCACCGGAAGGGGCGTGATGTAGCGTTCGTCGCCGATGTCGAACCAATGCCATTCATGCGAGTCGCTGATGTGATGCATAATGAGCTCGCCTGCATCAAACTCTTCTTCTGAATTTTCTTTTTTATTGTCGCCTGCCGATAAAATTGAGGTGGTGGTTATAAATAGAAACGATATGAGCAGAATATATTTAGTTAGTGTTTGCATTGGTTATTTTTAAATTCGGTGCGCAAGTTATGGATAAGTAAATAAATTTCAAATGCTGTGTAAAATAAATACATCAAAATAAATGTAATGATAAACAAGGGGAGCTTTTCTGAGGTGTTTGCTGCATTGTAAGCGAAAAACAGCATAGATAAGCAAAACCTTATGCCCATATTGATGAAATAATAAATGTGTGATTGTTGAACAGGTTTTGATAAGCCAATTTTATTAATCCTTGTGCCTATAAAAAAAATACAAAAAAAGAAACCCTGCATGAGCCATATTTTATGGTGAACAACGTCTGCTCTTATTTGAGACAATGTAGCAATTAAAAGAGATGTGATTGAAAAAAGTATGATTGTTTTCTTCAACATCTGATATATGATCACTTTAAATGTGATATGCAATACTACATCAAAAAAGTGTAGGTGATAACATGTTGATTGAAAAAAATTATATCATAAACCTGAATTCAGGTTTAGAGAAAAAAATTCAGCCTTGGCTTCGGATCTTCGTTGTAGACGGGTATCAATAGCATAGATTGTGGGGTTTTTACTTCCTGAAAAAAGTTTACAGATTTATTCATAATCATGAAATACATTTACAAGTCTGTTTTAGTTCTGCGGAAAGTTTACAGGATTTCATTTTTTGTTAATTTCTTTTAGGGCGCGCCCCTGTGGGGCCGGGCTGTCCGCCACTCCGCTCTCGCTACGGTGCTCCGCTAAAGCTCCGCACTGGCCTTGCAGGCCATGGCT
>JANWYS010000113.1 GCA_025054875.1 Cytophagaceae bacterium | reverse complement strand
GTGGATGTGGGGTAAAGTCTAGTGTTGTACCTTCTAAACTTCCCGATTGGAAATCGGCCGGCATTCCCTCGCGCAGGGTCCCCTGAACGTTTTCAGTTCTACACGAGAGTATAAAACTCCGAAGAAGCCCACCTGCCGTTCCAAAAGAGCAGCCGTTTGTCCAAATCTTTTGGAAAATATAAACTCATTTTATGCATTAAATCTATTGTTATCAGAGCATATGCGAGATATTTCTAATACACATCAATGGAAAATTCAAAAGATGGTCACTTTGTCAGGAAAGATTTACATAGCCTTACGAGTCCAATTTTTTCTACAACATGAAATGGGATAATGAAATGAGTTGTTCGTGTATTTTGAGCACTTGCTCTATTAAAAAAGAAGATTCATCGTTTTGTATAACAAAATCAGAACGTTTTATTTTTTCTTCTTCTTTCCATTGTTTATCCATGATGTTTAACACTTGTTCTTTTGTCCTGTGAGGGTCTCTTTTCAGAACTCTTTCTATGCGGATATTCAAAGGCGCAGTTACGGCAATGATTTTATCCAACTGACGATAGCTTCCAGACTCGAAGAGCAGAGCCGCTTCCTTTATCACATATGAATTGCCTGTAGTTTGTTCCAACCAAAGCATGAAATCTTTTCCTACCTTGGGATGTACGATGCGGTTTAATAGTTCCGTATTTTGGGGGTTGCTGAACACCCGTTCGGCCAGATAAGACGTATTGAGTTTTCCCTCTGCGTATGCAAGGTCGCCAAACGTATCCTGAATAGTTTTTATCAGCTCCCGGTCGCTTTGCATAAGACGTTTAGCGGCGCTGTCTGCATCATATACAGGCACGTTCAGTATATTGAAAATTTTACATACAGTTGTTTTGCCTGTGCCTATTCCACCTGTGACGCCTACGATTAATCTTTTTTTATTCATCAATTTTGTGCGACAATTTTTATTGTTTACTTCATTTCATTCTTCACTCTCGTTTTAAACCTTATGCGTACTTTTTCTTGCTTAACTTCAATTTTCGGATTCAAGTTGGTTTCTATTGACCATGTTTCATCATATTCGCTGTGGGGATTTTCAATTTTCAATTTTAAAGGAACCTTAGCAGGTACTTTGTTGATCATACTTTCAGGCCCGGACACCCACACTGTGGATGGCTCTATGACAATAGGGCCATCAATAAGTTGATCATCTGAAAGAATTACTGAATCTTTTGGTAAGTACAGAGATACTTTTTTCTCTTTCAGCGGATTGACGTCTATAAATATTGTATCATCAATAATGTAGTTTACTTTTATTCCTTTCATTTGTTTGGAAACTATGGGGTAAAGTTTAGAGGCAGTGATGTATCGCTTTTTTTTGAAATCTCCTAAATTCAAAACTATAGGGTCTGAAGATAGGTATGAAGTGTTTTTTATCAGGTCCCAGCCGCTGGCTGTTGTGTTAAAGCGCACGCTGCGAGGCAACTCACTCATGACAACGTATTCATCTTCATCATACTCAATTTTCAGGGGATGTGTCACGTCTATATTGTAGCTTTCATTCATCGCCATCAACAGCCAAAATAATGTGGAAGCCAATACGCATACGGCTAATATTTTTATCTCGTCCTTTTTTATTCGCCAGAAAAATATCATGGCTGAATATACAAAAAAGAAGTCATCTTTTGACTTTGCTTAAAACAATACTTTGATACTCTTGTTCAGAATTTATTAAAGCAATTTTTACCGGCAAATAGAAGATGGGTACATCGGACAGTTCATTTTTTATTGAATGATCCAATAGTTTTACCATATCTTTTTCGGTGATCAATACAGATACATCCTTTTGTTTATGCTGCTCATAACACTTGCGTATAAACGCAGCATCGCGCAGAGTATAGCGATGGTGATCTTTGAATCGTATTTTTTTTACCAACTCATACCCTTGTTGTTCTAAGTGATTATACAATAGTTCCGGATTGGCAATGCCCGTACATACAATTAATCTGAAACTACACTTAATCCCTGTGCTTGAATACAGGCATACAGGCGGGGAATACTGAAATTTGCTGAAAAATATTTTTGCTTCACTATGGGTATATTTTTTTATATCTTTTATCACAGTTGTCATGATCTCATTGGTTATATCATCCGGACATTTGGATACTATAACAATATCTGCCCTTTTGGCTCCCATGCGTGCTTCTCTTAACCGCCCTGCGGGAAGCAGATAATCATTTGTGAAAAGGTTGTTGTATTGGGTAATTAAAATATTTAAAGTAGGTTTAACAGTTCTGTGCTGAAACGCATCGTCAAGCAAAATCACTTCTGTTTTATCTTCTTTGGCCAACAGAGCCGGTATAGCCAGTAGACGGTCTTCTCCCACATGAACGCTAATCTGATGGCCATACTTTACGTAATATTGCATAGGTTCATCGCCTATGCGGGATGCTGTGGAAGTTTCATCTGCATGTAATATGCCTCTCGTCACGCGTCCGTAACCACGGCTGAGTACAGCCACTTTTATTTGATTGGATACAAACAATTCTACCAGGTGCTCTACATGAGGAGTTTTTCCGGTGCCTCCTACTTTGAGGTTTCCTACGCTGATAACGGGTATGTCAAACTGAAATGACTTCAGGTATCCGTGGTCGTAGAGATAGTTTCTGATTCTTGTTATTAAATCATACAACAGAGAAAAGGGGTATAAACAAATGAAACCTATAAATCTTACTATTCCCATTTGAGGATAATATACAATTTTGCAATTTAGGGTTTAAAAATGTATTATGACAAAAATAAAGGAAGTAATACAATGGCTTGAAAGTAGCGTACCATGCGCTTTGCAAGAAGACTATGACAATTGTGGCCTCATAACCGGAAATGCTAATCAGGAAATAACAGGTATCAACATTTGTTTAGATGTAACGGAAAAGGTAATAGAGGAAAGTATCGCTTCAGACTGTAATCTCATCATATCACACCATCCTGTTGTGTTCAGAGGATTGAAAAAAATAAATGGCAATCATTATGTGGAGCGTATCCTCATACAGGCAATTAAAAACGATATTGCCATATACGCCTTGCACACCAACCTGGATAATGTTCATTATGGAGTAAACAAAAAAATAGCTGATATAATCGGTATTACTGACACCAGGATACTTGCGCCGAAGTCGGGTTTGTTAAAAAAGATGGTTACATACGTGCCGAAAGAACAAGCCGACACTGTGCTGAAAGCTTTGTATGCAGCAGGAGCAGGAAATATAGGTAACTACAGCGAATGTAGCTTTCAACTGGATGGTGTAGGAACGTTTAAACCTAATGAACAGGCAAACCCAACATTAGGATCGGCCAATATGCTGGAGTATGTTCAGGAAAAAAGAGTAGAAGTAATATTCCCTTCTTACCTGCAAAGGAACGTAACTACAGCGCTCTATAATGCGCACCCTTATGAGGAGCCGGCATACGATATTATACCTTTATCTAACGAACATGCACTGGTGGGAGCCGGTATGATCGGTACCTTAACCTCTCCCATGTCGGAAACAGAATTTCTTCAATTGCTGAAAACCAGATTTAATTTAAGTTGCATACGTCACACTAAACTACTGAACAAGCCGGTTGTACACGTGGCCGTGTGTGGTGGCAGTGGCAGTTTTTTAACTCAACAAGCCATAGCCGAAAGAGCTGATGTATTCGTATCGTCCGATTTTAAATATCACGATTTTTTTGAAGCCGATGAGAAAATACTCATTGCCGATATCGGACATTATGAAAGCGAGGCGTTTACAAAAGAATTAATTTATGAGATTGTAATTAAAAAATTTACTAATATTGCACTTCGTTTTTCAAAAGTGAATACAAACCCGATAAGTTATTTTAATTAATGGAAAATACCATCGCACAAAAACTTGAAGCTTTAGCCAAACTCCAAGCCATTGACTCAAAGTTGGATGAGATAAAAAAAATACGTGGCGACTTGCCCGAAGAAGTTGCTGATCTGGAAGACGAACTGGCCGGATATGATGCCCGTATCAAAAGGTTTGAAGCCGAAATTCAAAAACTGGAAGAAGATATTGTCACTCTGAAAAATCACGGTAAAGAGGCTGAAAAACTTATCAAAAAGTATGTAGAGCAACAAAAAAACGTTCGTAATAACAGAGAGTATGAAGCTATAAGCAAAGAGATAGAATTACAGCAATTGGAAGTTCAAGTGTTGCTGAAAAAGATAAAGGAAGCTCAAGTCAAAATAGAAGGGAAAAACGAAGAAATCGCCGCAACAAAAAAAATCCTTTCCGAGCGAAAAAAGGATTTAAAAACTAAAAAAGAGGAACTCGAAATAATTATCGAAGAAAGTAAGGATGAGGAAGCAAAGTTACTTAAAGAACGTGAAAAAGCCGTAAAACAGATAGAAGAACGCCTCTTAGCCTCATACAACAAAATAAGAGCCAACGCCGCAAATGGCTTGGCTGTAGTAGCTGTAAGAAGAGATGCATGCGGCGGCTGTTTCAACACCGTGCCACCTCAAAGACAGGTAGACATCAGAGAAAAGAAAAAAATAATTGTGTGCGAACATTGTGGCCGCATATTTACTCATGTAGAGGCCAATATCACTATTGAAATGCTCAAAAAATAATTTGAACTTCATCGCCTACACATACAACATAAGGGTAAAGAAATGTACTTACCCTTATGATTTTTTATTTCTGCTTTCTCCATACTTGACTGCACAAACTGACGTATCCTTTCCGACAGAATTAGTGAAGTGCTATGGCGACGTGATGAAACTAAAGCTATCCGTAGCTGCTAGTAGCCTTTCCTTCTACAAAAGAAAATACGGGGAAGATATTTTTTGCGTGTATCTCGAAAATTATTGCGAAGCTATAAAGTTGTTTATATCAGAGGATGAACAAGATTATAAATCCTTGAAAAAAAATGAAGCCTTGCGCATAGCTAAAATAGCCACCTTACAAAAGAGTAACAAAACTAATCCATACAGCAGGTTTTTACAGGCCGAAATACGTATGCATTGGGCCATCTTGAATCTTAAATTTGGTGAGGAAGTAAATGCAGCTTTGGGTATAAAACAAGCCTATAAATTATTACAGGAAAACCAAAAATTATATCCCGGCTTTGTACCTAACTTTAAGTCGCTAGGGTTTATACATATACTTTCCGGCTCTCTCCCGGAGCAATATCAATGGGCAATAAAGTTGATAGGTATGGAAGGCAACATTAATAAAGGCCTCGACATGCTCACCACCGTTTCTTTATCTGACACGCCTTTCAGGCTGGAAGCTTCACTATTGAAAGTGATTGCAGAAAATTATATCATAGGCACAGAAGGTTCATCAAGTATTTCCTTGCAGAAACTTTATGAGGAAAACAAAGATAATCTTCTCATACACATTTTGTATTCCGCATTATTGATGAAAACTTCACAAAGCAGCCGCGCTATAGAGATTTTAAATAGTAGGCCCAAAGGCAGTGAATATATAGCTGTGCCGCAGTTGCAGCTCTACCTGGGAGATGCTTACTTGCAAAAAGGCGAGTATGAAAATTCGAGAAAACATTATCTTGAGTTTTTATCTGACTACAAAGGGAAAAATTCCATAAAAGATAGTTATTATAAAATTTTTCTAAGCTATTGGCTACAAGACAAAGAAGCAGAAGCTATGAAATATTTTGACCAAATTACCAAAGTGGGCAAGGAGGCTTTTGATTCTGATAAATACGCTCAGCGTATGGCCAAAAACAGAGAACTTCCTGAAAAAACTCTTACCAAAATCAGGCTTTACACCGACGGTGGATTTTTTGAGAAGGCTTATGAACTCGAAAAAAATATTTCTGTATCCACATTTCAAACCAAAAAAAACAAGTTGGAGTATTATTATCGCATGGCACGCCTATATCACAAAAGCGGACGAATACAGAGTGCTGAAACGTATTATATGAAAACTATAGAGCTGACCACTGACGAGTCGTATTACTTTGCTCCGAACTCTGCATTGCAACTGGGTTATATATATTTTGCCTTGAATGAAACCGAAAAGGCTAAGTTGTATTTCAGGAAAGCCTTGGCATACAAAAATTACGAATACAAAAACAGCATTGACAACAAAGCCAAAGCTATGCTGAACAAAATAAAATAAAATAAATTTCAAACGTACATTGACTCATCAAGGACTATTTAACTCTGATGATTATATATACAAGAAAGCATTGAGATGGGCATCCATGCATGAGGTGTGCTGTGCTTTCAGAAATCATAACATTGATTATCCGTATGGAGCCTTTCCTAATGTGATTGCTTGTGGAGTAGAGAAAGCCATTGAGAGGTTTGACACACTTAACGATTTAGATCACTTCCTGAAGCAAGCTAACAAAAAGGCATACGGCTTTTTTTCATATGAATTGAAAAACCGCATCGAAAAATTACACAGTAAAAATATTTACCGCATACCTATGCCGGAATTGTATTTTTTTATCCCGAAACATTTGATTCATTTCTATGATGGAGCGATGATGGTGGAATCTACAGTTGCGGCTGAACGTGTTTATGAAGAAATACTTTCAACCGGTTTGCCTGAAAAAATAAACATATCAAAACCCGACATTCGATGCTCTGTAAACAAAGATGAATATTTGTACACAGTAGAAAAAATCAAAGAGCACATATATAAAGGCGATGTGTATGAAATGAATTATTGTATAGAATTTTTTGCTCAAGATGTATTTGTGGACGCTTTGCATATTTATCAAAACCTGTGTGACCTATCACCAATGCCTTTCTCATGTTTTTTCAAGCTATACGAAAAATATCTTTTGGGAGCATCTCCCGAACGATTTCTAAAAAAAACAGGCAAGAAAATTATCTCACAACCTATAAAAGGTACTGCCAGACGCAGTGGAGATAGAGACCTGGATATTTTTTTAAAACAACATCTGGAGAAAAGCACTAAAGATAGAAGCGAAAATATAATGATCACCGATTTGGTGCGAAACGACCTTTCAAAAAATGCTGTTCCCGGTTCAGTGCGTGTGGAGGAATTGTGTAAAGTGTATACTTTCCATACGGTACATCAAATGATTTCAACCATCACAGCAGAAGTAGCCGTGCAAACCAGCGTTAGTGAAATGATTATGAATACATTCCCCATGGGTAGCATGACAGGAGCACCTAAAATAAAGGCTATGGAGCTTATTGATTTATATGAAAACACATGTAGGGGGCTTTACTCGGGTACGGTTGGTTTTATAGAGCCTGATGGTAATTTTGATTTCAGTGTAGTGATAAGGAGTATTGTGTACGACCATCATCAGGGGATTGCCTCTTTTCATGCCGGCAGTGCCATAACTTCCCTATCTGACCCTGCTGGTGAATATGAGGAGTGCTTGCTTAAAGCTGAAGCTATGAGGCGAGTATTTTCATAAGTTCTGCCTTGTGTTGAGAGGGAATATGTGCTACGTAGTTCATATATGTGCCCTTAATCCCATTTTATGCATTAGAGAATGCCGGCCGATTGGTAGTATCCCAAAAAGTGTGTAAAGTGAGTTGTTTTTTTTACAAACATAGTACTTTTTTTATTTGCTACATACTTGCATGAATGGGAACGGAGCGGAGGCGTAG
>JANWYS010000112.1 GCA_025054875.1 Cytophagaceae bacterium | reverse complement strand
GATGAACTCCTTTTTCCATCAACACGCCATTGGCATGGGTCGGGATGCTTTTTTCCATTTACTGCGGGAATATGGCTTAATGGTTCGTATTCGCAGGCGAAAAGCCAAAACCACCGATAGCAACCACCCTTACGGCAAGTATCCCAACCTGATAAAAGAGTTCATCCCCATTGCTGCCAATCAACTGTGGGTGTGCGATATTACCTACATTGTTATCGGTGATGGCTTTGGGTATCTGAGTTTGATTACTGATGCCTTTAGCCGCAAAATTGTGGGCTTTTGCCTACATAAAACCCTTTCTGCACAAGGCCCTCTCTCGGCTTTGAAACAAGCACTGAAAAACACCCCAAACACCAAAGGTTTAATCCACCATAGCGACAGAGGGGTGCAGTATTGCTGCGGGGAGTATGTGGAGATACTGGAGAACAACCGCATCAAAATCTCCATGACCGAACATGGCGACCCGCTCGAAAACGCCATTGCAGAGCGGGTTAATGGCATCCTTAAAACCGAACTGCTGGAGGAGCACTACCACTCCTTTGCACAAGCCCAAGAGGCGGTGGCAGTGGCCATCAGCACCTACAATCATCTTCGTCCACACAGCAGCATTGGCAACTTAACGCCCTTTGAGGCTCATTCCCTCAACTCCGGTAAAGCTCCAAAAAGACTGTGGAAGAACTATTATCAACTTAAACAAAAGGAGGTGGAAATGGAAATGGTTTAGGTTTTTTAAGGCATTGGGTGTTCAAAGTATATCAAAAAGCCAGGCTGTTACACTTGGCTTAATTAACGATATACTTCGTCACACACCGATTTAGTTCCTGGCAGGTTGCACCTCTGCAGAGCCTGTTTCCGCTTTCATCGGCAATGCAAAATTAAAACTGTAAAGCGATTTTAGGATTATCAACTATTTGTAAATTTGTGTCAAGATTAACACCAAAAAACTGTCAACTTTTTTTAGGACGAGACACGCTGAACATAAAGGCACACCGCAAGACAAACAGAATTTCACTTTGCTGATGCAGGCTATTCGCGACTCGATTGATGCGTATGGTGAGAAAATAAAATACAAATTCTTACTCACGGCCGCTTTAGGAGCAGCTCCCAGCAATATGGAGAACATAGAATGGGACAAAGTGAAAGACATATTAGACCTAATGAACATCATGAGTTATGACTATAACGGTGTGTGGTCGCCGGATGCTAATCACAATTCGCCATTGTATGAACCCGCCAGTCCGGCAGGATGGGGAGGAAGTTTAGACGCTTCATTTACAAGGCTTACTCAACAATATAAAGTTCCCCCTGAAAAAATATGTGTAGGTGTAGCTTTCTATGGACGCAGTTTGCTGATGAAAGACATGGAATCATGCAAGCTATACAGCACTGAACATCTTAAAAAAACAGACACTATAACCTTTGCAGTAGACGAAGGACAACCCCAATATTTTAACATTCTGCTGCAAAAACACAAGTTTACTGAAATGTGGGACGACACCTCTAAAGTGCCCTACCTCATAGGAAATCCCGGAAAAAACCGCTATACAATTCGTATCTTACGACGATGAGCGTTCTATACGCCTGAAAGCAGAATATGTAATGAAAAAAGAAGCCGCCGGAGTTATCATATGGGATATGACCGGAGATTATGTAGAAAGCTACGAAGGCTCCGGAAAAATCAAATCAACTCCTCTGGTGAACACACTTAATGAAGTATTTGGTAAGCATAGAAAAAAACAAATCAAAAAAAGATGGAGGTAGCCATATAATATCATTCCATGAACTTTTACACAAACAAACTCTTCTCAAAAAAAATGATCCACTTTCGAAGTTTCAACATAAATTCTCCCATAAACTTTGCATCGGTAATTTTCCATTTATTCTTTTGTTTCAATACGATCTCATTAGTAAAAGCCAATTCATATTCTGATACCAGTACAGCAGAAAAAAAATCTTCTACATTATTGATCAGGAAAAGCTCTTTTTCTCCAAAATCTGTTTTGTCTATTCTTAACTCTAAAAGTTTACTAGGCAACTTCTCCTCTGCTTCAACACACGCTGCTGTAAACGATATTCGCATATCGGGCACAGTTCGATTTCTCACTATATACAGAAGTATGAAAGAATACTATCCGGACATGATTACCAGCCAAAGAAATTTCTCCTTCGTAGATTATCCTTTGGCCAATGTAGGAGCAAACAATAGCGGAGGTTTCCCCATGCTTGAGCTAAACTTATCCAACAGTCCACTTTCGAAATTTCAGTTTAGCGTGGGCTACTCCTTTGCCTCCACGCTGACCGGCAAAATGGAAAACACTGACCCTTCTCGACAGCTAAGTTCAAGAAATAACCTTCGCTTTGGAGGTAAGTGGGCCAGTGGCCCTGTACGGGTAAGTGTAGACGCCGGTGGCATATTGTGGACTAAAGTAAGCCGCTTTACTATGGGGCAAACTCAATACCGAGACAATTACTTTGATCGAGTGCCTTGGGATTGGTATCGTAATTCTTTTCTGAGATATGAAGAATATTACACCCTCTCTACCAATATAGGAGCGGAAGGTTTTGGAAGGTCACCTCTATTGGGCTACGTTGCCAATGTAGATATACTTCCATTGCAAATGCGCCTGATGGGAGTATATGGCCGAACTAACTTGAGCGCTACAGTAGCTAATTCTGTAAACGGATTCCCCTCAGAAGTCTATGCCGGTAGAGTAGAAAAAACCATTTTTACCAGACGCATAGCCGGCAAAGTAGGGTTTAACTATTACATGAAAAATGCTCAAACCGACATATCCAGAGGTATACCTGATCAAAATGATATGTATACGGTTGACTACAATTTAAAAATCTACAAAATCTTATTCAGCGGAGAAGCAGGTATAGGACACATAAATAATCCTGCACTCAAAGACAGAGGCGCTGGTTTTGCTTTCAAAACTGAATTAGACAGGAGCGTAACCTCTTTCCCCATTGCTCTTGAATATTACCGCATAGGAGTAAACATGGCCAGCATAGACGGCAGCATTCTTAACTCCAACACTACCATACGCGCAGGAGGTTATGCCACAGAGTTTGTATATGACGCCAGCATGAACCTGAATATAATGCAGGAAGTCGGTCAAATTGCTAACAATCGTCATGGCTTTTCCCTCACCGGTGAAAAAAATATATGGCGATTCAAAATCCAATTCGGCTATGCCATTAGTCAGGAGCTTAAACATATCAGCGACACTATAACCATGCAACACAGAGTGAATGCATTTTCCCGATCACGCTTCAGACCATGGTTTCAGGCTAGCGGTCCTTATGGACGCATAAAAGGATTTTGGCTACGTACATTCGAAACCATCACTACCGACTCCAATACTACCGGCCTGAAAGGATTTAACGCATTTGACCTTCTATTAAAGTACAAGTGTAAATTCTTAAATAAAGATCTGGTTATTCTGAATTTCATAAACTACAATTCCGTTCAGGTTGGGTTTAAACCTATCCCCGAAATGAGCGATAAGGCATTCGTACGATTATTTTATGAAGACATCACCCTCGCTTATCGCCTCGGTAAAAAATATAACATCGTATTCAATGCAGGAGTAGAAACCATGAAAGGTAATGATAAAACCAATCTCTCCCCGGAGAATGGCAAACCTATAGATCAATTTGGTTATGCCTACGGAGGAGCCATAGATTACGACTTTGCTCCCAATGCCGGAATACACTTCCGGCATAAATGGATGAGTCATAAAGATAAAAACTTTACGCTCGATCGTTTCAAAGGGCAAGAGTCTTATATCGAACTTAAAATCTTCTTTTAATACTTAACAAAACAAACACATGAACAATAAAGTAGGTACATTAGTTCTATTGTTTATATCGCAAACTTATCTGTCACAAGCGCAGGCTACGAAATCTCAGTTCTACTTCACCGGATTAGGTCGTGCTGTAGTTACCAGCAATCAACTTGGAGGCAACCTAACCACTGGCGATACACTATCTCCTAAGCGCGGTGTGAGCGGTTATGCGTTGTTTGATTTACAACCTAATCTGACCCTAAACGATGACCTGAAAGCCAATGCCATCCTGCGTATGCGAAACCCTTTCGGCTCATTCTTTGGCGACAAAACATACTTCGAGTTTCGTCAATTTCAAATAATAGGAAGAATTAGAAAAATTGTAGAATACGAAATCGGCGACATCTATTTAGGCAATATGAGCAAATATACAATGTTCCTGCCGGATGAAATGTACAACAGATATGAAGCTGATGTTTTCAAAATGAGACGCTCACTACCTGATTATGAAAACTTCATAATAGGAAACATGTGGCGCCAACAAGGCGTGAAGACCAACTCCCGATTCGGCTTCAACAAATACATTAAAGAAGTAGGCATCAATACTTTCGGTGTTCGAACTAACCCAACCAACGAGACCAATATTCCAGACCGTGTGCTTGCCGGTTTCAGAAGCGATGTGAAACAAAGCGATTACTTCTGGGCAGGTTTCAACTATGTTGGCATGCTCGATATACCCATTGATAGAGCCACCATTAATTATACCAATCATGTTACCACAGGTGAAGCTAAACTTACACTAAATAAAGAGACGTTTTTCGCTGAGTGGTCTGGCGAATTGGGTAGCTCTTCATACAGATTCGTACAAGTGCTTGACGACAGCACAGTATCGTACAAAGATTTCTTCTATGAAACCGGAATAAAAGGTTCTTACAAACCTGCTAAAATTCTATTGTTTGCTAACCTTCGAAACGTAGGGCCTCAATTTTCCAGCCCATCAGCACAAACCATGCGGTTAAATATTTAAAAAAATCCATTACTCTTTTCAAGTGTAAACAACCTCTCCATGGTACGCACACAGGCACTTTTTGACCGGTTTACTGATGAGCAAATTTACAATCGCTCCATATCTCCCGTCCTTTACCCTTTTTTACCATGGTTTGGTAACCTCAATCCTTACGGCGATGCTACACCCAACCGCTCAGGAGTGGCTTTAGGCCTCCAATCGGATACTTCCCTAAAAATATTAAATGCCACATTGCAAATGGATATGTTTGGAGAAATCATTGGAGAAGGGGTAGAAGAGAAAAGAAAATATAACGCACTCACTGCAGGTATGGCCTTTAACTTGCATAAACTCATAACATTAGACAGGGCTATAATTCTTAACGCCTCTATACGGAATGAAAAAACTTCACGCAACGGATTGGCCGCCATAGATTTCAAATCTTCTCTCCTGGATGCAGGCCTCACCGCCGAAGCCTTCAAAAAATTTGATATACTCATGGGCGCCAAAATATTGTCCGCTAAAGGTAACGAATACCTTACCGGAAGAGATGAATTTAACAATGTGCAAACGTTCACTCCCGTATCCGTTAACATTACAACTAACATTTACTCTGCAGGCGTGCGATTCCGCTATGCTGAAAAATCATATTTCTCTGTACTCTACAACACGACAGATGTAAAAGATAACAATAGCAATCAATTCGATTATACCATCAAGCAATTATTCTTCAACTATACGTTAATATTTTAGGAAATAACATGAGAGTGTATTTATCCATATTAGCCATCACGACCATACTTTCATCATTGATGAGTTGTAAACGTACATCTAAAGATAAACCATGGCTTGGGAAAAACTATAAGCCTGCCTCTGCCAACTTCACCATAACAGAACCTTTAGTAGACGTAATCATGCAAAACACCACTGTTTATACCAATATCAACATTTCAAATTTTTCGTCCGGTATTTACAAAAATTTTTTCAGGGCTAAATTCAATGAAGAGGTTTCATGGCAACTCACCATCACCGGTTCACAAACCGGCGCAGAGAGAGTAATTGAAGGATTATCTTCTTTTTTGGATTCAATCAATACTAAGTGGGATGGTGGCCCTACTAACAATCGCTTTTTCAAAACCTCTGAAAAATTGTATGTAAAACTTACCATACTTGGCTCCGACATTGTGCAGTACGACACTCTCACACTTGCCGCTGCCAAACCATATCACAAAAGAACCTACAACAACGTGTTCTACTACATAGTGGACGATTTTGATGGGGCTAACGACAGCACAAAAATGAGTTCTTTCTACCCCGACCTTAACGACCTGGGGGGTGGCAATGGTGGCAACAACGCCTACAACGGAAATAAAGTACAAGGTAGTTTCTCATACCGTATGTACGGAAAAGATGTAAACAACAACACCTACATTGGCAGTTGTAGTTCGCCTACTCTTTTAGACGTCAATCCGGGCATATTCAAACAAACCAATCCCGACAGCGTTTACTTTAACATGTACATCTATGGCTTTGGCTATCCGAGCACTACTGTCAGTATCATCACTTACGAAAACGACCAAAACTATTCTTTCACAGCTAATCCCAGACCTACATTTGACCAAACTAAAAACGACAAATGGTTGGTGCAAATTCCTGTAGAATGGACAGGATGGAAACTTGTCAGTGTTCCTTACCGTTTATTCAAAAAACCTAACACAGGAGGTGGATTGGGCAACAACCAACTCAACCCCGAAAAAATTACCGGATTCGCATTAGAACTCGACTCTTACCCAATGCCTGGTATGTACGTAGAAGCATTGATAGACATGTTTACGATTACTCAAAATGGTGTGTTCAAACCTTGACGGAAAAAGCATATGAAAAATCTTAAAAAAATACCCAATTTGTTATTTTTACTTAGTGTGTGGAGTATAATTTTCTTATACTCTTGTAAACATCCGGAAAATTTTAAAGATCACATAGGGCCCTCCATTTGCGAATCTTCAACATTTGCTTTTATCAACGAGCCTACGCTCAACAAAACGGCTATTGACCTGAATGTAGATACTCTGAAAATTACTGCTCAATTTAATGAAGAAGTACCTTGGCAGGTAAAAATCTCGGGGACCATTTCCGGTTCCATAAAAAGATTTAAAGGGTATGGGAGTTCTATACATCTCAAATGGCTTGGCAATCCGGACACAAATATTTTTTTCAAAAACGAAAATTGTATAGTCACTTTTAAAATAGGTTGTAAGGTATCGGTAGAAAAAACTTTCTCCATAAGCAACACAAATAAATTTAAAAACTTCAACTATTTAGTTTACGATGCCGATGGAAACGGCTATGTGGCCACGCCAATATCTTATGGTACTTATGCCACACACACGACAGTGACTCCGGGGCCTTCTACATTGCCCGAATCTCCGGCCGGAGGGCGCTACTGGAGCACTGTAGGTAATTCCGGATCTACGAAAGTATGGTACTTCGGCGGTTTGGATTTTTCTCTGCCTCCCGGACCATCCAGTTCACCGGCTCTCTCCAGGTTGGGTACCGACCCCGATAAGGTATATTTCAACTTTTTTGTAAACTCAAATGGAAACACTGTATCCATACCTGTTGTGACCTTTCTGGAAGGTGGCGTGCAACGCAACTACAATATCATTACCAACAAAACCGGTTGGCAATATGTATCTTTCAAGTTATCTCAAGCCAACATCGTTGACCCAACTAAAATCACCAGTATAAGCTTTGGTCTCAATGCGTAACCCGAGCAGAGTACCAGCGGCGAGATGAATTTGGATTTCATCCTGTTCACTAAAGATAGTTCTTTCTTTGCATCACAAAACTAATAAACTAACCATATGGAAAACACTTCAAGATTACGCGTGTTCATTCAGGAAGATGACCTGGCCATGCAAAAAAAAATAGCCGAAGAGCTCAAAGAATTTAATTACAGCATAAAATTCTTTTCGAAAAATGATTCTGCATTCGAACTTTTGCAATTCAATCCGGATATCTTAATACAAGACTATTCCGAAAAGAAAATAGTAAACTGCTACCAGTGGGAAGTTCCTTATAACGAATGGGCATAATAGCTTTTAAGGTTGATCTTACCTGAAAGTT
>JANWYS010000111.1 GCA_025054875.1 Cytophagaceae bacterium | reverse complement strand
TATGTAACAAATAAAAAAAGTACTATGTTTGTAAAAAAAAACAACTACACTTCATACACACTTTTTGGGATACTACCTACTCGCAACAAACTTCAATGCTTATGACACACTAAGTTTGACCTTATCAATATATTAAGACATTTTGTTTTTTATGCCTGTTGTGAGGATACTCTGTTGCGCTCATGGCAATTATTGCCATCCTGTAATATTTTTTATGAAAGGTATTAGAAGGTTAGCCATGTTTTGATGTTCAGCTGCACTCGGATGCCAATCTTCACCATAGGGAGGCAGTTGAGTGGGTAATTCCAGCTGATGAACTTTAGCATCGGCTGAGAAATAAGTATCAACTGCCTGAATATAATTTTTAAAACGAGTTCTCACTTTCATACCCACAGGCCAGTAATCGCTTACGGCATTGGACACAACACAAATTATGTGAGCATCCGGATAATGTGTTCTCAAGGTTTGTATAAACGCTATATAAGTGTTAACAAAAGAAGCTGAGTCGAGCATGTTTGGAGTAGCCCATGCTTCAGGTGCAAAGTCGTTAGTGCCTAATCCAATAACAATGACATCGGGTGTGTAGTTTGAATATGTCCAGAGCGGAGAGGCTTGGTCGGGGAAAATACGGTCGTAGATAAGAGGCATGGTCTGAGAGGTACTGCCGGTATTATTTCTGTATAACCCTCTTCCTGAGTAGGCTATGCACATATATTGAGCGTTTAATGCTCGTGCTGTAATAGCTCCCCACGCTTTGTAATTATTTTCATTAACGCTATTAAAACCTGTATTAGGGTTGCCGGAGGGTGGAGCAGGAATACTTACTTCATTGCCATAACCACACGTAATAGAGTTACCGATAAATTCAATTTTTCTTGTTGGTTTTGGAGGCAGTGGCAATAAAGATTTGTTTTTACGTATTCGCAAGCCTTTGAAAGAGCTTTTACCCACGCTGGCTTCAGTTCTTTTAAATAATTCAATGGTATGTTCGGAGTCTGATAAGGTTCTTGAGATGTTATATAGAGTATCGGTTGAATTTACTCTTAAAGTAGATTGCACCACACCGTCAATAATGACTTGGTAGAAGTTTGTGGTGCTGGCCGTTCCGGTGCCATAATCTTTTATTATTACGTCAATTGCCGGTCCCTGAAATTTTGCTCTTATAGAGACTCCCGGATATGCGTAGGAGGGAGCCTTGGGATTTGAGAAGTCTATTCTTCCGAAGTATTGTATAAGTGGATCATCAGCGGATATTGTTATCATAGTGGTGTCGGCAGGTACATTCGGTGAGTCTGGCTGAGGT
The DNA here is from genome assembly GCA_025054875.1 of Cytophagaceae bacterium. Classification (GTDB taxonomy): domain Bacteria; phylum Bacteroidota; class Bacteroidia; order Cytophagales; family Cytophagaceae; genus JANWYS01. Next base: position 6,625 of record JANWYS010000111.1, on the reverse strand, counting down.
TGTGGTGGTTCATCTTCAGACTTTTTTTTACAAGCAAATGAAACCACACATGTGGTAATGAGTAATGAATATATAATTGCTTTCATAGAATCATGCGTTTATAAACGATACTAGTTTTCAAAAGCACATATGAAAAAGAATATAAAAAGTTTTTACAAGACGAGTCAAACATTTCACTACTTTTTTTGCTAATGCGTAATACAGGTTTAATATCAATAGTTTCAAAATGAAACATATTGTCAACGTTTAGCACTGAATAGCGAAAATGGTGTATCGGTCATTAGGTTAGAACTTCTGTTTTCTTCAATTTGAGTCCCAATGAATGGAGAAACTCTTCACAGTATCTGGTTGGTAGAGTTGATTGAGAGCGAACATCAAAATATTTAGAACAAGCGTCTGTTGGCGAAAAAGTTGATAATCCTATATTCAGATGCTATGCAGATGATTGAAGTTCGGATAGAAAAGCTTTCAATAGGTGTGAAAGGGTTAAAATATCTTTCTTTACATCGCCAAAGTTCTTACTAACTTATTTATCTTAATCATATACCTTTGCGACGTAGCATAAAAAGTTAAATAATCATGCGCATAAAAAAAAACATTAATTCTTACATGATGATGTTCTTGATTGTGTTCTTGACATCAAAAACCGGGAAAGCACAGAGAGAAGAACAACTTTCAGGCAATTTGCCGCTATCGGTGTTGAAAGCAGAAATACATAATCTAAAAAAAAACACAGGGATACAAAAAGGTACATTTTCTATATGTGTGTATCATGCTAAGGAAAATAAAATCGTAATAAGTGAAAATCCGCATAAATCATTAACGCCGGCTTCCAACTTAAAACTTGTAACTACTGCAACGGCACTGAAACTATTGGGCGATACGTTTACCTATAAAACGTATTTCGCGGCAGATACCGGCATTTCTAAAGAAGGGGTGCTGGAGGGAAATATATATGTATTTCCCTCCGGCGATCCCAGTTTAGGCTGCAGTCGTTTTGAAGGTTATCCTGACTATAAAACCCTTGTAAGTAGTTGCAAAAAAAAAATAAAGGAAGCAGGTGTTAAACATATCAAAGGAGGTATTGTGATATGCCTGTATGGTTTTACTTATAACCCTATACCTGATTATTGGACATGGGGAGACCTGGGCAATTATTATGGTGCCGGCAATTTCGGGTTAAATTTTAATGAAAATATGTACTATATCTATCTCAAACCTGGAACGGCTGTGGGAAGTAAAACTCAGATTATAAGAACAGAACCATCGCAAGAATTCACTACCATAATAAATGAAGTGACTACAGCCGCACAAAACTCAGGCGACAACGCTTACCTCTACACTGCACCACGTTCGTCCATACTATACATGTCGGGTTCTGTACCATCGGGCGTCAATGAGTTTGCCGTGAGAGGAGCCATGCCCAATCCACCTCTGCAATTTGCCAACATTCTTCATCAGGAGCTTTTGAATGATTCCATAAAAATTTCTAGCCTCCCTAAAATCATCTATGAAAATATAAGCCTGGCCGGCAAAAAGATTTTGCTGCTGCACACTTCTCCACCTTTGAGTGAAATCATCAAGGCTATAAACGTGTATAGCTTAAACCTCTATGCAGAGTGTCTTTTGCAAACTGTAGGCAGGTTAAAATCATCATCTGCTACATATATAGATGGAATTAAAACTGTGCAGGAATTTTGGAAAAGTAAAGGCATAGATATATCCGGATGGCACATGTACGATGGCAGCGGACTTTCACTAAACAACACAATCACTACATCCATTGTGTGTGGCATATTGAATCACATGGCTGCTGACGCTGCATTCAAGTCTTTTTATGCCTCTTTGCCTGTTGCAGGTAAATGCGGAACGGTACATAGCCTATGTAAAGGAGGAAAAGCTGAAAATAATGCACGTGTAAAAAGCGGCACACTCAATAAGGTGTGTGCATATAGCGGATATGTAACCGGACAAGGTGGATCACTATATTCTTTCTCTTTATTTTTTAACAATTATGATATTCCCCGTAGAGAAGTAATCAGAATCTCAGAAAACATCATAAACAAAATTGCTGAGCTGGATTGAACATAAATTTAGACAAAAATAAGAGCATAAACATTATATGAAACGCAAAGTATACCATCAACTATAATTGATAAGTACAGATTTGAGGAAAAATATAAGATGAAAATATCTAAAAATGAGAGCTCTCAAAACACATAGCAGGGTATAAGGATAAATCTTGTAAAGGAGCGAATTTTTTTAAAAAAAGCACAAACAATGTAATATTTTTTTGTACTTTGTTAATTTATAATCTATACTTGTATATTGTTAATTTTAAACCAAACAATTATAACTATGAAAAAAGTATTTAAACCAATTTTATCTATCATGTTAGGGTCAGCTGTGGTAGTGTCACTCAACAGCTGCAAAAAAGACGACGTTAAGGAAGCCGCAAAACCTTCTTTAGGTGTTGCAAAAGTGTCGGGCACTGTGTTTGTAGATACTGACCTCAATGCCACAGGCACCCAATTCTTATCCGGTATTAAAGTTATAGCGCGTGCAAATTCTTCAGAGTTAGTGAATAATCCATCCGGCACGTATTCATATCCAATTATCGTGAAAGAAACCACTACTGATGCTTCAGGAAAATATTCATTCGAACTTCAGGTTGGAGATAAAGGAATAACTTATACCATAGAAACTCAGGACAAGGAATACATAGAAATTCAGGTTGGCGGAACTGCTACGCAGAGAGAGGTGTACAGCGGAACTTTTCAGACTGTAACTCTTCACAAAGGCTCTGAGCAAGTACTTGATTTTTAATAGCTTTATCATATGGAGTAACAATCAGTAAATCTAAAATAGTGAATTAAATGAAAAAAATATTTTTAACCACAGTTATAGCACTTGCAGTGTGCAGTACTTTAATGTTTGCACAAGATGCGCCGATACCTTCAAGTTCCGGAACAGGATCGCTGAAAAATAAAAACGGATACGACATACTACCTCAAGCCAACGATTGGGGATTAGGTATATCAGCTTCCGCCACGCTCGACTATTTTGGTAATCTCATGAATGGAAATCTCTACAATGGTTCGGCTTCCAACGCTTTTGCCTATCCAAACTCTCCGCTTCCTTTCTCTCTTTCTTCTTACGGAGGGCTTACTTTATTGGGAAAGAAAGTGTTGGACGAAAGTAACGCCTACCGTGTGCGCTTGTTGGTTCTGATGTCAAACTTAAAAGAAACCGAAAAGGTTCTGCAAGATGCCATTGATGCCGATATAAGTTATCCTGTCTACGTGGAAGATGCGCGTATTACGAAAAACACAGCTTTAATGCTAGGTGTCGGTAAGGAAATGCGGCGCGGTTCGCACAGGGTGCAAGGTGTGTATGGTGGTGAAGCGATGATTGGGTTTTATTCCTCCACCATCAATTATACCTATGGCAACCCGATGAACATAAATTTCCCAAGGCCTACTATCTCTGGTTTAGGATATTATTACAACGATAACTTTCCTAACCTGAATTTGCTGGACGAAAGAATAGTAAAAGAAAAATCCGGGCTATCAGGCTTCATAGGTGTACGGCCTTTCATAGGCGTGGAGTATTTCTTTGCGCCTAAAATATCCATAAGCGGTGAATTCGGTTACGTACTGGGCTACATAAAAGACATCAGTAAAGATGAGTTAACTCTGGAAAGATTGAACCCAACTTCTGCTGAAGTAGAAAAAGTGATTCGTACAGATAACTGGAATGAACAACGCTCATTCGGATTAGGACCGGAAAACCTAAACGGCTCTTTAAATCTTCTTTTCTACTTCTGATCGCAGATATCTTCTTGCGAAAAACCCTGCTGCATCAGCAGGGTTTTTTTATATCTTGAAATTACTAATCAATCATTACCGGGTTGGGTGGAAATTAACTCCAAAAATGCAATAGAATTTTGCTGTATCAACCTCCAAGATGTCTGATGGAAGAAAGAATTATTTTAACATCCATCAGAGTGTCATAATCGCGGGCATAGACGAAGTTCAGTTGTTTAATCAAATTTAGGTCAGTGTTTTGTTTTGCAGGGCTTAATACGCCTTTTTTTACTTTGGGCAAATTCATCTGAATATTTTCAGAAAACCCTACCCACGAACGTTCTCCGATTAATACCTTAATAATATTGAGTAAAAACTTATGTGGTTTTTTTATAACCCATATGATGACAGGTGAAATAGCTAAAAACAAAATACTGAAAGCAATATCTGCAATACGTTTGGTATACATGTGTTCATCTTTTAAAATGTTAAGTTGTATGCTTAGCGTATAATAATCTCCCTGCGTGTTTTTAGATTTACTTCCTACAATAAAGTCGCTTTCATGAGCAGCTATTTTAAACTCAACACTTCGCGAATAGCTACACATCATATAACCTATAATTTCTTTTATTGAAAAATCTTTAGGGCAAAATATAAGTTCATCAATCTTATGCAGTTGAACAATTTCCCTGAGCCTTGAAGTATTGCCCAGACAATGAGTTGATTTTCTCTCAGAGGCATTGTTGCATATGTATCCTGCAAAGTGCAAGTCGTATTTATTTTGTTGTAGCATAGACATTATTTTCATACTTTCTTCTTCACTGCCTAATATGGCTACGCGCTTGGTATATGTGGATTGTATGGATATTTTTCTATGCCGAATCATGTTTGCAACTAAACGCGTGAACAACATGGATAGAGAAGCCCAAATGCAACCCAACAGAATGAGAGCTTTGGAATATCGGTAAGTGTCAATAAAATTTGTAAGGACGGCAATGATTATCGTGCCCATTATCACTCCACGTACAATACGCCTTGGTTTGTAACTTTTATGATAACCGGAATTGAAAAAAACGGCCACCATCCATATCAGGATGTAAGCGGGTATAACAATGTTTGTGAGTTGTTCAGGAAACTTTCCGGGCTCTGCCTTAAAATTATCTTCCCAAATGGTTTTGATGAAATACATACCTGCATATATGAAGGCCGCATCAGCTATGGGAAGCAGAGAGTGCTGTATGAATCTTGATAACATTGCCAAAGCGGCTCTGAGACATATGGCCGTATATATGAGGAAGGAAAATATGCCGGCGTTTTTATCTGAAAAATGCTTTCGGGCAAATAAAATCATTGCCTTATAAAAAGTAAACACATAATTCAAGCTCGTGCGTTTTGTGCTTTCTCCCTTGTAGTGAATAATCCGTGTATCGGCAAAATAATAATTCTTATAGCCGGCGATTATCAAGCGATAAGACAGATCTATATCTTCGCCGTACATAAAAAAATCTTCATCCAATAAGCCTACAGTGTCCAAAGCTTGTTTGCGTATGAACATGAAGGCGCCGGATAGTATTTCTACCGGATGAGTTTGATCCTTATCTAAATATCCCAGATGATAGTGGCCGAACTTTTTTGATCGTGGGAATAGTCTGGCTAATCCCGAAATTTTGTAAAAAGCAACCCAGGGAGTCGGCAACCCACGTTTTGACTCAGGTAAAAACTTTCCACTTCCATCTACCATTTTTACTCCAAGTGCCCCCGCTTCCGGATGGGCATCCATGAATTCAATACATTTCATGAAGGTATCTTCTTCCACTATGGTATCCGGATTGAGCAACAATATATATTCTCCCGTAGCTATTCGTATGGCCTGATTGTTTGCTTTAGAAAAACCAGCATTGAAATGATTTTCTATAAGCTTCACAAATCCGTATTTTGATTTCACCATCTGCACGGAATCGTCTACTGAGTTGTTATCCACTACAAACACTTCCGCATCTATGTTTGATATGGCTTTTGCCATAGAAGACAAAGTTTGCTCCAAAAAATGGCAAACATTGTAGTTTACTATTATTACAGAAAGCTTTGCCAAGTTAAAGTAATGTTTTATTGTTTAAACCCATACAGTAATCATGCCATATTCAACGCACAATAATATTCATTCAAATTTGAGAAAATCCGATAATACTTATCCATATATATAACATCAATACCCAAATTGTGGGAAGGTATTCCTTTGTATGCGGTATGTGTAGATAAGAAAATACGGATGAAATACATTTACTTACATTAAAACCTTCTCTAATAAATTAACAAAGCGTATTTGAAACCTTTGCTATAATTACACACCCGTTGTCAAATACACAAACAATGGTTGTATGTGTTTATTACAATTTAAACATTTTAACGGATAAAACGAAGTAATATTATTCTGTTTTGTATCAGTAACTATTTTATATATTAGAATTGTTGAACCCATTTTAAGAAGTAGAAAAAAATTTGAACTAGAAATCGCTATTGATGAATGTATTGGCAAATGCTATGCATTAAGAATATATCACAGAGGATCTGACAATAATGACTCCATCGCATAAAATGGGATTAGGTACAAGAAAAAAAATTATGAGTCAAGTTCGCAACTTCGCTATGAATGGAGCTCATTGGAATAGAACGATTTGGTAGTTTTATTTGTTTCTGAAAAGACTTTCGCGGTTTGCTCTTTTTGTTCCGCTGAAGTCTCCACAACAAAGGAGCTCAAACAGACCGTTCAGTACTATGTACAACATTGGGTTTGTTGGTGGTTTTGAAGAGAAGTTGGT
>JANWYS010000110.1 GCA_025054875.1 Cytophagaceae bacterium | reverse complement strand
CCTTTATTGACATTGGACTCCGTTTGGAAACTTCATTTGAAGTATACCAAACAATGCTTTCGAATGACAATTTTGGGTTTATCTCATCTAATGCGGTACATACGTTGGCACAAGAATCTGCATCTTTTTTCATAAGATATATATCTCCGCGAAATGCTACTGCCCACAGTTTCATCTACAATAACTTGTGTTGTTCGATTCTAATTTTTTTTCTGATGCGTATTACGGATTTAGTTGCGAGAATCAAGATGACACAGCGTACAAAATGATGTTGTGAGTACAAAACAACAAATAGTGATAAACCCGGTTGTGAACGTTGGCAGTAAAAAGTTAACGCAATCTTTTGAAAAAGTTTTTCATCAACGCTGCACAGGTTTCTGAAAGTACACCCTGTACCAGTTCGGTTGAGGGGTGAAGCAAATCTAAACCTTTTTGAGTAAATCCGAATTTTTCTTCTCTGGCTCCAAATACCACACGACTCACCTGCGACCATCGCAGTGCGCCTGCGCACATTATACAAGGCTCTACGGTAACATACAAGGTACAATTATGAAGATATTTACTTCCTAAATAATTGCAGGCTGAAGTAATGGCAATCATTTCCGCATGAGCGGTAGCATCCTTGAGGCGTTCACATTGGTTATACCCTCGCCCAATAATTTTGTGTCCGGTCACAATGATTGCTCCGACCGGCACTTCATCTTCCTCATAGGCTTTTAAAGCCTCCTTCAAAGCCTCATTCATGAAATAATCATCGCTGCTTGTCTGCATCTTGCGGTAGTTTACTTGCCGGATTTTTTGCTTGTTTTTTTCTGCATTTCCAGTATTTGCAAAGGGGTTTGAGGCGGAGGTACATGTTTTTGTGAGGGATCTTCCGGCAGTTTTAATTTTGCATCGTTTATTTTCACCGAGGCCATAATATACTCCGATATCGGCTTCCATTCATTCAGTAGTGATTTATCGCATGAAAAATTAAATACTAAGACTTTACTCTTGTGTAATGTATACATCACATGAATGTACTTTTCTATACCATCGGCCTCCGAAGTGTATTCAAACACTGAAAACAAGCGTCCATTGACCTCTTTAACTCCTTCTTGTATAAAATTTACTTCATCAAAACTTTCCAATATTGTAGCCTTAAATGTTTTATGCAGAAAGGGTACATCTGCTCCCGGTACTTTTGTTTTGCTAACATTCACGCCAAAATCGGCATCTTTTTTTGAACTGGTAAACATTGCTAAAGGCTTTTTTGTGGATGGATATCTGGCAGCAATGTCGGCATCAGACATAGGCACAAAGCCTGACGGAAGGCTTACAGTAATGCCTTTAGCTATTTTCGTTTTTTTATATGACACATTAGCCGATATGAGCAAAGATAATACAGCTAATATGAACAATGATTTTTTTACCATAAAACAATACAAATATATTAATGCTCTCTAAAAATACACTTAATCAAAATATAATACACATATCTATTCCGTATATTAAAAACTAAGTTGTTTTTCCGCTTTTAAAACAATCTTACAAAATATACCTTTGTCTTCGATGGAATGCCGATGGGAATATAAACCTCAGCCTGACCCTAAAGATGTAGAACATTTATGTAAGGAGATAAATGTATCTCCCATTGTAGCATCGTTGCTGGTACAAAGAGGCATTTACACGTTTGAAGAAGCTAAACAATATTTCAGGCCATCGCACGAGCACCTGCACGATCCGTTTTTGATGAAAGATATGCATAAAGCTGTAGAACGCATCAATAAAGCTTTTGAAAACGGTGAACACATATTAGTGTATGGCGACTACGATGTGGATGGTACTACCTCAGTAGCACTGGTGTATCTGTTTTTGAAGAAGCACCACACACATGTGCACTACTACCTGCCTGACCGATATAGCGAAGGATACGGAATATCATACAAAGGCATAGACTGTGCAGCTGAGTGGGGCTGTACGCTCATTATTGCACTGGATTGTGGAATAAAATCGTCTGATAAAATTTCTTATGCTAAAAGTAAAAACATAGACTTCATAGTATGCGACCATCACTTACCCGGAGCCGACATACCTGATGCATGCGCTGTGCTCGACCCCAAGCAACCCGACTGCTCATATCCGTATAAGGAACTATGCGGTTGCGGAATAGGTTTCAAACTTTTGCAGGCTCTCTCACTGAAAAATCATTATCCTTTGGATGATCTTTTTTCTTATCTCGATCTGGTGGCCATTGCAACCTGTGCAGATATAGTGCCTCTCACCGGCGAAAACAGAACACTCGTTGCTTTAGGAATGAAGCAAATAAACGAACACCTGAGACCTGGTATAAAAGCTCTCCTGGAGGTAGGTGGGTTGAAAAAAATAAAAGATGTATCCGATATCGTTTTTATAATAGGACCGCGTATAAATGCTGCCGGCAGAATGAATCACGCTAATATTGCCCTGCAGTTGCTCCTTGCCGATACAGACAATAAAGCATCCGAAACGGTAAAATTGGTTGATAAAAATAACAGCGACCGAAAAGCCACAGATTCCTCCATTACACTTGAGGCATTAGAAATGATAGAAGCCAACCCGGAGTACAGGAATGCAAAAGCCACAGTGCTCTACAACGAGCGTTGGCACAAAGGGGTGATTGGTATAGTAGCCTCAAGATGTATAGAGAAGTATCATCGTCCTACTATTATCTTTACCAAATCCGGAGAATATGCTGCGGGTTCGGCACGCTCTGTGCCCGGTTTTGACATTCATGCTGCCATAGAACAATGTTCGGAACATGTTGTTCAGTTTGGGGGGCATATGTATGCTGCAGGCATCACCTTGCTGCCTGAAAAAATAAACGACTTCCGGGAAAAATTCATTCAAGTGGTAGAAGCCTCTATTGAAGAACATATGCTTGTACCAACTATACATGTAGATAGCATTATATCCCTTCAGTCTATCACTCCGAAACTTTACAATATTCTCAGTCAAATGGCGCCTTTCGGGCCAAAAAATATGCAACCTGTTTTTGTAGCTGAAAATGTGTATGACGACGGCCGTGCTAAAGTATTAAAACAACATCACTTAAAACTCTTTCTCACTCAGGCGAGTAATATTCCGCCCGTAGAAGCTATAGCATTCAACATGGCTCAGCATTATTATCGCATAGCCAAAAGAGAAAAATTTAACGTGTGTTTTTCTATAGAAGAAAATGATTACAACGGAAAGAAAAATATACAACTCTTTGTGCGAGATATAAAATTTACCTCGCCTCAGTAACGATTCATGCATTATTGAAAAATGATTTTTTCTAAATCAAGAGCTACTCCTGAAAGTATACAACGTATTTATCAATTGGCTTACTTATATCAGAGTTTGTAAAAGTAGTCTGCTTACTCTTTCGGATCATTTACTTTATCAATGTCAATGCTCCTGAAGTGACGTACCACCTGAAGTAACATAGCAAGCACCAAAGACGATTCCGCGGCCGCTACTATGATTATGAAAAGGCTAAATACCTGACCTTGTAAAAGTGACGGATCATGATATGAAAACGCAATAAAATTCATAGAAGCGGAGAGAAATATCAACTCTATTCCAATCAGTAGATGAATAGCATTTTTTCGGCTGATGACCACATATACACCTGTGGTAAATAGCAAAACAGATAATATGAGTATATGGTGCAGGGGTATCATGATCATTTTTTATGTCCAATATATGCTACTCCAATAAATACTACCAGTAAGAGCAGACCTGCTATTTCAAATGCAAGTACATAGTGGGTCATGAGCATAGCACCCAAATTTTTCAAGGTTATCATACTTTTATTACTTGCATGGCTGTCAATGGCCGATTGTCGAAAATGTGTATATACGGCATAAATCAAAACACCATTCATCATGATGTATGTAGGTATTCCTCTCCAATGGATGGATGGTAACTGCACTTTGAATCCTTTCTTGCCATCAGGCGGCGTGAGCATTACTCCAAAGATCATCAATACCACTACACCGCCCACATAAATAACAATTTGTGCAATGGCTAAAAAATCTGCATTAAGTAGTATGAATATTCCCGATGCAGACAAGAACACAGGCAGCAATGCAAACACTGCATATAATAGATTTTTAGTGGTGATGATAAAAATGCAACACAACAGAATGATGAAAGAAAACACATAAAATGAAATTTGATATGCATTCATGATGGGGTATTGTCATTTTTATCTGTCTCGTTTTTTTGTATTGCTGGTTTTACAACAGGCTTTATAACTATTTTAGCGGGATTGGTTTTAGGAGTGCTTATGGTATCTTTTGTGGCATCGGTAACGGCAGCTTGTTTTTTTCTGGCTTCATATTCTGCGTACTCCTTTTTGCGCAACTCAATCTCTTCTGCTGTCATTTCTGAGAATGAATAAGTCATTTTGCGAATATCATATTCGCTATAGTCAAAATTGGAAGTCATAGTGAGACACTCTGTAGGACATACAGTGGTGCATAGGCCACAGTAGCAACACTTGGCCATATCTATATCAAACTTGGCAGCATATATTCGTTTGGTTGTTCCATCCGATGTTTTTCCTATCTCAACCGGTGATTTTATAGGCACAATCTCTATGCAATTTACCGGACATATTTTAGCACAAAGATCGCACACTATGCAATCTTCTATTTCATTGTGCAGTTGGTAGCGGCCGTGGTCTGGCACAGGTATGCTTTCATGCGGGAATTCTACAGTGACTATGCCACTTGACGGATAGGTGTAATTTTCAGAGTATATATAACCGGAGCTTATAGGTTTTTTAGCTTTCAGAAGATGTTTCAGAGTAAGCCTGAATCCGTTGAGCAATGTTGATATACCCTCCAAAAGCGATGTACGGCGATATGGTTTAGTTGCTGTGTTCAAAATTCATATCATTAATATTCTCCATACTGAACACACAAATATAAGCAACAAACCGGAAGGTATCAGTACTTTCCAACATAAATTCATGAGTTGATCTACGCGCAACCTTGGGTATGTCCATCGGGCCATTATTTGAATAAATAGGAGCAACAGGGTTTTACTGCTCAGCCACAGCACAGCCCAGCACGATGATGCCCATGTGCCCGGCTCGCCGGTAGTCCAGCTGCACAACTTTACACTGCCTATATTCGGCAATGGACTGTTCCAACTTCCCAGAAAAAGTATGACTCCCAACAAACATAGCAAAAGCATCAAAGCATATTCGCCCAGAAACAATATAGCAAACCTGAAACCTGAATATTCAGTATGAAAGCCCGATACCAGTTCGGAGTCTGCCTCCGGAATGTCAAACGGTGCACGGTTGCATTCAGCAAGAGCAGTGATGAAGAAAATCATAAAAGCAAAAAATAGAAAAGGCGAACGCATCACATTCCATGTAAATATGCCGCCTACATTGCCGGTTTCAATACCCAGAAATTTCAAGCCTAAAAAATAATTTTTAACCATGCCCTCTTCCCCTACATTTGCTTGTAAACCCTGCTGATAGCTTATTTCCTGCAGGTCTAAACTTTGGCATGTGATCACTACACACAATACAGAGAGAGTAAGAGGTATTTCGTACGATACAATTTGTGCTATGGCACGCATAGCTCCCATAACAGGATATTTGCTGCCCGACCCCCATCCGGCCATGATGACACCTATAACATCCAGAGAAATTATGCTGAGTATGAAAAACAATGTCAACCCTATATGATTTCCTTCAGATGAGGGAATAAAAGGAATGCACGCAAACCCTGCAAACACCGATGTAAACACCAGCAGGGGCGCAAGTTTAAACATAAACTTATCTGCCGTAGCAGGCACTATGTCTTCTTTTTGTAACAACTTTAATATGTCAGCCAGACTTTGCCCCAATCCCTTGTACCCTACTTCCATAGGCCCCATGCGGTCCTGAACAAAGGCTGCAATTTTCCGCTCCGCCCATAAAATCAGCAGAGCATAAACCAGTATCAATAAGAGAACTAATATTGCAGATATCACAAACGTTAATCTTTACTCTAAACAAAGGTATAAAATTAACTTAAACAGAAAGCTCGTCAATATTATAACAACTCATTAGCAAGGTTTGCCAACTCCGAGCGCTCACCTTTTTGCAAAGTGATGTGTGCATAGAGAGGGTTATTTTTCAATCGGTCTATAAGGTATGAAAGGCCATTACTCTGCGAATCCAGGTAGGGAGTATCAATCTGATATATGTCGCCGGTGAAAATGATTTTGGTACCTTCGCCGGCACGCGATATGATGGTTTTCACTTCATGAGGCGTCAGATTTTGGGCTTCGTCTACGATGAAACATATATTGGATAAACTGCGACCGCGAATATAAGCAAGAGGAGTGACCACAAGTTTTTCCTTATTTATCATGTCAGTTATACGCTGGTATTCCTGATCCGTCTCGTTGAACTGATTTTGTATAAACTTCAGGTTGTCAAACAGCGGCTCCATATAGGGATTAAGTTTAGATTTTATGTCGCCCGGCAGGTAGCCGATGTCTTTGTTGCTTAGCGGTACTATAGGGCGGGCAAGATATATTTGCTTGAAGTCGCGGCGCTGTTCAAGAGCAGCTGCCAAAGCGATAAGAGTTTTGCCGGTACCCGCTACTCCTTGTATGGACACAAGCCGCACGGCAGGGTTCAATATGGCATGTATAGCAAAGGTTTGCTCTGCATTGCGTGGTTTTATTCCATACACACTCATCTTTTGCACATGTTCTACACGCTTCTCGGCAGAATTGCGCACTGCAAGGGCTGAGTTTTTCACGCCTTTCAATATGTAGTAGTGGTTATGCATGAGATGGCTTTTGGGAATGAATGATTCGTCGCAACTTCCTTTGTCATACAGTTCGTTTATGATGTCCGTGGGAACGTCTTCCAACACACTGCTTCCGGTGTAGAGGTTGTCTACATCTTTTATTTTTCCCGTGGTATAGTCTTCAGCCGGTATATTCAGTGCTTTAGCTTTCAGGCGCAGATTGATGTCTTTAGTCACTAACACTACCTTAGCATCTTTTCGCTCATGTTGAAGGTTTATAGCAGCATTCAGAATTTTGTGATCGGCTTTTTTTTCATCAAAAATTCGTTCGGCATCTATACCATTAGCTCCGTGAATGTTCATCAGTACCTTGAGTTTCCCACGCTTAGGGCCATCCAGTGGTATCCAATCTTGCAATACATTTTTGCCGGAAATCTCATCAAGAAATCTTATAAACTCCCTTGCCTCGAAATTTTTTGTATCGTTGCCTTTTTTAAAATTATCCAACTCCTCTAACACAGTTATCGGTATGGCTACATCGTGCTCCTGAAAATTGTTTATGGAGTTATGATCGTATAGAATTACGGAAGTGTCTATTACAAATACTTTTTTGTCTTTTTTGGATTTTGCCATTCTCTGCTTTTGACATTAAATAAACGATGGAATTTAAAATTTATATGTATTTACTCGTAAAATTCATTTAAAATTTTTATTCACACTTTCCATTGACGTGATCATATAATACAGCGTATTTCGTACGTGATGAAATATCTGAAACAAATACTTCAAATCTTCTAAAGCTGAATAAACATATCATCAAGAGCATTAATAGTTTTATCGTCATACCCTTCATTTAACTTTAGCTTATAACATTGTAGTGCATTTGTATCTATGTGCCTGGCTGTTGGCTGTAACCGTATTGATTTATCCTATTTAATGAATAGATTAAACAGAAAGAATACAGCAGAAAGTTCAAAGAATTGTTTCCAACAAATGGTCATAGATACAATGTAGCACCCCATGATTTCGTCTGCAATAATTTGTATTCTCTTGCGAAGCAAAATTTTTTCTGATGAATAAAATGGGTTTATTCCGGATCACGCAATATCGAAAGGCAGTATCCCAAAAAGTGTGTATGAAGTGTAGTTGTTTTTTTTTTACAAACATAGTACTTTTTTTATTTGTTACATACTTGCATGAATGGGAACGGAGCGAAGGCGTAGCCGT
>JANWYS010000010.1 GCA_025054875.1 Cytophagaceae bacterium | reverse complement strand
GTCCATTTCTTATGTAAGTTTTGGTTACATCACAAAAAAAGAAATCCCTTTCGAAAAATCCTTGAAAATTCGATATTGAAGCGAAAAATCAGTGTGAAATTGTATATTCAACTGAAAAATCCGGGTTAAATATTTTTGAAACATGAAAAAATACATGGATTACAAGCCTCATATGGAATCCATAAAATTATTCAATGCCTTCAATTCGCTCACTGGCTATTCATTGAATAGTACATATTCACCGAAATAGTGCGGCCGTTCAACGTCTACAAAATATCAAAAAAACACTTTATTCTTATTCTAAAATTCAGGAAATTTGCTGCCTTAAATTTGTACTATGCTTGCGACAGACACTACCAAATATTTTATAATAGACTTCGACAGTACCTTTACCAAAGTAGAGGGGCTGGAAGAATTAGCCGATATATCACTGGAAGGAAACGAAGACAAAAATAAAATACTTAATCAAATAGCCGAAATCACCAACAGAGGCATGGAAGGTAAAGGCTCATTCGCAGAGGGACTCAAAGCGAGAGTACAATTAATGCAAGCTAACAAAAAACACCTATCCATTTTGGTGGACCGCCTGAAAAATAAAGTAACCAATTCCGTAAAGCGAAACCGTAAATTTTTTGAAGAATACGCCGATTATATCCTCATAGTGTCTAGTGGATTCAAGGAGTTCATAGTGCCTGTAGTTACCGAATATGGAATAAAAGAAAAAAATGTTTATGCAAATACCTTCATTTACGATGAAAAAGGAAATATTGTTGGTTTTGATGAAAACAATCCTTTGGCCAAAGACAAAGGCAAGATAGAGCTACTCAGAAAACTGGAACTTCAGGGCGAAGTATATGTGATAGGCGATGGATATACAGACTACGAAATAAAAGAAGCAGGCTTGGCTGACAAGTTTTATGCTTTCACGGAAAATGTGCAGCGCGATGCAGTACTTAAGAAAGCAGAATTCATTGCTCCCAGTTTTGATGAATTTTTATACCAAAACAATCTTCCCATGGTAATCTCTTATCCTAAAAACAGGATAAGTGTGTTGGTGCTGGAAAACATACATCCCCATGCCGTAAAACTCTTCAAAAACGAAGGATATTCTGTAGAGGTCATAAATAGTGGATTAGACGAAGACGAACTTTGCGAAAAAGTAAAAAATACATCCATCCTCTGTATTCGCTCGAAAACTCAGGTAACCGAAAAAGTGCTGAATCATGCTCAACGGCTCATCGCCATCGGGGCTTTTTGCATAGGTACAAACCAGATAGACCTGAAGGCAGCCGTGAAAAAAGGTGTTGCCGTATTCAACGCTCCCTACAGCAACACACGCAGTGTGGTAGAATTGGTGATGGGAGAGATCATAATGCTCATGCGCAACATCATCGAAAAAAGCAATAAGATGCACAATGGCATTTGGGATAAATCTGCCAAAAACAGCTATGAGATAAGAGGAAAAAAACTCGGCATTGTGGGATACGGAAATATAGGTACTCAACTCTCCGTACTTGCCGAAGCCATGGGCATGGAAGTTTACTACTACGACATAGTAGAAAAACTGCAGCTCGGAAACGCAAAAAAATGCCATACCTTAGAAGAGCTTTTGCAAAAAGTTGATGTGATAAGCCTCCACGTAGACGGCCGCCCTTCAAACAAAAACATGATCACAACCCGGCATTTCGACATGATGAAAGATGGTGTCATTTTTATCAACCTCAGCCGCGGACATGTAGTGGATATTGATGCTCTCGCACAAGCCATAAAAAGCGGAAAAGTAAGAGGTGCCGCCGCCGATGTATTCCCATACGAACCTAAAAATAATCAGGAAGAATTTGTAAATGTTTTAAGAGGATTGCCTAACGTGATACTGACTCCCCATATCGGCGGAAGCACAGAAGAAGCTCAATACAACATTGCTGATTTCGTTCCTAACCGCATCATAGAATACATCAACACAGGCAATACTTTCCAAAGCGTTAACTTTCCGAACATACAACTTCCCGAATTAGTAAATGCCCATCGCTTCATGCATCTTCATGAAAATGTACCCGGAATACTTGCTCAAATCAATCAGATATTTGCTAAACACCACATCAACATACTTGGACAATACCTGAAAACAAACGAACAAGTAGGATACGTAATAACTGATGTAGATAAAAAATACGACAAGGATGTAATAAACGAACTGAAAAATATACCTCATACCATAAAATTCAGAACGCTTTATTGATTGCATACATGCCACAAAAATTATACTTCACCGTAGGTCCCTCCGAATTATATCCCACGCTTCCTGCCCATATTCAAGAAGCCCTTGATAAAAAAATAGGAACCATATCGCACAGAGGTAAAGCATTTCAGGATATATTCAAAAATTGCGTATACCAGCTGCGCACGTTAATGAACATTCCCGATACACATCACATTTTTTTCCTTTCATCGGCTACGGAAATTTGGGAACGCATACTTCAAAATTGCGTAGATCAAAAAAGTCTGCACCTGGTAAACGGATCGTTCTCTAAACGATTTTATGAATTTGCCGTCGAGCTGGGGAAAACTCCCGAAAAGATACAAACCGATTTTGGCAAAGGCTTTTTTGCCAAAGACATCGCTATTCCGAATACCTGCGAGGCAATATGTGTCACACAAAACGAAACAAGTTCCGGAGTGTGCATGCCCTTGAACGAAATTTATCTGCTCAAACAAAAAGCTCCGAATGCTTTGCTGTTTGTTGATTCGGTATCTTCCGTGCCCTATCCTGATTACGACTACAAAATAGTAGATTCTGTTTTTTTCTCTGTGCAGAAATGTTTCGGCTTGCCTGCAGGTTTAGGCGTGTGGATTGTAAACGAGAAATGTATCGAAAAAGCTAATCTGCTCTTGGCTCAGAAAAAATCTATCGGTACATATCATTCCTTGCCCTCTCTGTTCGGCAAGGCAAAAGATTTCCAAACTCCCGAAACTCCCAACGTGTGGAATATATTTTTGCTGGGCAAGGTAGCTGAAGACATGAACAACAAAGGAATACAGCAATTACGAAAAGAAACCGACACAAAAGCCGCTATGCTGTATGAGTATTTTAACAGCAGTAAAAATTTTTCCATTGCCGTCAGCGAACCGGTGCATCGTTCGGCAACTACTATTGTTGCCAACACAGCCATTAACGCATCCGAAGTGAACAAAAAATTAGAACCTTACAACATGGTAGTTGGAAGCGGATACAGCTCTTATAAAGAAACGCAAATCCGTATTGCCAACTTCCCCGCACTCAGCATTGAACAAACCGAAAAATTGATTGAAGCCTTAAAAAAAGAATTACAATAACTTATGTTTAAAGTCGGAGACCGATACGCAGAAAAATTTTCTTTCACCCAAGAGCAGGTAATACGCTTTGCCGAGCTCACCGGCGATAAAAACCCTATTCATCTTGACCCTGAATACGCCGCCACTACTCCATTTAAAAAAAACATCATTCATGGTGCATTTAGCGCAAGTATTTTCTCCAAGATATTAGGTATGAAATTTCCCGGAAAAGGCACTATCTATTTAAAACAAGAAATTTCATTCAAGCGCCCTATGTATGTAGATTGTGAGTACGAAGCCATACTGACTATCTTAGAATTAAACCCCGAAAATCATACTGCTCTCATTGAAACGATTATCAACGATGCAGCAACACAAAAAAGAACCGTGGAAGGGCGAGCCACAGTAATGCATAAAGAACTCATATGAAAACCACTTTAGCAAATTTTCACATACCCTTCTCTGAGTTTAGGACAGACAATCTGTTTTTTCATGTATAATTTTGATTGTCATGCCACCCCATAGGTCTTCTCAGAAGTCATATACAAAAGACCCTTTTTTACGGAATATGCCCGACACACAGAGGCACGCTGTGTTGAGGATTTTACGTTCTATGCCTGCGTATATGCATGTAGTCCTCTGCACATCGCATACTTAGACATGTATACAAAGACACTACGAATATGCGCACTATATAACATGTTTATGTATAGGCTAAAAACCATCAACCGATGAGGCTTTATACCGGAGCACTATCTAAACCATTACTAAATGTGCTCACATGATTTATAAAATTACGCCACAGATGAAACATCCTGATTCATACAATCAGGTAAGTTTGTGTGATTTTATTTGAAAAAGATATTTATCCAATATCTGAGGCTTAGCACGGAGTCACCTTCGATAAGCATAGAAAGTATAAGCCAAACTATAAACAGCGTAGGAGCGCAAATGGTCCAAACAAATGATTTCACTTCATACTTGAGGTGCATAAATTCTCCTACTATGTAAAAGGTTTTCACAAAGGTAAGGAGTACAAACAGTGTAGTGAGCAATACGCCTTTGGGCAGTGTAAAAGCCATTAAGAATTCGATAGCCGTTACAATGGCAAGTATCACCATTGTCATCCATATTTTTCTAATTTTTTTAGGGTCAGCAGGATGAGCTTGTACTGCGTGAGAGTTTTCGTGTGTATGTGAAGCCATATAGTCTATATTTTTAAGTTTTAGTTAATTTTTAAACCAGATAAAAGAAGGTAAACACAAATACCCACACCAAATCCACGAAGTGCCAGTAAAGGCCTACTTTCTCCACCATTTCATAATGGCCTATTTTTTCATAAATGCCTATTCCTGTATTGTAAAAAACTATAATATTTATAATGACACCGCTCAACACGTGCGTACCATGAAATCCGGTAATGGTGAAAAAGAGGTTAGCAAACAACGTTGGGCCGTATGGATTGGAGTATAATGTAGCCATTTTACCATCTATGCCGGTGATGAATATAGTCCACTCCCACGCTTGACAGCTTAAGAAAGCGATTCCTCCCAGTATGGTCCAGAACATCCATTTCATGACGCCTTGCTTATCCATTCTGTGCCCGGCTTCTACGGCAAGAACCATGGTTACGCTACTCATGATGAGGATGAACGTCATTATACCTACGAACACGAGTGGTGCATCCACATGGAAGAAAGGTATGTGCGTAAATACACGTTCTGGTATGGGCCAATATTCAGGACTGAAGGTGAAATTTTCTATATCGCCATTATACTTGGGGTGGCTAAACCTGCTGAATGCGTAGGTTACCAAGAGCCCGGAAAAAGTGAGTGCGTCTGAGAGCAGGAAAAACCACATCATGAGTTTTCCGTAACTTGCTTTAAAAGGCTCTGCGCCGCCGTACCAGATACTTTTTTTACTTACTACAGGAATTGTTGCCATGTGTTTAAAGGGTTAATTGTTTACCAACAAAAATACATATAAATACACCCAAAGCAAATCTAAAAAATGCCAATATGTGGTGCATAGTTCCATCTGCAACATATTTTTTGAGTGTATTTTCATTTTATAAACATTAGCAAAAACCACTAAAAGAAAAATAATACCCGAAATGAGGTGCAAGCCATGTATGGATGAAAATACGTATACAAAAGAACCTGCAGGATTTGCATACTTTCCGGCAAAAAATATCTTTTGCTCTACCAAAGCTCCCCAACCCATCACTTGCAAAACGAGAAAAGCTATACCAAGTAAAGTTGTGATGGCTATTGCTATTTTGAGTTTTCCGAAGTTATCTTTTTTAGCCGAAATGTATGCCCAATGCATAAATGCGCTACTTACCAGAAGTACAAAAGTGCTTACGGCAAATATTGCAGGCATCTTGAAGTGAAGCCATCCACCGGCATCTCTGCGAACCAGATAAGCACTGGTAAATGAAGCGAACAGCATCACTACGGTGACGAGGAAAATCCAAAAAGCAAACTTTTTGGGATTCATATGTACAGGCCTTTGAGCGCTTTCGTACAGGGCGGTTTTTTTTATGTCTATTGTCGTCATAGTTTATCTAACACAAAAGCGATTTGAACAATGGGTAAATATAAAAAAGATCCGAACATGATTTGCCTTGCGGCTTTGTTCGAACATTCTTTCATAAGATAAAATGTCTGAGCCAGGAATAAAGTTCCGCAAACTATGGCTATGATCATCGAAGTTTTACCGGCCATGCCTATCATATTTGGAACACATCCCAAAGGTATGAGCAGCAAGGTATATATCATAATCTGAAAGGCTGTTTTTATATCCTTTCCACTTCCGGGCAACAAGCGAATACCGGCTTTTTTATAATCATCGTCCAGCACCCAAGCTATAGCCCAGAAATGTGGAAATTGCCATACGAACTGTATGGCAAAGAGTATGCCCGGTTCCCATCCGAATTTGTTATTTACGGCTACCCATCCGATCATAGGAGGCAAAGCTCCCGGAATAGCCCCTACAAAAACAGCAATAGGATGTCTCGTTTTAAGAGGGGTATAAACAAATGCATATAAAACTAAAGAAAGTAAGCATAACAGAGATGCATTTAAATTGAAGCATGTATACATGAGTAATATGCCGAATGCTCCACTGAAAAACGCAAAAAGCTTTGCTTCCTGCTGGCTGATAGCTCCTAAAGGTAATGGCCTTTTTGCCGTGCGCTTCATGAGCTTGTCAATATCAACCTCTATAATTTGATTAATTGCATTCGATGATGTAGTTACCAGAAAGCCCGCCAGATTAAAAAGTATGAAATCAATAATGTTAATTCTGTGAGTGGTAGCGAGCATAAAGCCTACTGTTGAAGAAAACATCACCAGAAAAGTGAGTCGGGGTTTCATCAACTTGGCATAGGCTCTGATGCGGCCGGTGAGGCTCAGTTCTATATTAGAGTTATCTGTAATCATCTAAACTTGTACTAACTTTATTTTTTTATTGAACCAAAGCACATTGATAATGTAAAACTGAGCACTCAAAAGCAAAGTTGCCATCAACATGTGTATTGGCTGAGCAAAGGCCGGCATGGAAAACCATGCCATTATGAGACCCAGCAACAACTCTATGACCAATATGGCCAGCAATATGTATACGGCTTTGCGCAAAGGCTCAAACTTTTGTGAAGACAGAATCTTATAAGCTACATAAATGTGAAGTAGCAATACTATCCAGGCAAAAGATCTATGAACTATGTAAATACTGCCCACATTATCCAACCATGTTTCCCTGAATTGCATATTAAGTTTTTGTGATATCGTGTCTATATGTTGCCTGACGTTAGACCCTAACAGAGATTGTATCACTGTAAGGATAAACAATGTGACGAGCAATGGCAGCATTTTCGATATATTGTTTTGAGATTCTGATGTAAGCAAAACCTTTTGTTCAAGCTTACACCATACGTACACCAGCAGAAGTATTATGGCTATTGCCATCCACATGTGAATAGATATTATCAAGGGTTTCAAGTTGGTAGAAACTACATATTTACCTATTATACCTTCCAGTATTACCAGCACCAACACAGCAGCACAGTAATATTTTATGTTTTTATCCTGTTTGTATTGAAGAGAAAGAACAAACGTAATGAGTATAAATATACCGGTCAAAACACCAAACAATCTGTTTATGTACTCTATCCATGTATGGGTGACATTAAAATCGGCCACATGCCCCAAATGTCTATACCTATCTTTGTAGTCAGGTGGTAGTTGGCTTATATGTGTAGGCGGCACCCACATTCCGTAGCATTTAGGCCAATCCGGACACCCCATACCCGACCCCGTAGTTCTGACTATACCCCCTATCAGTATGAGAAGGTATACAGTTGTTAGCGTTATTAATACAAAGTATTTAAACTTTTTCTCTTTACTTTTTTCCGCAAAACTCATCATCTCAACAGACCACTACTCTTCATCTTTTTCATGTGGCAAGTTAGATTCCGGAGTTTGCGAGAAAGGTATGTTTTGAGGGATGTAATCATCAGCAGCTCCGGGCTTGCTATAGTCATACGCCCAGCGATACACATGAGGTATTTCGCCTGGCCAGTTGCCATGCCCTGGGTTTATCGGAGCTGTCCACTCTAAGGTGTTCGATTTCCATGGATTCTGAGGAGCCCTTCTACCTCTGAATATGCTGTAGAAAAAGTTAAACAAGAATATGAACTGAACGCTCACGGTAAATATAGCGGCCATGCTGATGAATGCATCCAGCTCTGTAAAAGTTTTAAAGGCATCGAAACTTGAAAATAAGTAGTACCTTCTTGGGAAACCTGCAATGCCTATGTAGTGCATAGGGAAAAACACGCAATATGCACCAATGAATGTGAGCCAGAAATGTATGTAACCCAGCCGTTCATCCATCATGCGGCCAAACATTTTTGGAAACCAGTGATAAACTCCGGCAAGCATACCAAAAAACGATGCTGTTCCCATCACAATGTGAAAGTGAGCAACCACAAAATACGTGTCGTGCAATTGTATGTCAGCAGCTGAGTTTCCAAGAATCAGTCCTGTTAGCCCTCCGGATATGAAGAAGGAAACCAAGCCGATTGAAAACAACATTGCGGGAGTAAATATTATGTTTCCTCTCCATAATGTTGCGATGTAGTTGAACGATTTTACTGCTGAAGGTACAGCGATAATTAACGTCAATATCATGAATATGGAACCGAGGAAAGGATTCATGCCTGACACGAACATATGATGAGCCCACACGATAAAAGACAAGAAGGCAATACCTATAATTGAATATACCATTGCTGTGTATCCAAATATTGGTTTACGCGAGCACGTAGAAATTATCTCAGAAGTTATCCCAAGAGCAGGCAACAAAACTATATACACCTCGGGATGCCCTAAAAACCAGAAAAGGTGTTGGAACAATAACGGGCTGCCTCCCTTGTAGTGGAGTGCCTGCCCTTGCATGTAAATGTCGGACAAAAAGAAACTTGTATCCAGAGATCGGTCAAATATAAGCAACAGAGCAGCTGCAAACAGTACGGGGAAGGACAAGACTCCGATAATGGCTGTTATGAAAAAAGCCCATATAGTGAGAGGCATTCTCCAAAATGTCATACCTACGGTGCGCAAGTTTATCACGGTGGTGATGTAGTTGAGCCCGCCAAGCAACAAGGATACGATGAAGATAGCCATACTTATCAGCCATAGGGTCATACCTGCGCCAGAGCCTGATATAGCTTGCGGCAATGCGCTCAAGGGAGGGTATATAGTCCATCCTCCTCCGGCAGGTCCTGTGGGAATGAAAATGGAAATAAACATCAGCACACTGGACAAGAAGAAAAACCAATATGACAACATATTCAAAAATCCGGATGCCATGTCTCTTGCACCCACCTGAAGAGGTATAAGGTAATTACTGAACGTACCACTCAATCCGGCTGTGAGCACAAAAAACACCATGATAGTTCCGTGCATGGTAACTAAAGCTAAATAAAACTCCTGGTCAAGCTTACCTTCGGGAGTAATCCATTTACCAAGCAATGGCTTAAGCCACGAAATGTCGGCTTCCGGAAAACCCAGCTGCAACCTGAATATGAGCGACATTGCTCCTCCTACAATCGCCCAGAATATTCCTGTAAAAAGGTATTGTTTGGCGATTATTTTATGATCTTCACTAAATATATACTTCCTTATCCAAGGCAAATCATGATGGTCGTGGTGCTCATCATGGGCATGTGCTTGACCTGATGATAGGTGTTGGGTGTGTGCTTCAACTACTGCCATATACTCTATTTTGATAAATTAAACGTCAGTTTATCTTTTTTAATTCCACTCTTCTGTTCATTGCTTTAGCCTGCTCTGAATCACCCTCTACGAGTGGTTTTTCAGAGCCATATCCTTTAGCTTTAAGTCTGTTTTTTTTCACTCCTTTTGAAACGAGATAATCTACTATGGCTTTGGCACGTTTTTCGGAAAGTTCTTTGTTTTTCTTGGGGTCACCGGTGTTATCAGTGTGTCCGTCAATTTCGAGTTTTATATCTTTATTTTTTATCATGAAGGTATAAATCTCGTCCACTTTAGTTTTCGCTTCTTCAGATAGACTAAATTCGTTTGGTGCAAAATTTATGTGTAAGGCTACTGACTTTTCTTCTTTAGCATTCAATAGCACGTCTAAATTTACTGTATCTTTGATTTCAACGGCTACTGACATTGTATCTGTTTTCTGTTCAACCGGTTTTGATTTTACAGGCAAGTTCAAGCTGGAGGCATTTTCCTCCACGAATGGTTTTTGTGCAGCATACCATTTTTCAAACTCTTCAGGCTCGTCTACCACCACTACCATTCTCATAGCAAAGTGGCTTTTTCCGCAAATCTCTGTGCAAGCCATTTCATAGTTAAAATCTGGTTTTCCGAGTTGATCACGCATTTCCATAGTAGTCTTGGTGGGTATGAACCAAAACTTAGTGGCCATACCTGGAACGGCATCCATTTTTACCCTGAAGTGTGGGAGGTATACACTATGTATCACATCACGCGAACGTATTTTAAGAAGTATTTTCTTGCCTTTGGGTAAATGTATTTCATTAGGGCAGAAATCATCCATACTGTTAGGGTCTGAAAGGTCTATGCCCATGTGGTTAACATTGTTTATGGAATTAAAAGAATATTTTCCCATCTTCATATCCTTACCCGCATAGCGAACATGCCAACCAAATTGTTTACCCATGATTTCGATTACAACACATTCTTCTTCCGGAGGGAAATCCATGATGATGTTCCATTCTTTCAATCCCATCCAAACCAATATGGTCATGACTATAGCGGGCAGAAGAGTCCACATCATTTCGAGTTTAACGTTGTCGGGATAAAAATAAGCACGCTTGCCCTCCTTGTATTGATACAGATATGGGAATGTATATAACAATACGTTAGTCACTAAGAATGCAATCAATATTATGGTCATGGATAACCAAAACATCCTATCTGTGGCCAATCCATGCACAGATGCGGCCTCCGGTAAAAAGTAAGGTTTAGCCGTTTGATATGAAAAGTAAAAAGCTATTAATCCTACTATGAAAAATATTAAGATACCTATAGCATTGATTTTATTGGCAACTCCAACCTTCCCGGTATATGCATTTTTTATGATCCCTATCAACACATGAGCTCTGAAGGCCAGCAACAATATGAGCACCAATAAAAGAATACACGCTATGATTAATAAAGTTACCATATTACCGAGATTTTATTTATTGTCATTTTAAATTTTATTTTTCACTTTAATATTATTTTATACCGGTTAATATACGTGATGATAAATACTTTCTTCAATCATCGGATGTTTTTTCGGTATTAAACCGGCTTTGGATAATCCTGTTAGTATTGCATAAGCAAATATACCAATAAATATCATCACTATTCCTAACTCAAGGAAAAACCAGTTAAAATCAAGTCCACCGTCATTGTGCAATACCGGTGGGGTAATCATAACATAAAAATCTAACCAGTGGCCGAATATGATCACGCAAGCTACGATTTTCAATATCATAGACTGCCTTTTAGACTCTCTGGTCATCAATGCAAGGAAGGGGAAAAAGAAATTCAACCAAAACGTGGTAAACCACAGAGGTTTATAAGTCCAGTTTCTCATACGTTCTATGAACCAGAATGCCTCCTCCGGAATATTGGAGTAATAGATGAGTAAGAACTGTTCAAACCATATGTAGGTCCAAAAAATACTGAAAGCGAACATGAATTTACCCATGTCATGCAAATGGTTTTCATTCACCATTTTTAAATATCCGGCTTCTTTAAGCAAGATAATTACTAAAGTAATGGTAGCCAGCCCTGAAACAAACCAACTTGCAAATACATACCAGCCAAACATAGTGCTGAAGAAGTGAGGATCCATAGACATAACCCAATCCCATGCAAGCATGGATGAACTTAACCCGAACACCACCAAAAAGGTAGCTGACCAGTAGTTGGATTTGTGAAAGAATTTATCGCCGCCCTCTATATCTTCCTGTACGGAAAATTTTCTAAGCAATGCCCACAAGCCTATCCATGCTGCCAGAAATACAATGGTTCTGGCCCAAAAGAATGGTATGTTTAGCCACCATGTTTTGGAATCAAGTATTTCATCATAGTGAGGGGAAGTTTTATCATACAGGCTTGAATCCATCCAATGGAAAAGTGTATGTCCGCCAATAAGTATTAAAATAATGGTCAATATGGCTCCTACCGGCAGGTAGTAGCCAAATGCTTCAGGTATTCTCTTGATAAGTGTTCCCCAACCTGCTTGTGCTACATAGTTGAAGGCTACAAAGAACACGCCTATTATAGCTATACCTAAGAAAAACACGTTGTTGTGCCAAAGGTTTTTTATTATTCTTTTCACCCATACAGCGGGGCCGTGGCCATGACCATGATCGGCATGTTGTTCTTTACCCTCTGCTTTTGAGGCATTCGCCATTTCAATTTTTTCTTCTGATTGTTTTTGGCTTTCCTCAGATTCGGCTACCTTTTGCTCAACATTTCCTTCTGCCGAATTATTTTTTTCAGATTTTACTTCTGTAGCATGGCCATGATGTTCCACACCTATGCCGGATTTTACCATCAATGCTCCAATGACGGATAAAATCAAACCCACGGAAATCAGAATAATAATGTTACGTTTAGCTTTTGCAGTAAAGCTGTATTTTTCGTCAAGCGATATTTTATCTACAGATGAACCCATGTGATAGATTAATTTTATTATTCAGTTTTTTGTAATTTTTCTTTTACGTAATGAGCAATTTTCCAGCGTTCTTCCTGTGATATTTGAGAGGCATGCGAAAGCATTCTGCCTTTTCCTTTAGATATCACGTGAAAGAAATGTCCTTCAGAAGCAGCTTTCAGGCGGTCTTGAGTGAGGTCTGCAATACCCTTGAATTTTTCTGCTACTTTTCCATCGGCTTTACCCTGGTCGCCATGGCAATGCGAGCAATATCTCTTATAGAGAACTTCGCCCTCAGCCAAAAGTTCTTCAGTTACAGTGAAAGGGCTTTTTAGATTTGCTGCTGCCCAATTCAAAGAATCTTTGTCTACATTGTATGGAGTAAAACCTCTTTTTATGGTATTGGGTACAGGCATTCTTACGTTCATGCCATTGTTGCCGGGACTTGTATTGTAACTTTCCGGATAGTTTTCTCTGTCCACCACCTGAGTCACCGGCTCATAAGCCTCTGAGTGATACATCTGAGGCGAAAATTCCCAACGTGTATTTTCATGTACAGGAATGTGATCAAAATTATGATTACATGCCGAAAAAATGGAGGCGATAAACAATGTTGCCGATATGTATAGTATCCACTTCATAGTATTAATTCATGTCTTTTTTGTTCACTTCAACAGCACCGCTGTCTTTCAATATTTTTTCTAATTCTTCAATTTTGATATTGGTATTTTTTGCTAAGTCTATAGCCATTACGAACTTGTCGTCTGTACTTCTTGGGTCAAACATTTTGGGTTTGTAGTTCCAAGGCCAAAGATTACTTACAATGAAGAAAGTAAGCACCATACCATGTGCTGCCAGGAGCACGGTAAACTCGAACGTTATAGGTATGAAGTCCGGAAGAGGGATATGACCTTTGCCACCTATGTCCATCGGCCAATCAAATCCAAGCATCCATATCATGGTAGATAGAGCTGAAATAGTTCCTATCATTCCATAAATAAAAGACGCTACGGGCAGGTTTGAGTATTTATACCCCAATGCTGTATCTAACCCATGCACGGGAAACGGTGTATATACCTCATGGATATTCACTCCGGCTTTCCTTACCTTGTGAACACCTTCCAAGAGTATGTCTTCGTCATCAAATACACCCAGTATAAAGTTTTTTCCTTTTTCCATTTTTTATTAATGACTTTCTTTATTTCCAGATGAAGATTTTATAATGGTTTTTACTTCTGCCATGTTTATTACGGGAAAATATTTAGCAAACAGCAGAAAACATGTAAAGAAAAATCCGAACGTGAACATATACACGCCTATATCGTAGAAAGTAGGATAAAACATTGCCCAGCTTGATGGGAGGAAATCTCTGTTCAAGGATGTACAAATGATTACGAATCTTTCAAACCACATTCCTATGTTCACAACTATGGACAATATGAATGAGAGAACAAGGTTTCTTCTCAATTTTTTAAACCAAAAGAATTGAGGAGAAATCACATTGCAAGACATCATAGCAGCGTAAGCCCACCAATAAGGCCCAAACGCTCTGTTAATGAAAGTAAACTTTTCATAGGGTGCCCCCGAATAGGCTGCTATGAAAAACTCCGTGATGTATGCTATTCCCACAATTGACCCCGTGAGAAGTATGATTTTATTCATTGACTCTATATGTTCCAGGGTTATATAATCTTCAAGTTTGTAAACCACACGTGTTATTAACATTAGCGTTTGCACCATTGCAAATCCGGAGAATATGGCACCTGCCACGAAGTAGGGAGGGAATATAGTGGTGTGCCATCCGGGTATGATGGATGTGGCAAAGTCCATTGACACTATTGTGTGTACAGAAAGTACCAGCGGGGTTGATAGTCCGGCTAATACCAAGCTCACTGCTTCAAATCGAGACCAGTCTTTCGCTTTCCCGGTCCATCCGAAGCTAAGCATGCCATAAATGACTCTGCGTACTCCGGTGGCACGTTCACGAATGGTAGCAAAATCCGGAATAAGCCCTACATACCAAAACACTATGGAAACGGTGAGGTAAGTACTTATAGCAAACACGTCCCATACCAAAGCTGAGTTAAAGTTTACCCAAAGAGAACCGTAAGTATTGGGTAGAGGAAGTGCCCAATGAGCCAGCCATGGACGTCCCATGTGTGCTAATATAAATGTGGCAGCACACAACACGGCAAATATGGTCATGGCTTCTGCTGCACGGTTTATAGAAGTTCTCCATTTCTGACGGAACAAAAGAAGTATCGCAGAGATGAGCGTACCAGCGTGACCTATACCTACCCACCATACGAAGTTGGTAATATCCCATGACCAACCTATGGTTTTATTTAATCCCCATAGTCCTAATCCTTCCCACCACAAAGTACCTAAGCAATAAGCCCCAAAGGCCAGGGTTATTAAAGATATTCCCATTGCCACCAACCAAACTTTAGTAGGTTTACCCTCTACTTGTTTGCAAATATCATTGGTTACATCGGCGGCCTTTTTTCCTCCGGTTACTAGTGGTGGTCTTACGGGTGATGTTACTTGCATATATCTTAAAAAATAAATTTAAAGGTTATATGTTTCTGATTTTAGTTAAGTATTCTACATTGGGTTGAACATTCAATTCTTCAAGCACTGCATACACACGTTCTGCATTTTCTACTCGCTTTTCTTGGTATACAGCACTTTCCTTGTCGTTTATATCTCCGAAAATTATACATTGTGTTGGACATGCCGACATACATGCCGTTTTTATTTCTCCGTCTTTCACGGGGCGTTTTTCTTTTTTAGCTTTTAGCTTTCCTTCTTGAATACGTTGCACGCACATAGAGCATTTTTCCATCACACCTCGAGAGCGTACTGTTACGTCAGGATTGAGTACCATCCTACCCATGTCAGTGTTCATCGCTATATTTTCAGGGAAGCGCTCCCTATTGTCGAAATATTTAAACCAATTGAAACGACGCACTTTGTATGGGCAGTTGTTTGCACAATAGCGCGTGCCGAAGCAGCGGTTGTAAGCCATTTGGTTCAACCCTTCAGAACTGTGCGTGGTTGCTGCCACAGGGCACACTGTCTCACAAGGTGCATGATTACAATGCTGACACATCATAGGCATGAAGGTTACCTGCGGATATTCGGCAGGTATCTCCATTTCATTGTAATTGGTATTGAAGTATTTTTCTTGGGGGTCTTTTGATTTCGAATCTGCATCTGAACTGTAATATCTGTCTATACGTATCCAGTGCATCTCTCTTCTGCGCAACACTTCATCACGCCCAACCACAGGCACATTATTTTCTGCCTGGCAAGATATTACACAGGCTCCGCAACCTATGCAGGCATTTAAGTCAATAGACATCTGCCATAGATGATTAGGCTTGTCGTGCTCTTTTTCCCATAATGACACTTCTTTAGGTTTTTTCTTTCCATCGGGAGTAGTAATCATGGGTATAAAACGGCCTGCAGAGGGATTTTTCAGATAATCTTCAAAGGTTGCATCCTGTATAATAGGACGCGACATGATGGTGTGATGTGTCTGAGTTTGCGCCAGTTGCCTGAAGTCACCAGTATCCTCTATTTTAACATCTGTAACATTGAAAGATACGTATCCTCCCTTTGTATCGGCTAATTTGAAGGCATTTTCACCAATAACTTTTCTCTTGCCATCTATCACACGTCCATATCCTATTGCTACTGAGACAGTGCCTCTGGTTTGACCCGGTTGAATAAGTATGGGCAGAGTGACCGATGCTCCGTTGGCTGTTAGTTTTTTTACATCACCTTGCTTCCATCCTCTGTTTTGGGCATCCACCATGTTGACGGCTATATAGTTATCCCAGGTGGCTTTTGATATGGGGTCGGGTAATTCTTGAAGCCAAGGGTTAGCAGCCTGCGAACCCCAACCTATACCAACTTTTTCATAGAGCTTCAGCTCCCATTCAGATGTTTTATATACTTTTATTGCTTCTTCTACCTTTGACCAATCAACTGACTCGATTGTTTTTGTGGAATCAGAAGCGTCGTTATTGTTTTGGTTATTTTTGTCTTTCTTATCAGCGTTATTTTCATTAGTTGGTTCTGAAGTTTTGACAAATACACCATCATGCAAGGATTTTTCCCACGATGCTCCGTTAAGAATGCTGGATTTCCAGTAGTTTGACAAGAAGGAATAATAGTCTGTATTTATTCCTGCCCATTTTAATAATGACTCTTGCGCCGAACGGCTTTTATAAACAGGATTAATGGTGGGTTGCATGAGGGTGTATATACCTTTTTTAGGCATTGCATCTCCCCATGACTCTAAATAATGATGGTCAGGAGCAACATAGTCGCAAAGAGAAGTGGTCTCATCCATTCTCTCGTTGAAAGAAATTTTTACCTTAACACTTTTCAAAGCTTCTGCCAACTCTGCTCCTCTCGGATGGTCGTACACCGGATTTGCTCCATAAAAAATTACAGCATCTACTGCTTTTGACTTTACCTCGTCAATGAATTTGTTCATCCTTTCATCATCGCCCTGGCGTTGATATGAGGGCTGATTTAAGTCAATTGTAGTGCCATAGTTTCCTAATGCTCTGTTGATTTCGTTGATCATCAACTGCACATTCACATCGTTTGAGCCGCATACCACTATACTTCTTCCTTTGTTTGCATTCAGTAAGTCGGCTACTTTCTTCAGCACATCATTTTTCTTTTCCTCTATATTTAGCTTATTGGCTGCTATTGCATTATACAAGGTAGCCACGTACAAAGCTTCTTCCGACGGCTTTATAGGTACCCTGATATCAGCATTACTACCAGTAAGTGACAAGTTGGTTTCAAACTGATAGTGTTTGCTCATAGTTTTCTTGGATTTCCCCAAGCGTCTGGTAGACACATATTGCCTTGCATATTCCACAGGAGATATCCACGTACCCAGGAAGTCTGCGCCGAAACTTACTATCACATCGGCCTTGCTGAAATCATAAGAAGGAATTACATATTTGCCAAACATCAGCTTATTGGCTTGAAGTATGCCATAGGCTGAGCTGGCATCATATACAACATGCTCTGTTGAAGTGTATTTTTCTTTGAATTTTTGGATGACAGCCCTGGTGGTAGGGCTTAGTATAGTTTGCGATACTATTCTAATGTTTGATGCTAATGATAAAGCATTTATTATTTCTGTATCGAAAGCATCATACTCAGAAGGCTGCAAAGGTTTATCTTTGCCCTTGTAAAACGATTGAAGCCTTGTGCTGTCGTAAAGGGAAAGAACAGAGGCTTGTACTCTGGCTGTAGTTCCTCCTTTTGAAATCGGGCACAACGAATTACCTTCAATCTTTATCGGACGGCCTTCTCTGGTTTTTACGAGCACACTACAAAAATCTCCTCCATCTACGTAAGTAGATGCGTAATAATTGGCAATACCGGGTTCAATTTCTTCTGGTTTGTTCAGATAGGGTATTGCTTTTTTAACAGGGGCTTCACAGGCAGCTAACGTTACAGCTCCTAAACCAAAGCCAAGCATCTTGAGGAAATCTCTTCGGCTTGTACCCTCTGAGATATAGTCACCCTGTTGTTCTTTAAGAGGAACGTATTCCGGAAATTCATTGGAAGCATTTTTCAAAAAATCCGGATCACCGGACAACTCTTCTATGCCTTTCCAGTAGATTTTTGTGTTCTCTTTGCTCATAAAAATTAAATAAAACTAATGCGTTAAATTTTTACACAATTAATAGTGACATTTAGAGCACTCTAACCCTCCAATGTCTTCAACTTTCATATCTCCTTTTTTCTTACTCTCATGGAATTGCAACAGCCTGTCGTAGTATGCATTTCCTTTAGCATTTACTACTGTTTCTCTATGGCAATTTATACACCATCCCATCGTTAAATTTGCGTGCTGACGTACAACCTGCATGGTATCTATCTGCCCGTGACATGTTTTACACTCTATACCTCCCACAACAGTGTGCTGAGCATGGTTGAAGTAGGCTAAATCCGGCAAATTATGAACTCTAACCCACTGTATAGGTTTGTTCTTCTCATAATGGTCTATCAGGCTTGCTATGGCTGCTTTGCCATACACAGGACCTTCTTTGACTACACTATGACAGTTCATACATATATTTACTCCAGGTATATTAGCCTGCTTTCCTTTGTACACGCCTGTATGGCAATAACCGCAATCTATTTTTAAATCTCCTGCATGCAACTTGTGCGAGAAAGGTATAGGTTGCTTGGGAGCATAATTTTGCTCTATACCAATTGACATCAATCCTACCCAACAAGCCCTTATAGCCACCATACTAAATATGACCGATACAGTAATTATAAAACCTTTGCTACGTATTACTGCATTGATGTCAAATTTTTGGTTTACTAATTCTTTGTCTTCTTCCGCAAGCGTGTCCTCACGATCTTTAAGATACTTGCGAATCACGGTAATAAATACCAGTAATGTGATGGCCACTAAAATCAATGTGATAACTGTAAGTACGAGGATAAGTTCAGAGTAATCTTTTTTAGGCTCAGATGATGCTACTTCACCGGAATCTCCCCCGGTGTCTGCTTTACTTTTGGGGGCAGGTGGTGGCACACTTTCAATATAGGCTACTATTGATTTTATATCATTATCTGAAAGCCCGGGGAAGGCTGTCATTTCAATCTTATACTCATTATACAAATCAACAAAGTATTTGTCCTTTTCCACTGATATGAGTTGAGCGGGGTTATGAACAAATTTGATAATTTTAGCCATCGGCACTCTTTTGGTTATACCCGTAAGTGCAGGCCCTACTACTTTTTCATGAACTGCATGGCATTGAGTACAGTTGCCCTTAAACAACTCCTCTCCTCTTTGTATCATCTCTTGATTGCCTGATGCAGCAGAAGCCTTATCGCCTTGTGCTGACGCTACTGTAACACTAAATAAAATGAACGTTGGAACAAATATTAATAGGGAAAAACAACTTCTAATTTTCAAAAAGGACATAAATAAAAATTAAAATTTTATCCGAACTACAGTTTGTCTTTTAAGACGCAACAAATGTAGTATCGGAATTGAATATATCAAATATCAAAACTTATCTATTGTCAAAAAAAATTATGCTCACTACACCGACCTTTTATAATATGCTTATTTTCAAATTAATAAAAATTACTCAATGATTCAATATTGCTGCAATTTAGAATCGTTTTAAAGTATTTTCCTTTTGTTTTTTACCAAAAACGAAGTTTTCGTTAAACGCAACAATGATTTTTTGAGAAAAAGAACCGGTAAAATAATTGGATAGTAATTAGGAAAATGATTCTGTAAAAGCTTTGCAGCATAACATTTCCTGCTTAAAGTATATGCAGCAATCCACATATTGCGCAAATACACGCTGTGTATGCTGTCACGCAGGCTGCAGAAGGCCTGTCTCCGATGTGTTATGTAGTATTACTTTACTTCTGGGTCAATCGTATGCACATGTGCATGCGAGGTATACGTGAGAAATTGCGTGTACCTCCGCCAGCGATAGTAGCGGAAAGCCCGCAGCACAGCCCGGGTTTTGTGCGGCAGGGTGCGAGGACTTGCAGCGGATAGCGCGGCCGCCGGCCATAGAGACAATTGTATGTGAGTTTTATTTAGTATGGAGTATACATAACATGCAGAACTATGCAAATACAAAGGCCGGCGGGGCGGCATGATAATAATTCTCTTATACTACTCTC
Organism: Cytophagaceae bacterium; assembly: GCA_025054875.1. GTDB lineage: Bacteria > Bacteroidota > Bacteroidia > Cytophagales > Cytophagaceae > JANWYS01. Next base: position 24,807 of record JANWYS010000010.1, on the reverse strand, counting down.
TTACATAAACTGAAATTTCTTCACAAGGGTATATCGGCTATACCTCTTTCATCAAGCCTGAGGGCTTTTGTAGTGACTTGCTAAAAGTAAACCATGTATTCTGATGTTCAAGCATCATGACATATCGCAAATAGCACGCTCTGCACTTTAGGATTAAAAGAGATGAGCACACTACCTGGCAAAATTTTTTGCATCATTGAGCGTAATAGTTTTGTCGCTCATGATTACAAGACGTTCAACTACGTTTTTAAGTTCGCGAATGTTACCTGTCCATGGAAGAGTTTTCAGATATTCGATTGCTTTGGGTTCTATTTTTTTCTGTGCGGTTCCATATTCGGCGGCAATTTCTTTGAGGAAGTGTTCGACGAGAATAGGGATATCTTCAAGTCTCTCTGAGAGAGGGGGCACATGTATCAGTATTACACTTATGCGATGATACAAATCTTCACGAAATCGGTTTTCTGCGATTTCTTTCTTGAGGTCTTTGTTCGTGGCGGCAATGATGCGAACATCTACTTTTATTTCTTTGTCGCCTCCCACACGGGTGATTTTTTGTTCTTGCAATGCACGGAGCACTTTTGCCTGTGCGGATAGGCTCATGTCGCCAATTTCGTCCAGAAACAATGTGCCGCCATTAGCCATTTCAAATTTCCCTATGCGCTGTTTTATGGCAGATGTAAAGGCTCCTTTTTCATGCCCGAACAATTCGCTTTCTATGAGCTCCCCGGGAATAGCAGCGCAATTTACCTCTACAAGTGGCCCGTTGGCGCGTGCGCTTTTAGCATGAATCCATTTGGCGACAAGCTCCTTACCCGAACCATTCGGACCGGTTATCATCACACGAGCTTCTGTAGGGGCTACCTTATCAATGGTTTTTTTTATCCGTGTTATCGCTTCCGACTCGCCAAGTATTTCAAAAGTTTTGGTGATTTTTTTTCTCAATGTTTTCGTTTCCTGAACCAGATGAGAGCGGTCTAGTGCGTTGCGCACTGTAAGAAGCAGGCGATTCAGGTCAGGTGGTTTTTGAATAAAATCATATGCTCCTTTTTTTGTACAATCTACTGCCGTTTCTATGGTAGCATGGGCAGATATCATGATCACGGGTACGTCTTTACCTGATTCAATAAACTTTTCTAAAAATTGAGTACCATCCATCTTTGGCATTTTTATATCGCACAATATGGCATCGTATTCATTCTTCTCTACCATTGCCAAACCTTCTTCCCCATCTTTTGCCTCGTCCACTTCATATTTTTCATACTCCAATATATCTCTCAAAGTGAGGCGTATGCTTTTTTCATCATCTATCACCAGTAGTCGTGCCATATACTTTTTAAAAAGTTATCTCTTACTTATCCACAATTCTCTAACAAAAACTTACATGCAAAATACGTCTATTTCGGAATATTTTGTAAACAATTAATCATTAGCTTTACAAAATCAAAGATACATTTTGTATGAAAACAAACCTACCAATACTACTCATACCTATGACTGCCATAGCCTTGCTTATTGTGGCATGCAATAGCAGAGAAAATGGTAAAGCTTATACTGCATACGAGCAACACAACACAGCTGTTTACATAACGAACACATCTGACAAATCCACAGAGGTATTTAAGAAAGAAAATGAAAATGCAGCAAAAACCAACACCTCTGACGGGACAAAAATGTCCACTGCATATAACCTTCCCCAAAGGAAAGCTAAACGTTCAAAACAATTATCCAAGAAAATTGTACAACAAAAAAATGGCCTCATCAAAGAATACAGCAAAGAAGGTAAGCTGCTGGCAGAAGTAACCTATGCTCATGATGAAAAAAATGGTATCTGCCGCGAGTATTATCTTTCCGGAAGTCTGAAATGCGTGGGCTACTATACACAAAACAAAAAAACGGGGCTCTGGCGCACCTACTATGAAAGTGGAAATCTGGCAAAAGAAGAACACTTTGAAAACGGTATACATGAAGGGCCTTTTATAAGCTACTACAAATCCGGTATGGAGCATGAAAAGGGAAATTACACGAAAGGATTTTTACACGGCTCGTGTTATGTATATGATGAAGCCGGCCATCTGTCAGCAAAAGGACAATATCATGAAAATAAAAAGACAGGAGAATGGATATATTACCACAACAACGGCAATGTAAAATCTATAGTGCAATACAACAACGACGTATTAGACGGAGTAGCAATACACAACTATGAAAACGGCTTTTTCAAAAAATCTGAACTGTGGAAAAATGGGCGCCTGATGCAAGTAACAAAATACAACTCACATAAAGGAGATTCCTTATATACAGGCACGTTAAAAAATGGAAACGGAACAACATACACTTACTATCCGGATGGACAAAAATGGGAAGAACAATTTTACACAGATGGCCTTCCGGATAAAGTACATAAATCGTACTATCCTTCGGGCGCTTTGAAGCAGACCTCATACTATAAGTCCGGCATATTGGAGGGGCAGCAATTAGAATATTTTGAAAACGGAAATATTGCTGCTGAAAAAATTTATGTGCAAGGCAAACTGAACGGACCTGTAAAGAAATTCTACAGTGAGCAAAACATGCTGCCTGAACTATTAGGATACTACAAAAACGGCGAACCCGACAGTTTATGGGTTGAGTATTATGCCAACGGTGCATTGAGACAACAAGGCTACTACAAAAACGGAAAAAAAAACGGACAATGGACAGAATACTACGACAACAATTTCATAGCCAATACCGGACTATATGTACATGGCAAAAAAACTGGTCTTTGGAAAGAATATCACCGAAACGGACAGCCCGCTGCTGAGGGCATGTATGAGAAGTCTTTAAAAACCAATGTGTGGACATACTATTTCGAAAACGGGAAAATATCTAAAAAAGGAGAATATAAAGATGGATTAGAAGAAGGTGAATGGAAAATGTATTTCAACAACGGTACACTGCACATGTGTGGAAGTTATACATCCGGCATGGAAAACGGCTACTGGAGAGAGTATCATAAAAATGGCAACCTTTCTGCTGAAGGAAACTATTACCTGGGCATGGAACATGGTGAATGGATAAATTATTGGGAAAACGGTAAAATGATGCAAAAGGAGTATTGGGACAAAGGCAAGCTTCTTTCCGTTTCTGAAACCTATAGCAAAGAGGGAAGACTTTTAGCTCAAAATGATATACGCAACGGAACCGGCACTATGAGGAGCTATCATGAAAATGGAGTACTGGCCGCAGAGGGAAAAATGAAAGATGGCCTGCCCGAAGGTATATGGAAATTTTATCATGAAAACGGCATGCTGGCGAGCGAAGGTGAAATGAAAGATGGCCTCAGGCATGGGCTTTGGAAATACTATCGAACTTCCGGCACATTAGATGCAGAGGGCGAATATCAGGAAGACGAAATTGCCGGCGTATGGAAGTTTTATGAAGAAGGCAAGGTAGTGCGCACAGAAAATTACAGCAATAAAAGTAGTGGGCAATAACCCTGTCATTTCCCAGGCAAGTCCCGCAGAAACCTACTACTGAATATTCAACACTTTGAATTCTACCCTTCTATTTATGGCACGGTTTTCATCGCTGTCGTTGGGCACGGCAGGTTTATTTTTTCCATAGCCCTTAGCCTGAAGTCTTTCTTTACTGATACCATGGCTTATCAGATATTTTACTACAGCTTCGGCACGTGCCTGCGAGAGCCTGTTATTATAGGCATCGCTGCCTTTGTCATCCGTATGTGCTGATATTTCGACTATCATCGTTGGGTTGTTATTCATCAATTCTACCACTCTATTCAATTCAAATTCGGATTCCTTCTTTACCACTGCCGAGTCAAAACCAAAGAAGATGTTGTTCAATGTAAAGGTAGTGTTGGTTTTGAGAGGTTTCAGCAAAACATCTTTCTGCACAGTTTGGTTTTTTTTGAGAGTATCCAGGTCAAGCACTTCCGAATGAAAAGTATATTTATCTGACTTGATGGAAATATCATATTTTTCCCCCTCTTGCAGTGATATTTTATATTTACCCGTGACGTCGTGGTTTTTCACTTCAGCTATTTTTTCTTTAGTCTCCAGATTATTTACTTGAATGGTAGCAGGAATTATTTTTTGGGTTTCACCATCGCGTATTACTCCCTCAATAGTGATGAGGTTATCAGGCCTGAACTCATCGGGCAAAGTCACTCTGTAGATATCATCTTTGCTGTTGCTGCTGGTGTTAGAGAGGTAGAGCACATCTCCTGCTTCTGGCACACAAATGAGTTCATCATCTCTATGAGTGTTGATAAAATGTAAAGGTAAGGGTTTAGTCCATTTTCCGGCACGTATTTTAGATTCGTACAAATCATATCCACCCTTCCCACCCTCGCGCTGAGAGGAGAATATAAGCGTGCGGTTATCGGCCATTATGCGAGGATATCCTTCACAACCTGTGTTTATGGGGTAAGGCAAAGGTTTGGCGTTCATGTAAAAGGCGCCTCTCTTTTCAGCCACGTATATCTTACAACAGCGCTGGCCGGTAGTAGTTTTACCATGTCCTTCACGCATAAAATACAAATGACGATTGTCGGCAGAAAGTGAGGGGAAGCCATCATATCCGGCAGAATTCACACCTTTGCCGGCATTTTTGGGAACCTCCCAACTGTCGCCGTTTTTTTTGGTATACCATATATCTACACCACCTACGCTACCTTTGCAATTAGAGGTAAAAAACAATATGCTCCCGTCATAGCTCAAACAAGGCCCACCCAGAAAATCGCCGGGTGCCACAAAATCGCTGATTACGGTTATCTCTTTGGGCTCCGACCATACATTTGGCTTTATCTGATGAGTGATGTATAAGCGCCATCTGCCTCCCCTATCGGATTCAAATATCATCGTTTTACCATCGGCACTTATTGTGGGTGAAAACTCAGAATTTTCCAATGTGTTTACCGGCGCACCTAGTGTAATTAACTTTGCTTCCGCTTTGTTTGCTACAGACGGGCTGCTTATCTGGCCATAGGTTAATATGCCACTGATGAAAGCTACTCCCCCAAAAAACATGTACAACTTATACATAACACAATGAAATCTAAACCCATTACCTAATATACATTTTTTTCACGTAAGACTGATGCTACAACTTTCAGATTATTCATTGTTCGCTTTCATGAATATATCCAATCAACCATAATTAATTAAAGATAAAAGCTGATTCAATCAAAACCATACACGCTTATCTGAATGGTGTGTCGCTTAGTTTGGGCAATGAGTGGAAGTATCAGGTTTTTGTTCGTATTCTCTTGTATATACGTATGAACATAACCATAGCTGCCGCAAACAATAATAAACTGATGAAAAATATGAAATAGTTGAGTTGATTTTTGCACACAATGATAAACACTATAGTCACCAGAAAAAGTGTAGCCAACTCATTCATAAGCCTCAATTGATAAGAAGAATAAGAGCAAGTACCTTTTTTCATTTTCTGAAATACGATTTCTATCCATATGTGGTAAAGGGTGAGCAGAATTACTAAAATCAGTTTTATATGCATCCAGTAAAATGAATAAAATTTTGTTATGAACATCAGCGTGTAGCCGCTTGCACTGGCTAGCACCATAGATGGCCAGGTAATGCCATACCACAACCTTTTTTCCATGATAAGAAATTGGGCTATAAGTACATTTTTTTCCGAATCGGGCTTGTCAAGGGCTTCACGATGATATATGAAAAGACGCACAATATAGAACAGCCCGGCAAACCAGGTAACGATAAAGATGATATGTAAAGATTTTAAATACAGCATACTGCGAATATCATTCTGATGACCTGCCTATCCAAATATTGGCAGAAAATCTTCCTGTGTGAAAAGAAACATTGTTTGAAACAGGCAGAACCGTGTGCAGATATTTGGAGTCAAAAATCACCAGGCGATTGTTTTGAGGTTCAATTTCAGTTGTAGCCGATTGCCCCACTATATTCTCCCCCCATAGCAGACCATCCGTGAGGCACAACTGTCCACCGCTGAACTTCTTCGGCAGGGAATGAAAGTAATATATCATGGTAATAATTCTGCTGGTATCACCGGGTATAGTATCATAATGCCAACGGTAATGATCATCATTACCATAGTAACTTACCTGAGTACTCCAATAGTCGCAATAACGCATATCGCAGATCGGATAAGGTGCTGCATCCGTAAAGGAAAGCCACTGCTCGTCGTATATAAGATGATCTATCACATTTTTAACAGCAACGACTGTGCACGATGCGATAAAATTACCTCAGCACGCAGTTCATCATCAGACAACGAATACAATTGATCTAAGTTCAGACATAAGTTGTTCCGATATGAGCTCTTGATCCGGGCTTCATCGCCTAATGCAGAGGGTTGGAATTTGTCTCGCATAGACAAGGTTTGTTGTAATATTGCTGAGTTTTCTTCAGCTGGTAAAAAATCGTCTATAATGATATGATACACCGGTTTATGAACAATTTTAAACAGCATAACGAATATACGTTTCGGACAAGTATAGCAATATACATTTTAATCATGATTTCCATGATCATTTTTTTCAAGTTGTAGCCCCATTGTAAATACGTAAACTTGAATCATAACGAACATACATCTTGTACTGCAAACCAACGTTGGAAACGTTTTTAGTTATTGTCGGGAATAGTTCATTACATCGGCTCGTTGAAAAAATGATTTCCCGTGTTGTTTGTATGTATGATGAAATATTAGAAGATTTTTTCATTTGAAAATATCAAACACTGCGCACATCCCACTTTATGATTGCATATGTAGCTCATAACGTGAGGCATTTTAAGAGGGAAAATAACTTCATGAGCTCGGGAATATACTACTCTTAACAACACTCATTCTGTCACAATACCTGATAATCTTACTCAGAGGTTTATCTCATTGCCTACAACTCTGTAATTCCAAACTCCAATATAGCAAAGGGTTTGGTGAGCGATACTTCTGTCATTTTATTGTAAGCATCTTGAAGTATTTGTTTGGGAGGGTAGTATTTTTCACCCCTCTTCATAGGCCCGTACGTGCTCATGCCTATCCAATCAATATAACTATCTCCCGGATAGTAGTATTTGGGATGGTTCCACCACTCTTCCGGATCGTCATATACATCTGCATGAAAAAACCACGTAATGTTATGGCAACCTTCATTGTTGCAAATGTCAATAATATGCCGGTAAGCATCTCTGAATATTTCAGGGCCATCCGGATATCCGGAGTCTCCATAGCCATTCAATTTTCCTGCTCCCGAATATAGCCCATTCCAGGGAAACCAACTACCGTTTACTTCCGTACCAAATTCTACCAGCAAGTCAGTGCCACAACTTTTCGCCTCCCGTGCCCATGCTTTAAGTGCTGCATCATGCTTGTGTGCTATTATATCTCTCAGGTTACATTTCGGATCTTTTTTATACTCTTCAAACTCACTCCTGTACATTATCCGTATGAACGGAGTTTTACCCTGTGCAGCTATCAGCTTCACCGATTCAAGAGGGAAAGCAAGCGAATCCATCCAGTTGTTTGAAAAATATGCCCATGCTATTTTTTTTTGTGCTAACCTCTCAAAATCGGTTATACTGGTGGCCGTTACTACATCCTCTGTACCTCCGAAATCGGGAAACGCCGAATGATAGATGTGCCCTTTTAATGGTATGAGTTTACCCTCAGAAAATATACATTCTGAAACAAAAATGTCATCCTTAACCAGTTGCTGATACGTTTTTTTAGAACGGACAGACGAATGAATGGTAAGGTATGTATCGTCATAATCTTCGTGCCACCATGAAATGGCTGCTATTTTAGGATATTTACCCGATTTTAACTCAGCAAAAAACGCCTGCATCCATTTCGACTTGGAATGAAAGAAATCATATTTTTTAACACAGGAAAGCAGTACAACACCTACCGTAGAAAAACACAACCCAATGAAAAATGTCCTCATATACATAAGCATTTTAAATGAATAATGAGGGAGTTAAAATCTACTTATGAATCGCATCTGAAAATCTCAAGAATTTAAACCCACCATATCAGCCTGTTAATGATAACCCATTCCTCTGCAAGGTATGTTCAGATGAATATTTTCAAAATAAAAAATAAGTTCAACAAATTTAATATTGTTCCCTAATTTTACTCTCAAATCATATACTGAACATGCTTAAACATTTATTCATAAAAAACTATGCTCTCATAAAAGAATTGGAAATGCATCCGGGCAAAAATTTGAATGTAATAACTGGCGAAACCGGTGCAGGAAAATCCATTATGCTGGGAGCCATCGGGCTACTTTTAGGAAGCCGAGCCGATAGCAAAATAGTTTTTGATGAAAATGAAAAATGTATCATCGAAGGGATTTTCGATATAAAAAATTATGATTTGCAACCTGCATTTGAAGCCGCCAATATAGATTACAGCGACGAATGTATAATCCGACGTGAAGTGTCGGACTCAGGAAAATCGAGGGCATTTATAAACGACACGCCCGTAACTCTTGATGTACTCAAGCCCATAGCTTCATCGCTTATAGACATACACTCGCAGCACGAAACTCTATTACTTGCCCATCCGGGATTTCAAATATCTGTGCTGGATGCCTATGCGGAAAACAACAAGCTCGTTCAGGAATACAAAAAAAAATATAAGGAATATAAAACTCTTGAAGCCTCTTACAGAGAGCTTATCCACGCCATAGGCGAACAAAAAAAGCAATTTGACTATCACAGCTTTTTACTGAACGAACTTACAGAGGCCGCTTTGCATGAGCATGAACAAGAAGCTCTCGAGCAAGAGCTCAACACCTTAAACAATGCAGAGCATATAAAATCAAAAATATCTTCCGCCCTATGCCTGCTCTCCGATGGTGAACAAAACGTATTATCTTCTCTCGCTTCGGCTGAAAGGCAAATCGAACAAGTATGTGCCAATTCTTCATTGTTCATCTCTCTTAAAGACAGATTGCATTCAACACTCATAGAGCTTAAAGACATCGTAGCAGAAGTGGAAACACTTTCCGAAAGAATACAGTATGATCCGGAAAGAGCTTTGATGTTGCAGCAAAGACTTGATAAGATATATCATCTTCAAAAAAAACATAATGTAAATACTATATCGGAATTGTTGCAAATAAAAGATGAACTCGAAGCTAAAGTAGAAATGGTGGTAACCGGAGAAAATGAAACTTCACAATTAAAAGAGAAACTAAACAAATCATATGATGAACTTTTACGCATAGCCAATGATTTGAGTAGAAAAAGGAAACAATCCGTTCCCGACATAACACAAGAGTTACAAAAGCTACTTGCTGATGTGGGCATGCCGCAAGCCACTATCAATATTGAAGTAAATAGCAGCGACCCCGGTCCTAATGGTATAGACCATGTTAACTTTTTATTCAGCGCCAACAAAGGAGTGCCCCCACAGGAACTTAGAAATGTTGCTTCGGGAGGCGAGTTTTCAAGGCTTATGTTATGCCTTAAATACATACTTGCCGTAAAAACTTCCATGCCTACAATTATCTTCGATGAGATAGACACCGGTATATCCGGAGAGGTAGCCATACGTGTAGGTAAGATGCTACAAGAGATGTCGGCACGGCATCAGGTCATAAGCATTACACACCTGCCTCAGATGGCTTGCCTTGGAGACACCCATTTTTTTGTTTACAAGGACAACTCTTCTTCCCGCTCTGTGAGCAAAATAAAAAAACTCAACACGGATGAACGCATAAGGGAAATCGCAAAAATGATAGGCGGAGAGAATCCTTCCGATACCGTTATTAAAAATGCTAAAGAAATGCTGCGAACTTCATAACATTTAACCCATAATTCTCACATGAAACATTGCTTCTTATTCTGTTTAGCCACGTTGTGTGCATGTAGTCAGGAAATAAAACGTAATGAACCCGACACAGCTTTAATTGTGCCTGCCTCCACTGCGCAAGCCTGCTCAAACAAGATTGAGAAAGATACCTCTACTCACAATCGCTACATGTGGATAGATAAAAACAATCCTGAACATTACGTGATAAACAACATACAAGTTCCCGATGGCTACAAAAGAGTGGAGGTGGAAAAAAATTCTTTTGGCGACTGGCTCCGACATTTGCCGGTAAAGCAAGGCAGCCGGGAAGTATTGCTTTACAACGGCACACCTAAAACTAATCAAACAGCGCAACATCTTGTACTCAACGTTGATGTAGGCAATGAAGACCTGCAGCAATGTGCCGATGCCATTATGCGACTTAAAGCTGAATATCACTATTCGAGAGGAGAGTACGACAACATTCATTTCAACTTTACCAGTGGAGACAAGGCAAGTTATAAGAAGTGGATAGAGGGATACAGGCCTGTAGTTAAAAATAATAAAGTAACATGGGTGCTCAATTCCCCTAAAGAAGACTCGTATAAACAATTTAAAGCTTATCTCAGGCAGGTGTTTATGTATGCCGGAACAAGTTCTCTGAGCAAAGAATTGATACCTGTAAGGATAGAACAAATACAACCCGGCGATGTTTTCATAAAGGGTGGTTTTCCCGGACATGCTGTAATTGTGATGGATGTAGCCGTAAATGAAAAAAATAACGAAAAAATATTTCTACTCGCCCAAAGTTACATGCCTGCACAGGAAATACACATATTGAAAAATCCGCAAAATGAAACTCTCTCGCCTTGGTACAGTACTAAATTTGGAGAAATATTAGTCACCCCTGAATGGAATTTTGAAGCATCTCAATTAAAAAGATTTGCTAAATGATGTTACATGCTGTCTGAATAGAGCTTGCGGGCTTTTTCGCTCAAATCTTGCATGAGTGTCGCATCCGTCTCATTAATCACTTTTGATATTTGTTTTATTTTTTCATCTATTTCATGCGCTTCAGAATAAATGATTTTTAGAATATCTTCGCGAGCTTTCTCGTTAGTTTCTTGTTTTAGAACCTCTATCAATCCCATCAACCTTGACACAGGAGCACGGAGTACATGGCTATTGATATAGCCGTATATCAATAACTTCTGGTTCTGCTCCTCTACTTTTTGGGTTCTCTCCCGCACATTTTGTTCCAGATTTTCATTAGCCGACTGAAGCTCTTCCTGAATACACTTGAGCTCTTCGTTTTGAGAAGATATTTCATCATTTAATTTTTGCACCTCTCTGAGCAAAGACAATGTTTTTTTGTGCTCTTTTTGATATGCATCTCTCAATATGGAAACATGGTTTACAATCAACCCCAATCTGATGAAATAGAGCGTAACCATGATATACATGGGCTGTCCGTCCATAGTGTCAATGATCATTTCAGGAAAAAAAATCTGAGATACAGAAAGAACTGCAATAGTAGTGAGGTAAAAAATGAGATAATATAAACGTTCTTTACCACTGAATAACCCGGATAATATTATAATCATGTTTACCGTATCAATTATGGAGATTCCCTGCAATCCGCCTTGTACGAAAAAACCTCCTACCACCGAACAATAATAAATGATGATTACAACTCTTTTTTTGAGGATAAAATTTTTCTTTTGCTTTGTCCATATATATAAGCTCATGAACAATATTATGAAGCCTATTGCCGGATATATAATTTCCGGTTTAAATCCGATTTCAACACTAAAAAGAAGGTATGCCACAACAGCTATGGAAGTAGCCAGCAGAGTGCGAAGAAGAATTTTTCGCTCTACTTCATATCGTTTTCCATGTTCAAGTTCAACTTTGTTCATAATGAAATTTACTGAGCTCCGATGCCGAGGTAAGTGCATATTTTTTGTTCATCAAATTTACTTTCAGCATGTGGCTCTTTTTTTACAAGACTAAAAAAAACTGCAGTGAACAAAGACAAGCTCAACGAAACGATGGCCGGATTTTTTAATGGAAAAACAGCTGCTTTATTTCCTAACACCTCTACCCACACCGTAGGGCTCAAAAAGATAAATACCACTGCCGACAGAGCTCCTACACTTATACTGAGGCAAGCGGATGTGGTGTTAAATTTTCTCCAGAATATTGATAGTACTAATGCCGGAAAGTTAGCGCTGGCAGCAATAGCAAAAGCTAAGCCTACCATAAATGCCACATTTTGCTTTTTGAAAATATATGCGAGCAATATGGCCAATATACTCAACATCAGAGTAGCCCTTTTAGCTACCACTACTTCGCTGCGTTCATCAGATTTGCCTTTTTTAATCACGTTGACATACAAATCGTGCGAGAGTGTAGAAGCGCCTGACAACGTGAGTCCGGCTACCACAGCCAGAATGGTGGCAAAAGCTACAGCCGCTATGAAGCCAAGAAAGAATTTACCTCCTGTATACTCTGCCAGAAGCAAAGCAGCCATGTTTCCTCCCTTGTCTCCTACTACGCCGGTTTTACCGCTTATCACGTCCTGCCCCACCAGCACCATAGCTCCAAAACCTATGATGAAAGTAAGAATGTAAAAATACCCGATGAAGCCTGTCGCAACAAACACAGATTTGCGCGCTTCACATGCATCAGGAACTGTATAAAATCTCATAAGTATATGAGGTAAACCTGCCGTGCCCAGCATAAGAGCTATGCCAAGAGACAAAGCATCCAAAGGATTACTTACAAACTTACCGGGCAGCAATACGTCTGCCGAATATAGTTCCCCTGCCTGATTGAATAACTTTATTGGATTGTATGAAAAGTAGCTTAGCGTAAGCACTACCAATACAGAAGCTCCTCCCAGTAGCAACACCGCTTTTATAATTTGTACCCATGTTGTAGCCAACATACCTCCAAACAGCACATAGCAAGTCATGACAGCGCCAACAATAAATACTGCCCACTCATAAGGAATACCAAACAATGTTTTTATCAGATTTCCTGCACCTACCATCTGTGCAATCAAATAAAAAGTAATGGTGAGTAAAGATCCTACTGACGAAGCTACACGCACAGGTACTTGTTTTAAGCGATATGCTACCACATCGGCAAAGGTATATTTGCCGAGGTTTCTGAGGGGCTCTGCTATCAAAAACATGATCAATGGCCAACCTACTAAAAAACCTATGGAGTAAATAAGGCCATCGTAACCTTTGGTAGCCACCATACCCGCAATACCCAGAAATGATGCTGCACTCATGTAATCGCCGGCCAATGCCAGGCCATTTTGAAACCCGGATATACTACGGCCTGCCGCATAAAACTCTGAACTGGTTTTTGTCTTTTTCGATGCCCACCATGTAATGCCTAATGTGATGAACACAAATAAAAAAAACATAATCACAGATACCCAATTAAACTGACCTAAAGCTGTGTACTGCTGAAGTACTATCATGATGTTTGGATTTACTGATTATTTTTTTCAAGTTGAGATTTTATCTCACGCACCATTTTGTCGTATTTTTGGTTTGCCCACCATATATACACTCCGGTCAGCAACCATGAAAACACTATTATCCCTACTCCCAAGGGTATTCCCAAGGGCAAGTTGCCCACTACCCTAATAGCGAGCACTTGTTTTGAATACGCAATTAGCATTATAAATGTAAAATACACCATAATCATTAAGCCAGCCAGCGTGTATGAAATAAGGTTGCGCTTACTTATTATTTTTTTTACATCTGATTGATATTCGTTTATCATTTTTACGTAAATAATTTTTTCTGAACAATGAGGTGTATTTCCCAAAAATCAACTATATCCTGCTCCACATCTTCTGGAATGATATTACACCTTCAAGTAAATAAATTAGAATATAACATTTTTTTTTTGGAATATCAACTTACAACTTTTTATTTTTCAGAAGTGAAAAAGTTTTTCGAATTAATTAATCAAGATGTTGTATTTTTTAAGCTCGATGACAAACATGAGAATAGCCTGATGAATCCGATAACCTTAGCAAAATTATTTTAACTCGTATGCTCTATGAACTTTGATATCATCCTACAAAATATAACGAGCCCCCCGGTTATGTTTTTTGTGCTGGGTATAATTTCAGTAAGCCTGAAATCCGATTTAGACGTTCCTCCTGCCATAGCAAAATTTTTCTCGCTCTATCTTTTGTTCGATATTGGCATAAAAGGCGGGGAAGAATTATATCACAGCGGATTTACTATTGAAATAGCTTTGGTCATGACCGCATGTATAGCCATGTCTGTAACGGTTCCTCTCATCACATACCGTATATTGAGAGCAAAACTAGACCCATATAATGCCGGCGCAATTGCTGCCGCCTATGGCTCCGTGAGTGCTGTGACATTTGCAACAGCTCAAACTTTTTTGAGCAACATCCACGTAAGTTCGCATGGATACATGGTAGCCGGCATGGCCATCATGGAATCGCCGGCTATAGTAATGGGATTATTTTTGATAAGAAAGAATACTTTCCATGTTTCTGATACCGAATCGTCAGAAAAAGCTAGTTTTAAAGCGATTTTAAGAGAAGCCTTTTTCAATGGGTCCATCATATTGCTGGTAGGTAGCCTTATTATTGGTTATATAGGGGGTGATAAAGGAGAGGCAGAGCTTCATACTTTTGTTAAAGACATATTTAAAGGCATGCTATGCCTGTATCTGCTCGAGATGGGCATAGTAGCCGGAGGCAAACTCAGTGCACTGAAAAAATCAGGATTATTTCTCGTGCTCTTCGCCATCATAACTCCTTTAATTAATGCCACTATAGCCATTAGCTTAGCCTACCTCATGCGCCTGAGTGTAGGCGATGCCTTACTTTTTACCATTCTGTGTGCAAGTGCATCATATATAGCTGTGCCTGCCGCCATGCGCATGGCAGTACCTCAAGCCAATATGAGCATATTGCTGCCCATGACCTTGGGAATTACCTTCCCATTCAATATTGCTGTGGGCATACCCATTTACTATGGCATTATACACCTGTTTTGGAAGTAATATCTCACATTACAAAAAAATCAACTAATCAAGTGATAGGCTACATATGAGGTTGATATTAGAAACATTTATTTCAAGTAAAATTTCAACTGTTTTAGTAAGCAATTTCGTGTTGCAACATTATTCTGTTATAAACTATTTGCTTTGAAACGAACAAAGCATTTGCATAGGCAGAGTTTTTTTTTAATCTTACAAAAAAAAAACTTCTTTACGCCAGATGAAAAAAAAAGGATACGTTAAGGACGCATTTTTTGCCACAATATTTTCGATGGTATTCATTTGGGGATTGTCTAAAATCCCTTTAAATTCTGATTTCATAAACCCTATCGCCAAAACTTTTGAAGACTTCGATCTTACAGACATAGTATTTTCTCTAATACGTGAAAGTCCACCTGCTGATACCAATATCACAGTAGTAAACATTGGCGAACTTGACAGAGAGGGAATAGCTCAGCAAGTAAATATATTAAACAAATACAACCCTAAGGTATTAGCCATAGATGCTCGTTTTTTTAAAGAAAAGAAAAATCGTGGAGATACTCTATTGGCTGAAGCTTTCTCGAAAGTAAAAAATTTAGTTTTGGGGTGTGAGTTAGTAGAAAACGAAGAAGAGGAAAAGATAGATAGCGTAAAGTTTCCCATACCTTTATTTAATCAATATTCAAAATCGGCATATGTAGATATGATTTCTGAGGGGCCTAACCAATTTAAAACTGCACGTAGACATTTTTTAAGGCAAAAAATCGGCGATACATTCATGTTATCATTTGCCTCAAGAATAGCTCAACTTTATAAACCTGAATCCATAAAAGCCATAGAAGAACGAAACAATGACACTGAAATAATAAATTACTCAGGAAATATAGACTGTGTGACAAAAGATGGCGTACCTAATGCTAAAATTACTTTCTCAGCACTCGATGTAAACGATGTGCTCTTTGAGCAGTTCGAAAGAGACTCCACCTTAGAAACCATTCAGGTCAAAGTGAAAGACACTGTACAAAACTTTGACAATGTCGAAATAGTGGATACCACCATAACAAAACAGGTATACAAATATACTTCGCCTGCCATCACAGGGAAAATTGTAATAATGGGTTACATGGGCCCTAATTTTAACACATACTCCACGGTTGACCGTTTTTTTACACCTTTGAATAAAAAATACGTAGGAAGGTCATACGAAGATATGTATGGAGTGGTAGTGCATGCTAATATTGTTTCCATGATATTAAGCGGAAATTACATAGACGAGATGCCTGAGTGGCTTATGTATGTCGTAAACATTTCATTGTTGTTTTTAAATCTCATGTTATTTAGTTATTTATACTTTAAATTGGAACTTTTTTGGGACGGTGTGAGTCTTGTGCTTACTTTGCTGGAAGTGCTTCTGCTCACCGCTCTTAACGTATTCATTTTCAGTCAATACAATTACAAATCGGACTTCACTTTGATAATTGTGGCACTGTTTTTGATGCCTAATATCATAGAGTTGTATTATGCTTTGGCGAGAACTTCTGAGTTGAAATTACGTAATAAATTCGCTAAGAAGTTTAATATCGAATCCAAAGATAGTAGTACTAACAATAACTTAAACTTAAAGAAAGATGAAAGCTAAATCAATTATTCTCGTTCTTGCTGTGTTCCTCTCAGCTTCGTTTGCATATTCTCAAGAGGAAATGTTCAAGGTGCTCGCCTCTAAAGGAGGAAATAAGTTACAAACTTCCGGCACCACCGAGTGGAAACCCCTTTTTGTAGGTAAAAAACTGCTTAAAGGTGATAAAATCATTATTGCTGAAAATGGCTATCTTGGCTTGGTACACAAAACCGGTAAAACCATCGAGCTGAAAAAACCGGGAACTTACGAAGTGGCCAAGCTAAATTCAGAAGTAGCTGTGCAAAATACATCTGCCAGTAAACGTTACGTGGATTATGTAGCCGGAGAGATGTCTAAATCGGTTGAAAACGGAACTGCAAGCCGCTACAAAAATATGGCTGTAACCGGTTCGGTTGAAAGAGGGCTAAACGAAATAAAACTTTTCGTACCTGTGGCCAGAAAAGACGATAAAAACTCAGGTAGTGACAAAAACATAACAATATTCTCATCCGATGTTACCATTCGTTGGGAAGCTGAACCTGAAACCAAAACCTACGTAGTGAAAGTAACTAACCTGTTTGACGATGTAATATACTCCACAGAAACCAACAACACATGGGTAAACCTCAAGCTGGATAAAAAATTAGAGAAAAACTATAAGCTTACCGTTTCCTCTAAAGAAAAACCCAACGTATTTAATGAGATAAATTTGTCTTTCTTGCCTGAAGCCAAATCTGTAGAGATTAACAACAACCTGAAAGAGCTCATCTCTCAATTAGATGGAGAAACAGCTATAAACAAAATAGTGTTGGCATCTTTCTATGAAGATAACAAACTATATATAGAAGCACTGGAAAGTTACGAAGCTGCTATCAAAATGGAGCCAGAGGTTGAAGATTATATGATTGCCAGAAATCAGTTTTTGGAAAGGGCAAACATAGCAAAACCAGTAGAAGAGAAAAAATAAAAAAGGTTTAGCTTCTAAATACATGCAAAGCCGTTGTTATTGCAACGGCTTTATTGTTTAAAAGAACCACTTTGAGTGGTCGTACATACTATACATACCGAATACCCAACACTTATCGTACAGTGATAAACAAATGAATAAGCAAAACAAAGATATTGCTTATACCATTTTATGCATAAAAGCCCGTTAGTCAGAGATTATGAGGGATATTTCCAATGCTCTTCATCAGAAAAATTCAACGCCTAACCCAATCATCAGAAGTGTTTTTCATCGCTTTTCGAGTTCAATTTTTTCTACTGCATAGAATAGGTATATTCTATTGTACCTCTAAATCAAGATTAGTCATATTGACGATATCTTCATCTTTTATTTCTGAAGGATATTCCTGATTTGCCATGGCATCCGATTCGCCATCGGAAGGCGAATCTTTGGCAAATTCTTTTTCTTCGGCCGACTCATTAAAATCCAGGTTTGCAGTTCCTCTGTTGGCTTTTAATGCCTCTCTAGCAAGCATGCGGGCTCTACGGGTATGATAAAAACTTTTTGCATATTCGCCGTTGATGTACAATTTTTTGGCATACCTTTGGTGCTTTATGGCTTTGCCCAAGTTTCCGCTATATACCTTGTTTGTCTTCACGGCTTTGAGAGCTACATATATAGCACGATTGGTTTTGGCGATAGCCGCTTTTGCTTTTGCCTTGTATATAGGAGGAACACCGAACACCGTATTTGTAATAACAAGTGCCAGAATTGTAAATGTAAGTTTCATTTTGAATCAGATTAAATTGAATACAACGTTCAAAATACAAAAATTAAATATCTTTTAAAATGCTCTTAAAATCTCTGTTCATAATCCCATTTAATGCATTAGAAAATTTCCGCTCAGAGATTCAACAGGATTATTGCATAGCATTATAAATCTTGCAAACAAAAATCCTTGATTTGCCATGCTTGAGCTGCTTTTTGATTCTAATATAGAAAATGGTTTAACTAAAAAAATGGATGAAGTCATGTGATAATGATTTTAACTCTGCAATTCAGATGGCTAAAGATAATAACTTTAGTATAGCGTATTCTAATCAATCATTCGAATACTGATTGATATTGCACTTCAAAGACCATCAGGGAGGCAAATGTACAGAGATAGCTATAACGATAAAATCAACGAATACCTTAGACCATTCAAAGTAACTTATGACGGCAATGGAACTGAATTATAGAAGAAGATTTTTTGAATTGGTTGACGGAATAGACGGAAGCCAAATAAAAAAAGAGTTGAACTTGCAAGTAGATAGAGCAGAAAAAAATTACAATAAATTTGACCATAAAAATCCGGCGAGAGAAGAATCATCAACTACTGTGTTCCTGCTTACCAGAAAACATTAGAAATAGTGGAATGATATAACGACAACTGCCACCACAGGTTTTGCTTCAGGCGAGGTGATGTGCTTGCATTAAAGAACAGCCTTTCAATTCAACTTTTGTGCCGGAGCACAATGTTGTGCTCCGAACTTCCCCACCACACCAAGCACCGGCGCGATTTTCAGCTCGCTTGTGTCGCTGTGAACAAATATTCGGAATGGATTTCTTTGTGTTTCTAATCCCCATTTTAGTTTCAGAATCTTGATGGGATTTCGGTCTGTGCTAATGCACTTGAAAAAGTTCGGGGAACCGCGTGAGCGATGGGAGCCATGGCCTGCAAGGCCAGTGCGTAGCTTCAGCGAAGCACCGGAGCGATAGCGGAGTGGCGGACAGCGCGACCCGTAGGGGCACGCCCAAAATAAAAAAAATATCTCACCACACTTTTTCCGTTAGTGCAGAATCCGGGATAAAGGAATGTAATTTTGCTACCCGGATACAACCGCCGGCTGAGAAATGAGCAGAGGATTATGGAAAATGTGATGCTCGTTTCAATATAATGACAAAACTTATACATTTGAAAAAAAATATCTGATGGCAAGAATACTAACCGGAATACAAAGCAGCGGCAGGCCTCACCTTGGCAATATATTAGGGGCCATCATGCCGGCAATAGCGTTGAGCAAAGAACATGAAAATGAATCTTTCATTTTTATTGCCGACCTTCACAGCCTCACTACACTAAAGGATGGCAGGATAACCAAACAAAACACCTATGCAGTGGCCGCTGCATGGTTGGCTTTCGGACTTGATACCGACAAGACTGTATTCTACCGTCAATCCGATGTGCCCATGTGTTGCGAGCTGGCATGGATACTCTCTTGCTTCACTCCCTATCAGCGCCTTACGCTGGCACACTCCTTCAAAGACAAGTCCGATCGTTTATCGGATGTGAATGCAGGACTTTTTACATATCCTGTTCTTATGGCGGCCGATATACTGCTCTATGATGCACAAATAGTGCCCGTTGGCAAAGACCAAAAGCAACATATCGAAATCACCCGCGATATAGCTGAGAGTTTTAATCGCACTTATGGCGAAACCTTTATTTTGCCGGAACCTAAAATAGATGAAAAAGTAATGACCATACCCGGTACTGACGGGCAAAAAATGAGCAAGTCGTACAACAACTACATTGATATTTTCTTGCCCGAAAAAGATCTACTCAAAAAAATAAAGGAAATCAAAACCGATAGTACCCCCTTGGAGGAGCCTAAAAATGCGGACACTTGCACGGTATTCAAACTGTATTCTCTTATAGCTTCTGATGAAGAAACACAAACTTTGAGAAGTAATTATGAAAAAGGAAACTACGGATACGGTCATGCCAAGCAAGCTTTGTACGAATTGATATTGAAACGTTTTGATGAAGAACGAAAAAAGTTTAATTATTTCATTACCAATCCGAATGTCATTGAAGAACATTTGAAAAAAGGAGCATCAAAAGCAAGTGAAGTTGCTGTATCAGTATTAAAAAGAGTGAAAGATAAAATCGGGTATTAAAACCGAAAACTCTGAACTCTGAATATGCTTCGTTATATTGTTTTGAAATTGATACATACTGTTTTTAGTCTATAATCTTATCATTTGTCATACCACCATGTATTTACCTTTTTGAGGTGTATGGCTTTAGGCTTTGCTTCTTCCTTTTACCACGAGGCAAGCCGTAACATCACCCGCCACATTAATTACAGTACGGCACATGTCTAAAATCCGGTCGGGAATCAGTATAAGATTAATTCCGGCGGTGGGCAATCCTGCATTTTGTAAGATCATGATGAGTGTCACCATTCCTGCACCGGGAATGCCGGCGGCACCTGCTGCCGCAGTAGTAGCAGTAAGTATGATTACGATTTGCTGCGTCCAGCTGAGCTCCAGGTTGAAGAATTGTGCAATAAAAATCGCAGCCACACATTGGTATAAAGCTGTACCATCCATATTGATGGTGGTACCAAAAGGCAGCACGAAACCTGCAATCTCTTTGTCTACCTTAAGATTTTTTTCTACGCATTGCATGGTAAGAGGTAGGGTGGCGCTGCTTGAGCTGGATGTAAACGCCAACAAAAAAGCAGAACGCATGCTCTTAAAAAACATAGAATAGGACGTACCCGAAAATGTATAAAATAAAACCGGATAGACAAGGCATATCATAATACAAAGCCCTGTTAATACCGACAAACTGTACCACGCCAATCCTGAAAGCAGGTGTATGGATTTCTGAAGATCTCCTGCGGAAACTTTTGCCAATACAGATGCTACCAGTGCGAATACTCCGAGAGGTGCAATTTTCATGATTAAATTAATCATCAATGTCAGAGCTTCGTTTGTACCTTCTAAAAAAAGCAATACCGGTTTTGCTTTCTCCTCACCTATGCGCGACAAAGCCACTCCAAAAAGTATGGCAAACAACACGACTTGTATCATATTTTGATTAGAGGAAATAGATTGAAAAAAATTGCTGGGCACCATGTTTTCAATAAATGTAAGGGGGCTGCCGCCAGTATTTAATTGATCTGATATATCATCAGAAGTTACGCCCATTGATGCAATCATCTCTTTTTTTATGTTCTCATCAATAGATTTACCGGGTCTGATTATGTCTGCTATAATTACTCCTATGGTTGTTGCTATCAATGTTGTGCAGATGAAGAAGATGACAGTTTTTAAGCCCATGCTACCGATTTTCTTTACATCTTTTATTTTGGCCAAGCCTGTGATGAGCGAGGTAAGAATTACCGGTATAGCAATGAGTTGAAGCAGCTTTAAAAAAATATTTCCGAATGGAGCCACATAAAACTGAATGAATGTATGTCCGCCTTGAATAAAAATAACCGATGTGCCGCACAGAATGCCGGCAAAGATACCAATCAGTATTTGTGAATGGAGCGGAATAGTTCTTACTTTTTTACTCATGCTTCGACAATCTGTGTAATGAAGCTAATTGATTTCGCAGGAAAAAATCGGCGAGCACCAATGCCGTCATGGCATCCACAATAGGTACGGCACGTGGCAACACACAGGGGTCGTGCCGGCCTTTGCCGGAAACGATTGTTTTTTCTCCTTTTTCATTCACGCTTTCCTGATCGCTCATGATGGTAGCCACCGGTTTGAATGCTACACGGAAATATATGTCTTGCCCGTTGGATATGCCTCCCTGTATGCCACCGGAATGATTGGTTTTTGTTGTGATGCGACCATCTTTGTTTTCGAACAAATCATTGTGTTGAGAGCCATTAAGTTTTACTCCATCAAATCCACTGCCATACTCAAAGCCTTTTACGGCGTTTATGCTGAGCATAGCTTTTCCTAATTCAGCATGCAACTTGTCAAACACAGGTTCTCCAAGTCCGGGAGGGCATCCCTTCACGACACCAGTGATGACTCCGCCTATTGTGTCTTGATTTTTTCGGGTTTCATCTATGAGTGCAATCATTTTTTCAGCTGTTTGTGCATCCGGACATCGGATAATGTTATCATCAATAGTGTTCAAATCTAATTCGTCATAGTGTTTGTCTAACCGAATGCTGCCTACTTGCGATACGTAGGAATATATTCGTATACCGAACTTTGATAACAGTAATTTAGCGATGGCTCCTGCCGCCACACGAGCTACGGTCTCTCTGGCCGAGCTGCGTCCGCCGCCACGATAATCACGTATTCCATATTTTACATGATACGTATAGTCCGCGTGCGAAGGCCTGAATTTATCAGCTATGTGAGAGTAGTCTTTGCTTCGCTGATCTTCGTTGTATACCACCATAGCTATAGGAGTACCCGTAGTTTTATTTTCGAATACTCCGGAGAGTATGTGCACTTTATCTTCCTCTTTGCGTTGTGTAGTAATTTTAGATTGCCCCGGTTTGCGACGGTCAAGTTCATGTTGAATGTAATTTTCATCTATTTCTAATCCTGCCGGACATCCTTCCAATACCACTCCTACTGCCTTGCCATGCGACTCTCCGAAGGTTGATATTTTGAATATTTTGCCAAACGTACTGCTCATTTCTTAAACAACACCCATACTGAAACCCCTAACATAACTAAAATTATTCCCTTAATCAAAACGGATTGCATATCCTGTGTTTTCTCTACCACGTGCAATTGATTATTTTCTTTTTTAATGTTTTGATAAAAAACATCGGGATGGTTGAGAGAAATATAATTGTTCTTAATACTATTTCCCGATACATGAATTACCAGATTCGATTTCAATGTATCGTAACTTTTCGATAATGGGTTGAAGTATATCCAAGATATATAATCTGCCAAATTGTGTTGTCCCGGCTCTTTGCAAATGACAGAATAATTTATGGTTTTAAAAGTCCGCAAAGTATTGGCTACCTCTTGCATTTGTTTGGAAACGGAATTGGTATAGAATTCCAGTACTTCATTTTCGTTAATCACGGGTGGCATTATCAGTGGAGCATATCCATCTCCGGAAATTGTGCACTGATATTCAAAAGCTGAACCTGTGTGTATGCGTTTTGATAAAATTTTGTCATGCAATGAAAACTCTCCTACCGGCACTACATCGCTCATCGGATGAGGTGGAAGTGAAAGCACATTTATTTTTATCGGCGATGTTTTGAATTGTTTTTCCGTTATTTTTCGTTCTATGCTAATGTTGCCGTTGCGGGCGTATTTATAACCTAGTACTGTGAGCTCTAACGCCGGTACTACAATAGTTTCGCTCACCATAGGGTAGTAATATCCTTTGTATAGTTGCCAGCGAACGTATTTATGCGAACCCACTGCAGCCGTGTCGCGAGGTATTTCATCGTTTATCTCTGCATCATTAGAGTAACATTTCATGCTTTTCAGCAATTGAATTATTTTCTTCCTCTGTTCGGCAAGGTCAAAAAAAGTAAACTCCGAGCGATTAGCAACGGATACCATAAAGTTCACTTGTAGGCAGAAAGCCTGGCCACAGTACACGGTAGTGTGTGATGTGTTTAACTCTAGATAAGCATCTAATTTTTCGTCTTTGAATGTCAGAGACTGAGCAATATCGTTTCCCGAATCATTTTCACCCCGAAATTTATTATTGTTCACATACAAAGTGGTGCCCGGGAAAAATATCACATCATTTTTTAAGTTAATCAATAACGGAGGAAATACATATGACCCTTTTTTGAGGGGCAAATAATATTGAGTAATAGATGACGAACCATCGCTCTCTTCCGTGAACAAGGTGCGATCTTTTACTAAATCTGCCACATCCGGGAATATATAATTTTGAAAGGCTTTATATTCTCGCTTTTTGTCTTTTGAAAAAACAATAGACAGTGCAAACGGTTCGTTTATGCTCAAGGTTGTTTTGTCATATACAAATTGTATTTCCTGAGCGTTTGAAACAATGTAATAAAGAAACAATAAAAGAAAAAAAAATATTCTCTTCATATAAATATTTCAAGTTAAATATAACCTTATTTCAATATTAACGTTTATTATATATAAAATGACCAAGAAATATAAAATTACATTTGTTTGATAATTAATAAATTAATAAATTTATGATGCTATAAGCGCTAATCATAAACAATCACTTTTACTAAAATACAGTTCTTATGCTAGAATATGTAAAATTGATTTTGCAAAAAGTAAGTTTTGATGAGTATTTATTTGAAAAAGAACTCAGAAAAAACATGAAAGATTTGTTGCGCGATGAACTACTGGAGCTAAAAAAATGGTGTTATGAAAATTTTAGCGACACGTACCTGACTATCTTAAACCAATGTTTTAATTAAAAAATTTAAACAACCTTTGTAAAGAAGCCAATTGGAGAAAATCTGATTGGCTTTTTTTAATTCGTAAAAGTTTTTATTCCGGATTTTTCAGTTGAATATAAAATTTCAACACTGATTTTTCATTTCAACCCGGATTTTTCAGTTGAGGTTAAGTTTGAAGGCTTAAAGGCCATGGAGATTGTTTAATATTTGAAAACAAACCG
>JANWYS010000109.1 GCA_025054875.1 Cytophagaceae bacterium | reverse complement strand
AGAACCTGATGAGAAGAATGATAGCACACCCGCCGAGAACATATAAAATGATTATCGCTTAAATGCCTAATTCTATTTTTTAAAGTAACACAAATATAAACAAAGTAAATTAATTGTACAATATTTATACTGAATATAATTTTATAGTGTTGAATGCATCTGAAATTGTATTTTTTTTATTTAAAATTTGTATTTTAAAAACAAAATGGTAATTACCTATCAATATATTTATTTTTAGTATTAGATAAAGCTATTATACCGGGTTGTTTTTTTATAAACACAGTAGATGAATCCCTCAAGAAATAAGTTTATAGTGTACGCCGGGCAGCCTGTTAAGTTTGTTCAATAACTCGTCACAAGGATCAATCTTTATTTTTCTGGAAAACATTTCCACCTCAGTAAGACTCATGTTATCGTGAACACATATTCTGAGCAATGAGTTGCCTTTGTGCTTTAAAAATAACTCCTCGAGTTCATCAATGAGATACGAAGTTATGTTGGCCAACTCAATCATAACCAGTATTGCTTTGCACCACTTGGCTCTTACATCAGCAAGCAATTGAATAAAGGTAGGTCTAAATTCTAGTTCATCCGGATTATTACGTCGAGGTTCAGTTTTGCCTTTTATAAACAAAAACTCACCCTGCTTTAACAAATGTTCATATTTAAGATATTCCTCTCCAAACAAAGCCATGTTGACTGAGGAATTGTAATCTTCTACAGTAAACAATGCGTAGGGCTTACCTTGTTTGTTATGCTTTTTATTAACTTGAGTAACCATACCGGCTATGGTTATGTTGTCTTTATTTCTTAGTTCGAAAATTTTATCACAACTGGCGTTACAAAAATTTTCAAGTTCGACTTTGTATTGGTCAAGCGGATGACCGGATATGTAGATTCCTACAACTTCTTTTTCGTATTTGAGTTTTTCCAATTCATGCCACGGAGAGCTATTGGGAAGTTTGGGAGAAATTACCAATGTGTTTTCACTTCCACCAAAGAGAGATTGTTGAGCAGAATCTTTACTTTGTTGAAAAGTAGCACCATATCTCAAAAGTATTTCAATGGTGGTAGCAGATTTTTCGTTTTGAGCAAAATATTGTGCCCGATGTATGCCAAAAGAATCAAACGCACCGGCGTATACGAAGCATTCAAAAGTTTTCTTATTGAAAGTTCGCAGGTTTATACGTTGTACAAAATCGAAAATATCTTTGAAAGGTCCGTTCTTCTGGCGTTCTGTCATTATGGCTTCAATAGCTGCGTCTCCGGCGCCTTTTATGGCACCCAGTCCGAATCGTATCTTGCCTTCTTTGTTTACGTCAAAATATCGGGAGCTTTCGTTTATATCGGGCCCCAAAACGGGTATGTTCATTCGACGGCACTCTTCGAGGAAAAAAGATATTTTTTCAATGTTGTTCATGTTATTTGTGAGCACTGCCGCCATATATTCTGCAGGATAGTGCGCCTTTAACCATGCCGTTTGAAAGGCCAAGAATGCATAACATGTAGAGTGCGACTTGTTGAAGGCATAGGCGGCAAAGGCCTCCCAGTCGGTCCATATTTTTTCGAGTTTATCTTTGGGATGTCCTTTGGCCATAGCGCCTTCGAGAAATTTGCTTTTCATTTTATCTAGCGTAGCACGGTCTTTTTTGCCCATAGCTTTGCGCAATACATCGGCATCGCCTTTGCTGAAGCCGGCAAGCTTTTGCGAGAGTAACATCACTTGCTCCTGATAGACTGTAATACCGTAAGTTTCTTTCAGGTATTCTTCCATTTCGGGCAGGTCGTATATGATTGGCTCTTTGCCATGTTTGCGCCTGATATAGTTGGGTATATACTCCAAAGGACCCGGGCGGTACAAGGCATTCATAGCGATAAGGTCAGCAAATTTGTCGGGCCTCAGGTCGCGCAGATACTTCTGCATACCTGCCGACTCAAACTGGAACGTGGCGTTGGTTTCGCCGCGCTGGTATAGCTCAAAAGTTTTTTTATCCGTCAGGTCTACTTCGTCTATATTGATGCGGATGCCATGATTTTTTTCTATGAGTTCAATAGTTTGTTTGATGATGGTCAGAGTACGCAACCCCAGAAAATCCATTTTTATTACTCCGGCCTCTTCTATCACTTGTCCCTCATATTGGGTGAGCAGAAGGTCAGAATCTTTCGAAGTAGCAACGGGGATAAGTTCGGTAAGGTCTTTCGGCGCTATGATAATTCCGGCAGCATGTATGCCGGTACCTCTTACAGAGCCTTCCAGCACAAGAGCCTCTTTGAGCACAGTGCTTTGTAGTGTATTGGAGGCATATATTTCACGTAGTTTTTTGACGTTTTCCAAATCTTCTCCGCTCAAGCCTTCTTTTTCGTAAAGACTATTCTCTCCCGATAGCGGTGCATGGATGATGCGCTGTAAAGATATACCGGGCTTTTCGGGAACAAGCTTACTCAGATACAGTGATTCATTCAGCGGAAGGTCTAACACACGCGCCACGTCTTTGATACTCATCTTAGCTGCCATAGATGAGTAGGTTACGATTTGAGCCACTTGATTGCGCCCATATTTTTGCACTACATAATCAATTACTTTTTGTCGGCCTTCATCGTCAAAATCGGTATCAATATCGGGCATGCTCTTTCGGTCGGGATTGAGAAAGCGCTCAAAAAGTAAATCGTACTTTATGGGGTCTATGTTGGTAATGCCTATGCAGTATGCCACCACAGAACCCGCCGCCGAACCCCTGCCGGGGCCTACCAATACCCCCATATTACGACCTTCTTTGATGAAGTCCGCCACAATGAGGAAGTATCCGGCAAACCCCATGGTTTTGATGGTAAACAATTCAAAATTCAAACGCTCCTCTATTTGCGGAGTGATTTCTTTGTACCGGATTTTTGCTCCTTCAAAAGCCAGATGTCGCAGGTATTCCCATTGGTTGAGAGAGTCAGCATCTTGCCCTGTATGAATTTTGAAGGCCTCCGGAATGGGGAAGTTTGGCAGCAGTATATCGCGCTTCAACTTTATTTGTTCAACTTTATCTACTATTTCAATGGTGTTGTCTACAGCTTCCGGCAGGTCATGAAAAAGAGCCGCCATTTCATCTTTGGTTTTGAAATAAAATTCATCATTGTAAAAAGCAAAGCGTGTACCTTTCGAAGTGCCACCCTCTTCACTGAACTCTTTACTTGTGGGTGTGCTCTGTTTCTCTCCGGTGTTTATGCAAAGTAATATATCATGAGCGTTGTAGTCTTCACGGTTTACATAGTGTGCATCGTTGGAGGCAATAATTTTTACATTGTATTTGCGGGCAAATTTTATGAGTATTTCGTTTACTTTAATCTGGTCAGGAATGTTGTGCCTTTGCAACTCAACATAATAATCATCACCAAAAACATCCAGCCACCATTTGAATACCTGCTCACCTTCTTCTTCCCCTTTTCGCAATATGGTGCGTGGCACCTCTGCTCCGATACAACAAGTAGTAGCAATCAATCCCTTGTGGTATTGCAAAATCAACTCTTTATCTATGCGCGGATATTTTCCATAAAAGCCTTCAATGTATCCCAATGAGCAGAGTTTGGACAAATTTTTATAACCCTCAGGATTTTTTGCCAGCAATAGTTGATGATATCGTACATCACGGTCCTCTTTTGTAAAATTTTTTTTGTGGCGGTTTTCTACTACATAAAACTCACAGCCGATTATAGGTTTTATGTTCTTTTTATTAGCCTCTGCCACAAACTGAAATACGCCAAACATGTTGCCGTGGTCTGTAATGGCAACGGCTTTCATCTCATCATTAACCGCTTTATCCATGAGGGCTTTGATTGAAGCAGCTCCATCTAACAAAGAAAATTGTGTGTGTACATGCAGGTGAACAAAATCCATGTCTGAATGTTTATCTGACTATCTTTATCTATTATCTTTGCTAAAATAAAAGTAATCTCTAAACGGAGGGGCAGAAATTATTCACACTTCTCTTCCCCCGAAAAAATCTATTGTCCATCATACAGATAACCTAAAGCATCATAGGTGTTGAGGATAGAACGGGTGTTTTCATTTTTTATTATTACAGATATAAACGAGCCGCCCCGCCGGCCTCATTAAATGCACGTTTCGGTGAGACCAACCCACCACGCATGTAAACTGTAACGAAGTGCTAACCCGTTTCAGGCCGGCGGCCGGGCTATCACTTCAAGTCCTCGCACCCCACCGCACAAAAGCTACGCCGTGCTGCGGGCTTTCCGTTCTATCCCTGGCGGAGGCTCGTGTAGCCTTTTGCAATTAAGATAAATTATCACGCCACAAAGAGTACGTTCATAGTTTTAGAAATACTATTTTATCACGTTCTTCCATCTAAAGCCTTACCATACAAACCTCAATAAGTTATGTGTAAATAATATCTGACTTCTTCTGATAAACTTGATAAAACTTTCGCAAGCAATGGTTTCTCAATGCTTGATGAGTTCAACATTTTTTCGTTGCCATGAAATGGATTTAAAAAGCAAAAAAACATAACTTAAAAACATTCTTTGCACCAAACACCTCAATCACAACAATGGCACGTTATTTATTTCTTCGCATCACTGAGTTGTGATATCCATAGCAGAAGTAAATAATGAGGCCTATTACTAACCATATTAAAAACCTCATCCAATTCTCCACTTTAAGTTGTGAGAGCAAAAATACATTTATCGTAAGTCCAAGCACGGGTATGAGCGACAAATCTTTTCTGTAACACACTACAGACATCACTGCCAGGTAGAGCAAAAATAATATGATGGGTAATTTAGTTAATATGGTTTTTGCATTAATGGTGAGAAAAAAACCAAAAAAATCTTCTTTGTACAAAGTGCTGTATAATATGAGCAAGACCAGCACCGTTGAGGGGAAAATATATTTTGAAGAGTATACCGGCACCTTGAAAGTATCTTTTGAAGTATCAAGAACCGAACGCTTAAACAATATACCAGCACACACGATGGCAAAGGCAAATAAAGTGCCCGTCACGCTTAAGTCGGTTACGGTTTCATGATTCAAAAAGAAAATAGGTAGAGCTACAATTATTCCCGTAACCCATGTTGAATACCAAGGTGTTTTATACTTGGGATGTACATATGAAAAAATTTTAGGCAATAATCCATCGCGGCTCATGCTCATCAGTATTCTGGGTTGGCCAAGCTGAAATACTAATAGTACGCTCGTCATGGCTGCAACAGCACTTAATGATATTATCACAGCAAGCCATTTTAAATCGTATTTTTCAAAAATGTATGCCAGAGGGTCGCCAACTGAAAGTTCACTATAATGTGCCATACCGGTAATAACCAAACTTATGGCTACATATAACAACGTGCATATGATCAATGCATTTACCATCGCCTTAGGTACATCGCGCGATGGATTTATACTCTCCTCTGTGGTAGTGGAAATAGCATCAAACCCTATGTAAGCAAAAAATACTCCCGATACCCCTTTGAGTACACCACTGATACCGTTAGGTGCAAAGGGATTCCAGTTTTGCGGATTTATGTAAGATATACCCACTGCAATCACCAGTAATATGGCTGCTACTTTCACCATCACAAGCACATTGCCGGTGCTTTTAGACTCTTTTATACCTATCAACACTAACCAGGTGATGAATATGTTTATGGCTAAAGCGGGAACATCCAATATGATTCTGAAGCCACTTATTTGAGGAGCGTTCATCCATGCGCGCCATGCTTCATAATCGGCTTGTGTGAAGTTGTAGTTCATCACACCCCTTCCCAACATTTGTATTTTATGATATATCCTCTCAGCGCTTAAATAATCTATACATAAATATTCCGGCAAAGGCATACCCAAATTTTGAAGCAACGAAGTAAAATAATCAGACCATGAAATGGCCACAGCTATGTTTCCGATGGCATACTCCATCATGAGGTCCCAACCTATTATCCAGGCCACCAACTCTCCAAACGACACATATGCGTATGTGTATGCGCTACCGGCTACGGGTACACACGAAGCAAACTCTGCATAACACAATGCTGACAGCAAACATGCAAAAGCCGTAAAAACGAAAAGTAAAGATGTTGCTGCTCCTCCCACCGCACAGGCTTCTCCTATTGTGCTAAATATACCCGCACCTATTATAGCAGCTATTCCCAATGAGGTTAAATCTTTTTCCGTAAGCACTTTTGCCAGCTTGTTATGGCTGTTTTCGCTCACTATTTGGGATATATTTTTTTTTACAAAAAAATCGCGATACGACATATTCAAGAGTAATACGGAAAATAAAAAAGCCAATTTAACAATTGGCTTTCATTAGTTATCAGTTTTCTTTATTGTTAATTTTTCTGTGAGGCTTTTGTTGAGGCCTTGGGCGAAGTCTTTTTTACAGAGGTTTTAGCTGTTTTATTTTTTATGCCGACTTTCTTCTCTTCTCTATTTTCTTTTGAAGCTTTCATTATTTTTTTAGTAATGTCGTCTCCTGCTTTATCAATGGCTTTCTCTATTTTTATGGACAGATTTTTGTCAGACAAGGCTTTTCTTATCGCAGAAGTAATGACCGTTTTCAACTTCTTTTTCTCGGCTTTATCGGTTTCTTTATTCTTTACCATTGTTTACAAATTAAAATTTTGCAAAGTTACCAAATACTTAATTATTTACAGTATATTAACATAGTTAACAATAATATAACATATTATTCATTAGTGTATATATCATCAAATCAGTGTGTTAAATAGTTTAAAGATTATATTTTGTTAACAATAATATAACATTTAATGTTCGTAATTTTAAATTTGATCTTACAGGTCACATTAAGTTTTCATGGAAACAGCTTTTTTCTTACGACTTAATTGCAATGGCTATTAACTTTGCACTATGGTATACGGAATCGGAACTGACCTTATCGAAGTAGATCGCATACGCGCCATCATAGAGAAAGAGCGTGGATTCAGAGAAAAGGTATTTACCCCGGACGAAATAAAATACTGCGAGAGTCGTCCTAACAGCAAGGCAGAGCATTATGCCGTGCGCTATGCCGCAAAAGAGGCCTTTTTTAAAGCCCTTGGCACCGGCCTCAGAGCCGGCATGTCTTTTCTGGATTTGGAAATCATGAACGATGCATTAGGCAAGCCTGAACTCATCATTCGAGGCGACACTCAAAAAAAATTAGAAAAGTGGGGAAACGTAAACATCCTTCTCACCTTATCTCATGTAAAGCAAATGGCGACAGCATTTGTCGTGATACAAAAAGCCTCATAGCATGTATACCACAAGGTATGTATTCCTTCAACCTGACTTCCCCGTTTTGTTTTTTAACTCATGGCCTTATGTTCATCATCAATATGCTGATGATGCGATATCCATGTCGTTGTGCGATAAATATGATAATTGCAAAGCCCTTGTAACATTCTGTATTAAAGACCACACGCTCTATGCCCCTTACCGGGCGCCTTTCGGAGGAATTGAGTTTGATGAAAACCTAAGCGATGATGATATTTCTGTTTTACTGAAAGAAATAGATACCCTGACAAAACAACATAACCTTCTCTCCATACGTCTGGCTTTGCCACCGCTTTGCTACAACGAAAAAAAAATCATTCGCCTGAAATCACTTTTAGAAAAACATGGGTATGAAATCGCCATTACAGACATTAATTATCACATACCTATTTCTGACAAGGAGTTTGAGCACATTATCAGTCGCTCCGAGCGCGGCGAGCTCATACAATGCCGGAAAATGAGCTTCCGCTGCGTTCTCGAACAACATCCGGATTTGGATAAGGTGTACGCACTTATTTCGGAGAACAGAAAATTCCGAGGCATACCTCTAAACATTACCTCTGTTCAATTTAAGAATTGCTTCTTCAAATTTCCCGGACAGTATAATCAATTCAACGTATATAACGAGCAGGAGCTTATAGCAACAGCAAGCGTTGTACAAGTAAATCAAGATGCTTTGTATTATTTTTTGCCGGCCTATCATGAAAAATACAAAACCTTTAGTCCCGGCATAATGGCCTTAGAAAAAATTTATGAGTATGCACAAGCACATCAATACAAAATTTTCGATTTAGGAATTGCCACCGACAAAGGAATACCAAACGAAGGGCTGATGCAGTTCAAAAGAAAACTCGGGGGCATAGAAAGCGAAAAATGGATAATGGAAAAGAAAGTAAAATAACAGCTACATAATTCGGATTACGGCCGATACTGTCCCAAAAAGTGTGATGAAATTTTTTTTATTCAGGGCGCGCCCCTGCGGGGCCGGGCTGTCCGCCACTCCGCTCTCGCTTCGGTGCTCCGCTAAAGCTCCGCACTGGC
>JANWYS010000108.1 GCA_025054875.1 Cytophagaceae bacterium | reverse complement strand
AAAACTCCCTGAAAATTCCATATTGAAGCGAAAAATCAGTGTGAAATTGTATATTCAACTGAAAAATCCGGGTTCAACTAACACCCGTAACTAAAAGGGGATGATGGCTTTTATTTCCATTTAAAGTTCATGGTAGCGCTTTTATACCAAATGAATTTTCAACAAAAAGCCAGAAACCTTTATATCTTAGTAAATGTATCAGAGCGGATAGTGATTAGTCTTGCTTTACAGCATCAGCAAGAATAATTACTTTGTTGTTGAGCACCTCTACTATACCTCCCGTTATTGTTACGTTCTTTTGATCTTTGGTAGTTGTTCTGATAACGACATTACCTTTTGTAAGATTGCTGACGATGGGTGCGTGGCCTTGCAATACCTCAAATGCACCATGTGTGCCGGGCAAATTTACTGAGAGCACCTCACCGCTGAAAACTTTTTGGTCCGGAGTTAATATTTCTAGATTCATTTTTTGAAATTAATGCAACCTTTTTTAGAAAGGATGAGAAAACCGTAAGGTTTTCTCATCGCAAACAAATGTACTATTTTTTTGCTTCAGCTAGTAATTTTTCACCTTTTGCTACCGCCTCATCTATAGTACCCACAAGGTTAAAGGCAGCTTCAGGAAGATGATCATACTTACCTTCCATAATTTCGTTGAAGCCTCTTATCGTCTCTTTAATATCTACAAAAGCACCTTTCAGTCCGGTAAATTGCTCTGCCACATGGAAAGGTTGAGACAGGAACCTTTGTACGCGACGGGCTCTGTGTACAACCAGCTTATCCTCTTCAGAAAGCTCATCCATACCGAGTATGGCAATGATGTCTTGAAGTTCTTTGTAGCGTTGCAAAATTTGTTTTACGTTCATGGCGCAATTATAGTGTTCGTCGCCAAGAATTTCTCTGTTGAGTATACGCGAAGTAGAGTCTAAGGGGTCTACAGCAGGGTATATGCCTAACTCAGCAATTTTTCTGGACAACACGGTTGTAGCATCCAGGTGAGAGAAGGTAGTAGCCGGTGCGGGGTCGGTGAGGTCATCGGCAGGCACATACACAGCTTGCACAGAGGTGATGGACCCCCTTTTGGTAGAAGTAATACGCTCCTGCATAGCACCCATTTCGGTAGCTAAAGTAGGTTGATAACCCACTGCAGAAGGCATCCGCCCGAGTAGTGCCGATACTTCAGAACCGGCTTGAGTGAAGCGGAAAATGTTATCTATAAAGAACAAGATGTCTCTGCCTTGACCTGTTCCGTCACCATCGCGGAAGTGCTCAGCAATGGTCAGTCCGGAAAGAGCCACACGTGCACGCGCACCGGGAG
This sequence comes from Cytophagaceae bacterium, assembly GCA_025054875.1. GTDB lineage: Bacteria > Bacteroidota > Bacteroidia > Cytophagales > Cytophagaceae > JANWYS01. The sequence goes on along the minus strand of JANWYS010000108.1, from coordinate 7,277 downwards.
GCTCGTTCATTTGGCCAAATACCAGAGTAGCCTGAGATTTTGCCAACTCCTGCATGTCTACTTTGGAAAGGTCCCAATCGCCATGTTCCATGGCTTCTTTAAATTCTTTTCCGTATTTGATTACCCCTGATTCTATCATCTCGCGCAGCAAATCATTACCCTCGCGTGTGCGCTCTCCAACACCGGCAAACACCGAAAGTCCTGAATAAGCTTTAGCGATGTTGTTTATCAACTCCATAATGAGCACCGTCTTGCCAACACCGGCACCACCAAACAAACCGATTTTACCACCTTTTACATAGGGCTCTAACAGGTCAATCACTTTTATGCCGGTAAACAAAACTTCGCTGGAAGTAGCCAGGTCTTCAAACTTGGGAGCAGGGCGATGTATAGGTAGACCTTTGATTCTGTCAGGTTCTTTAATGCCATCTATTGATTCACCTACTACATTAAACAAGCGGCCTCGTATTTGCTCACCGATGGGCATTTTTATGGGGCTTTCTGTGTCTATTACTTCCATACCTCTCATGAGCCCATCTGTGCTGTCCATTGATATGGTACGCACTCTGTCTTCTCCAAGGTGTTGCTGACACTCTAACACTACCACTGTGCCATCTTGCTTGGTTACGGTGAGTGCATCCAGTATTTTGGGGAGTTTAGAATTTTCGCCGTCGAAGCTTACATCTACTACCGGCCCTATTACTTGTGTGATTTTACCTTTATTTGCCATGGTATGTTACTTGCAAAACTTAAAACATTTATTTTTCAGGATTGCAAAAGTAAAGGAATATTTAATGATTGCAAATGACAGGTACTATTTTAAAGGTATTTTGTCTCAAAAAAAATGCACCGGCTTCTTAATGGAAGAATCATTATGTTTTTAGGAGAATGTGTTTTGTTTTTTTAACTTTATAAAATTCAATCCGGACCACATTAGCAGAAAAGTGTGGTGAAAATTTTTTATGTTGGGCGCGCCCCTGTGGGGTCGGGCTGTCCGCCACTCCGCTATCGCTTCGGTGCTCCGCTAAAGCTCCGCACTGGCCTTGCAGGCCATGGCTCCCATCCCTCGCGCAGGTTATATCGAAATTTTTCAACTTCATATAGAAATGTAAACCTCCGAAGTAGCTTGCAAAAGGAACGGAGTGATTTGTATGAGCTCCTTTTTGCAGAGCCTTCAGCGGAACGAAATGAGCGAGCCGCGAAGGTCTGGGCGCCGCCCTAAAGGGCGGCGCCCAGACCTAAATCTACCTGAAAAACACGCGCAGCCATGCGCCAACAAGCCATTTCAGTGTAAAGCCAAAACGTTATTGCACTTCAAAGGCGCTTTCCTACAATAACCAGTGTATGGCTTGAGTAATGGCCTGCCCATGCAAAATCCGGAATGAAATGGATCCAACTACAAAATGATTGAATGGCAGGCTGACGTGTGACAAATGGCTATAGATATTTTGTGATGTGTTATAATAAATCAGATAAATTCGTAATTAAATCATTTTTAGATTTTTTGAAGTTGTGCATATTATTCAAAAAAGCAGCATTTATCATTTAGATGCCCACCAAAATCCCAAACTACATAGCGCACTGTTAAGTATTATTATTGAACTACCGAACTCAAATCCATTCAATAAAAATGAACTGCCATAATATATCAACACAGAGAGCAGAGGGCATACTATACACACCCAAGGCACCCACTTTTCATTGAGTTTTCTTTTTGTAAACATTCCTAAAGCAAACAAAGCCACCAGTGGCCCATAAGTAAAGCCTGCCAGATCGAGCACTACATCTATTATCGCACGGTGATTGATGTAATAAAAAATCAATATCACCAGCAAAAACACGAATGAAAAACCTACATGGACATATGTTTTTTGGCGGCGGCGTACCTGTTCGGTTTTATTTTTAAAGTCCAGAAAATCTATACAAAATGAAGTGGTGAGCGCTGCCAGTGCCGAGTCAGCGCTGGCGTAAGATGAAGCCGTAATGCCCAATATAAAAAACACTCCTGCTGACAACCCCAACTCTCCCATTGCCAACATGGGAAACATATCGTCTGTGCGCTTGGGAACTTCAATGCCCCGCTGTTCGCAGTATATATAGAGCAATGCTCCTAAAGACAAAAAAAATAAATTGACCACCACCAGCACTCCCGTAAAGCTGTACATATTGAGTTTAGCTTCTTTTATGTTGCGGCAAGTCAGATTTTTCTGCATCAGATCTTGATCGAGGCCTGTCATAGCTATGGCTATAAACATACCGCCAAAAAACATTTTTGGGAAAAACAACCTGCTGTTCATATCTTCCCAAAAAAATATTTTAGAATAACGGCTGTTGTATATGGCTTCCAGCATGTCAGTAAATCCCAATCCTAATCTTGATGATATCAGATATACAGACAATACTACTGATGATATTAAAAAAAAGGTTTGAAACGTATCCGTCCAAACGATAGTCTTTATGCCTCCTCTGAATGTATAGAGCCATATCAATCCGATGGTAATAGCCACGGTTACTATGAAAGGTACATTCCAACGGTGAAACAAAAATATCTGCAAAACATTGGCGGCTAAAAACAACCTCAACGCAGAACCCAATGTACGGGAGAGTAAGAAAAAAAATGCTCCCCATCTGTATGTGATGCGGCCAAACCTTTGCTCCAGATAGGTGTAGATAGATACTAAGTTTAGCCTGTAGTATAGCGGCATAAGCAATTCGGCTATTACAACATATCCCAATACATATCCTAATACCATTTGGAAATAACCAAACTGTACTTTTACCACATTGCCCGGCACGGATATGAAAGTAACTCCGGATAGTGAGGCGCCTATCATGCCAAAAGCTACCAAATACCACGGCGAACTTTTATTGGCTGTAAAGAATGAATGTGTATCCGTATTTCTTGATGTATACCAGGCTATACACATTATCACAAAAAAATAACCACAAAGAATGGATATGAGCAGATATTCCGGCATCATTATTCAAAAACAATCACAATATAACCTAAAAATTCGACCTCTTTACTTTGAAGTTAATTATTGATATTTTTGTTTGAAGCTAACACAATTTGTATCTTATGAAAACCATCCAAAGTCATTTACCTTTCAAAGAAGAAGAGGTAACACTGTTAGAAGATACACATACCTCTGATACATATGACCTGGTAGTGTTTAATGATGACTACAATACTTTTGATCATGTTATCAATACTTTGATAAAAGTTTGCGGGCATACTCCCGAACAGGCTGAGCAATGTACGTGGATTATTCATTTCAAAGGCAAATGCTCCGTAAAAAAAGGATACTTTGAAGAGCTTGCTCCCATGCGCCAAGGTATATGCGACAGAGGTATAAGTGCTGAAATACTCTAATACAAGGCTAATATAAATTTAATTTTATTTTAATGACATACCCTTCGAGGCTGATTGAAGAGGCAGTAAACGAGATTTCTAAACTTCCGGGGATAGGTAAAAAATCAGCCCTAAGGTTGGTTTTACATTTGCTCAAAGAAGATGCGGACGTCACGCATCTCTTATGTAGGTCTCTCACCGATTTGCGCACAAATATTCGTTATTGTGTTATCTGTCACAACATTTCTGATGGTGAAGTGTGTAACATATGTTCCGGTACACATCGCGACCATTCGCTTGTCTGTGTGGTAGAAGATATACGTGATGTAATGGCTATTGAAAACACACAACAATACAACGGTTTGTACCACATATTGGGAGGTGCAATATCGCCTGTTCAACGCATAGGGCCTTCCGATCTGAATATAGAATCGCTCTGTACCCGAATACAGAATCATAATGAAATAAAGGAGATTATACTTGCCCTGAGCACCACTATGGAAGGCGACACCACAGCTTTTTATATCACTAAAAAAATAAAGGAGGCTTTCCCTCACATACTTATATCGTCCATAGCACGTGGCGTTCCGCTGGGAGGGGAACTCGAATACGCCGATGAAATCACATTAGGGCGAAGTATCGTGACGCGCGCTCCTTATAATGTATAGATGAAGTTTAGTATATAGTAGTGATTGTTTGTTAATACGAAATTTTTGTATTGTTTTTATTTTCTTTACTTACACCGTATCCTTATTTTGCTGCTTAAGTCGTACATTTGTCACTGTAATACCTTATTGCCGTATGTTTGGGCATTTCATGACATTTGAAGAGGCAACTTTAGCGAGCCATAATTCATCTGCAAAAAAAACTTATGAAAAGCCCTTCGTATTCTGCACATTGAACGATAACAAAGTTATCATCGAAGCAGATTCATCCTCTTTTTACCGAATAGCCTTATTTAGCAAGAGTAATTATTCTTCTTCTTTCGAGCTATTATCTCATAATTTCAAATCCCCATATGTAGATGATCGGCCGAAAACTCACCCGGATAAAAAAGAAAGACGTAAATATAAACTCATATTTTTTAACTCCAGCCTGATTCCGATATTTGAAGTAGTGAAAAAAGTGACCATTTATTGAGAGAGGAATTCCCGGATGTTGTGCCAACAATTCACATTTGAATCTCATGTAATTTAAGCTTTCTGCACCGGGCCTAAACAATACATTGAAATGGGAAAAACTTTCATTTGTAAGAACAAATAATTCCGGATGCGGGAGGGAATGCCGGCCGATTTCCAGTCGGGAAGTTTAGAAGATACAACACTATACTTTACCTCACATCCACGCATAAATCCCCCACCAACTTCTCTTCAAAACCACCGACAAACCCTATTGTTGTACATAGGATGGGAGCCATGTCCTGCAGGCCAGTGCGGAGCTTTTAGCGGAGCACGGTAGCGACAGCGGAGTGGCGGACAGCCCGGCCCCGCAGGGGCGCGCCCAACATGAACAATTCATCACACTTTTCCGATAACATGTAATATAGGATAAAGTGAAATTATCTTTTTATGAAATGCAAATATTGAGTGAAATGATTTGAAAAAATGACTGTAATTACGTACGAACCCGAAGGTATTGAATGTAAGTTTAGTTGAATTTGATTTATGTGTGGCTGAATATGCTCTGTGCATCCAGATATTTTTTTGCCGAACATGTCAGTGATGTAATAGTTAACGGACGTTTTGCAGGAGGAGATGATTTGTAAAACCGCTGATTCATCAGTCGGGTTAGGAAATATTGAAAGACTAAAACTATTTAATGTGTTCACACAAGTTACGGAACTATATGTGTGTTTACCATCATTATCTACTATTTTTAATCTATAGTAGGTATGAGGGGAATAAGGCTCTGTATCGATGGTTGAGTAATGTTTTACAGATGCAGAGTTTTGAATAGCGTTTGTATAAATAAAGGTGTAAAAGTTTATGCCATCGGAACTTTTTTGTATTTGAAATTCTTGAACATTCCATTCATCGAGTGTACTCCAATCCAGTTTTACGGAGGAGTCATCTTGTAGGTTAGCATTAAAGTAAATAAGGGTTACTGGCAATTCATATTCACATCTTCTGAAAATAATGGTTGTATCGGGAGGTACAAAGGCGGTGAAGCCATCGGAAAAAGTAACAGTTTTGGCTCCGGCATAAGGGTTTCCGGGTATGTTGGATGGGGGATTATATACTACGTAGTAGTAGCAGCGATCACGTTTAAATACACCGTATGTGGGAACATTCGCAGTGATATGTGCTTGTGGTTTTCCTATACTATCAAGCGTATGAATCCATTGATATGTATAAGCTTTTGATAGTCCTGTTTGTGGCAGGTAAGAGGCTGCATTTGCAGCGAATTTAGCTTTTGCGGCGGCAGGGTCATAAAGAGCCTGATACATCCAAAAAAGGTCACGCCAGCCGGCAGCGGCGGTCTCGGGACCACCATTACTGGCCACCATGTTGTTATAATTGATGGCAGGATAAAGCGTATCCCATGCCAGATAGAAAGAATTACCCGACAAAGGCAGGTAGTTTATTCCATGAATGTGTTCCGGATCACCGGAAAACCAGGTTTGGTATTCACAACTTCTTCCCCATACAATTCCGCATGTGCTCTGTGTATATGCTGATGGAAAAACAACATTATTTACATCAAACCAATACTGCTGAGTAGCGGCTATCTCAGTTACGTATAAAAACAATCCAAGATTCCTAAGTGTAGGATTTCCGGTATTGATACCCCACAGTGCTACGGCAGCATTATAATTTATGGCTTCTGAGCTTGATTCCTGGTTGTTGCCTTGCATGAAGTTGGCATGTCCGGATGCCCATGAATGACCGGCATAGGGGTCGAAGTTTCGTAAAAATGGGAAAAGAGGATCATTCCTGTCCCATGCAGATACATCGCGTATCAACATTTCAACCATAGGTCCCCATTGATTTTTCCATATGTCGTTGGGTTCATATTGAACAATGGTAGCAGCACCTTTAATGATGTATCCATAGTGAAAATGGTGATCATTGAGTTGCCTGTCCGATTCATAAGCCTGAGGGTATGCCACCAGTGTTTTCCACAGCGGATCATACCAAAACATTTGGTCACTTTTACCATTAGGAGCACTCAACCAGTGTTGTATGGCAATTTTAAGATACTCCCTGAATTTATTTCGGGCAGTATAATGTCCTACCTGATGTGCCGCATGCACAAGAGCTACCATACGTTCTATTCGGACTCCCACATCATATAAAGTTGCCAGATGATTCATATGGTAAGCCACATTGTTAAGATTGTCTGAGTATACTGAGTTTATGTAGTTGTACAACTGAACTGTATTGTATGATCCTTTCCATGGTAAAGCCGTGAGTAATCCTGAGTTGCGTATGGAAGTAGAAAAGCTATTCCCCATGAATACTTTCATTTGACCTCTTGGTGAGACGTATTCATAAGCAGTAAGTGTATTAGAGGTGTTTAACCATTGGTGTCGATATAGTGCTGTAAGTGTACGGGTTTCTATACTTGAGCCTTGAGGAGAAGTAGTAATAGTGAATGTAGAATTGACTCTTGCTAAGGCATCGTTATAACTCCATGATACTTGAGTATTGATGATGAAAGCAAAAGCAAATTGTGCATAATAAGCAAGAGTTGCGTGTGTATTGTCGGGAAGGACAGCTATGGAAAAATAATTCTGACCAGAAGGTAAGAAAAGGTTAGTAGCATCACGAATTATGTTTGCAGATGGTATTTCAGCGGGCACATTTGCTTCATTGTAGGATAACCCATAATACGGACCGAATGAAGATCCGGGAGGGAGAAATATACCATAGTGCTTGCCAAGTATGGTTATGCCTCGGGCTTCCACAAAGGCATTGGATATAGT
>JANWYS010000107.1:7094-8654 GCA_025054875.1 Cytophagaceae bacterium | reverse complement strand
AGATGAAACGACTGCTTGACAAGACAGGCATCAGGAAGGTTCTTGAAGAGTTGGACTTGCCGGAAGGCCGAAGTAACGATCGTATAAAGGTACTGAAAAAGGTAAGTACCACTGAAAGAAGGTAAGGGGTTGGTGGTTTATTCGAGAATATCAAAAAAATCTGAATGGCCTTTAAGCCTCGCAAACTTAACCTCAACTGAAAAATCCGGGATAAAAAATAATGCCGTGAACAAAGTGCTTGCAAAACCTGTAGAGCCAACGCTGGTCAAAATTGTTTTTATCCTAAAAGCCTTCGGCACCCAACCCCTCAATAATCCCATTTTATGTAGTGAGGAATGTTTATTAAGTGGGTAAAGTATAAACCTTTTAAACGCTGATCTTCACCTTCGGGAAAGATAACATCAAAATAAATATCAAAGTTGTAACGATGGCAGAAAAAACTATCCACAAAATGGATTCTTTTTGAAGTTGAGAATACGTTTTCTCGATAGGCTTCAAAACCATAATATTTTCATCTGCATTACTTTGAGCGATTTCAATGGCTTTTTTAAAGTAAGTTAATTCATACCCGTCTAAAACTTTCTCGAATTCTTTATGTTTTAAAAAATCATAGGTTTGAATGTTTTTTGAGCAATCTTCATAAAATTTATTCAACTCACGCTCGTCTTCTTCTTTATTCAAAGAATTTTCTTTGGTCTGCTTACTGAATTTGATGCCAAGCCAACTTTCGATTCTTTTGTTATTGGATTTTACAGTATCGTCAGAAAAAGGAACAACATAAAAAACATCCAAACTAAGGTCATTTTTACCATAATATTTCAATACCTTTTGAGAAGTTAATTTATCTGTTTGCACACCATAGTTTCGAAGTTTATAGTAATAATGGTGCTTGTTTTCATCTAATTCTTTTACATTTTGAACTTCTTTTTGAATGAAAAGGAAATATCTGCATTTATGATGTGATATTAACAGAACCGCTAAAAACATCAAACATGGAAACATCCAATACAGATGCTTTATTTCTTGATTTTTAGTTTTAGATATCAGGTATTTACATTTAGGAAATATTAACCACAATGAGAAAACTATCGAAATGATTAATGAGGCAAAAAAGATAAAAAGTGTATTATCAAAAGTTATGATTTTAAACTTAAAGATGACCAACCACATCACTAGAATGTAGGTAGTTAAACTAAGAACGAGCGATAAAATAAAATTTGGGAGAAAAATCTTTAGTTTTTTGAGGAAATTGAGCATCGTTGTAAAGAATTTAACCATCCAAAAAGGCAAGTTAAGAAATTTTGAAGATTTTTAGCCGAAATTTTTGATTAGTGTTACAAAATAAAACGGTAGTATCCCAAAAAGTGTGTATGAAGTGTAGTTGTTTTTTTTTACAAACATAGTACTTTTTTATTTGTTACATATTTGCATGATTGGGCAATGCTCCCCGCATGCGCGTAACCCGCTTGTAGTCCCTGTTCAAGCGCTCTATCCGGTTGCTACTATACAACATGTTCCGGATGCGATAATCATAGGCCAAATACGTAAAATACCGCTCCA
>JANWYS010000107.1:0-7086 GCA_025054875.1 Cytophagaceae bacterium | reverse complement strand
AAGCGCTCTATCCGGTTGCTACTATACAACATGTTCCGGATGCGATAATCATAGGCCAAATACGTAAAATACCGCTCCATCCTATTTACAACAATGGGCTTTTCGGTGGTTTTGAAAAGAAGTTGGTGGAAGATTTATGCGTGGATGAGGGGTGAGGTCTCGTGTTGTATCTTCTAAACTTCCCGATTGGAAATCGGCCGGCATTCCCTTACCCGAACACAAACATGATGCAGTTATTTTTCACTTTTCACTTTTCATTTTTCATTTCTCATTTCTCACTTTGTATAGCCCCATTCCGGTTTGAATTGAATAATCTTCTAAAATTTTAATAACTAGCTCTCGTGCAAACAATAGCTGTTAGAATAAGTTTTTAAATAAAATCTTTCCAAAAACAACTCACTTTACACACTTTTTGGGACAATATCTTAAAATCCTCTGTTTTAGCCCTTAAATAAAAATTCCTTTCTTATGTTCATACATACCGATTAAAGTAATCAAATAATGAAAATATAATTCGATATTTTAAGTAAAAATGCTTAAAATATTTGTTTAAAAATTTATATAATCATGAAATTGATCATAATTTTCTACATAAATTAAGTATTTTTAACTAATTGTCACTACTTATTTTTTAAAAAATAACTATCTTAGCTTAAAATTCGGTTAAGTAATGACAAAAAATATAATGTTGAATAACAATACAGCAAAAAAAATATTTAAATCAACTTGTTGTTACTGCGGAGTAGGTTGTGGTGTTGAAATTCACAAAGACAACAAGGGGAATATAAAAGTAGAAGGCGATCCGGAACACCCCTCCAGTAAAGGTATGCTTTGCTCAAAAGGAATGAACTTGCACTATACTGTAACCAATCATAGTGACCGACTACTGTACCCGCAGATGCGCTATAATAAAGACATGCCTTTGCTACGCGTATCATGGGATGAAGCACTCAACCGCACTGCCGCAGTGTTTAAAAGTATTATAAACAGATATGGCCCCGATTCGGTAGCCTTCTATGTATCCGGGCAATGCCTTACAGAAGAGTATTATGTGATAAATAAACTCATGAAAGGTTTCATAGGCAGCAATAACATAGACACCAATTCACGCCTGTGCATGAGCTCAGCTGTTGCTGCTTATAAAATGTCGCTGGGCGAAGATGCTGTACCAATTTGCTACGATGATATTGAACTCAGCGACACTATATTCGTAACCGGCGCCAATCCTGCCTGGTGTCATCCCATACTATGGAGACGAGTTGAAGCTCACAAAAATCAAAACCCGGATGTAAAAGTAATTGTAGTAGACCCCCGCAAAACACAAACCTGCGCCATCGCCGACTTGCACTTGCAAATCGTGCCCGGCACTGATATCGTACTTCTTGAGGCTATCGCACGCATACTCATCGAGAGAGGTAACATTGATGTTGATTTTATAGAGCAACATACTGTTGGCTTCGACAACTATAAAAGCAAAGTATTGCAGCGGCCTTTGAATGAATCTGCCAAAATATGCGGCATAAAAGCCTCTGACATTCGATGGGCAGCCGAATATATTGGAAGAGCAAAAGCATTTCTATCCATGTGGACTATGGGACTTAACCAAAGTGCGGTGGGAGTAAATAAAAATCTAAGTTTAATAAATCTTCACCTCATCACCGGGCAGATTGGAAAACCGGGCAGCGGGCCTTTTTCTCTAACCGGACAACCTAATGCAATGGGCGGACGCGAAACGGGCGGTTTAGCCAATATGCTGCCCGCACATCGCGATTTGGCTAATGAAGAACACCGCCGCATCACTCAAAACTTTTGGGGCGGCACTACCATCCAAGCCAAACCCGGCCTTACCGCCACTGAAATGTTTGATGCTTTACACTCCGGAAAATTGAAAGCTATATGGATAGTGTGCACCAATCCTCTGGTCAGCCTTCCCGATGTAACCAAGGCAGAAGAAGCACTGGCAAAAGCGAATTTTGTCGTAGTGCAGGAAATCAGCCAGCGTGCCGAAACTCTAAAATATGCAGACGTAATACTACCTGCCGCTGCATGGGCAGAAAAAGAAGGAACCATGACCAACTCCGAACGACGCATCACTTATCTGCCCAAAGTAACTGATCCCCCCGGCGAAGCCCTTCCCGACTTTGACATCATATGCAGATTTGCCCGTAAAATGGGCTTCCACGCTTTCATGTACAAAAATACTGAAGAAGCTTATGTTGAATACACCCGCCTCACCGCACAAACCAACATCAATATCGAGGGACTTAACTACGACATACTCCGCCAAAAACGCTCCATTCAATGGCCTTATCAAAGCTCATCAGACAATGATACCAAACGCCTGTTTACAAATAAAAAATTCTACACTCCTCATCAAAAAGCCATCATACATACCGTACCTGATGAATTTACCTCCGAACAACCCAACGACTCCTACCCTCTCGTGCTCACTACCGGGCGCATACGAGATCAATGGCATACCATGTCCAAAACCGGAAAAGTAAATAAGCTCAAACAACACATTTCACATAACTATGTAGAGATACATAAAAAAGATGCTGCTCTGCGAAACATAAAAGATGGCGACCTGGTGAAAGTTTTCAATACTCGGGGAGAAACCATAGTACGCGCAAAAGTATCCGACGACGTCAGACAAGGTTTAGTATTCATGCCCATGCATTGGGGAAAAATAAACAACCGACAGGAACAACGCACTAATAACCTCACCCACAAACTTCTTGACCCCATCTCTAAAGAACCCGATTTCAAATACTGCGCCGTACAAGTAGTTCCATATAAAAAACCTCATCAAAAGATTATCATAGCGGGTGCAGGCGCTGCTGCATTCGCATTCGTAAAAAACTACAGAAGCCTAAATGACATTGACACCATTTGCGTATTCAGCAAAGAAGAACACCCTTTCTATAACAGGGTCATGCTTCCCGAATACATCAGCGGTCAACAGTCATGGAATAAACTTCAAAAGCATAATCCTCAGCAAGAAAAAGACTGGAACATCCACATCTTGCGAAATACAGAAATAGTGAACATTGACAGAGAAAATAAAAAAGTAACCGACTCTCAAGGCCATCAACACACATACGATATCCTTGTGCTGGCCACAGGTAGCCGGCCACGTCTACCCGAATATGCTCCTGCTCACATGAAAGGCATTTTCACTCTACGCACAAAGTACGATGCCGATAAGTTGCTGGAAGAAATAACATCCGGACAACATGTGGTAATTGTCGGCGGAGGGTTGCTTGGCCTCGAACTGGCTGCAGCTCTCAACGAAATAAACATACAAGTAACCATCGTCCATCGCAGCTCTCGCCTTATGGACAGACAACTGGACAACATCAGCTCACAGATACTAGCCGAGGAAATACGTGACAGAAACATTTCGCTACTGCTCAACGACGAAATCATAAACATAATCGGAAATGGTTCTGTACAACACATTACGCTGAAAAGCGGACAAAAACTACCCTGCTCTGCCATAGTATTTGCCATCGGCACGCAACCTAACATAGAGATAGCCAAACAAGCAGGACTGCTCTGTCGCAGAGGTGTACAAATAAACGAATACTTTCAAACCTCCGACCCACACATCTATGCCATTGGCGAAATTGCTGAATTCAACGGCTCTATGTGGGGCATCACTGCTGCAGCCGAGCAACAAGCCCACCTGCTGGCACGATATCTGAACGGAGATGTATCCGCTTTCTATGAAGGATCTGTTTCCATGAATATTCTAAAAATACAAGGATTGCAACTCTGCTCCATAGGCATCACCGAAATACCCGCAAACTCTTCCGGATATGAAGAAATTGTATTCATAGACCGGTCTAAGCACTATTACAAAAAATGTATAGTGCACAACGATAAACTCGTAGGTGCCATACTCATGGGCGATAAATCCGAATTTACGGAATTCAAAGAACTCATAGAGAAAAAAACGGAGCTCTCCGAGAAACGCCTCGCCCTGCTTCGCAGCAACCTCCCTACTGAAAAACCCGAGGGAAAAATCGTTTGCTCATGCAACAATGTGGGAGAAGGCAACATCCGAAAACGCATAGAATCCGGCATTGACAACCTCCACAAAATATGCGAGCTCACCGGTGCCGGCACAGGATGCGGAAGTTGTAAACCTGAAATCAAATTGCTAATAGAACAATATTGGGTAAGCGCATGAACTACGTAAAAATTAATACCAAAGGCGGAATACTCCCCATCACCGAATTAGATAAAATACTGAGCCTTGCCGAAAACCTCAAGGTTACTCATTGCTCCCTTGGCGAACGGCAAAATATATTCCTGCATACTAACACAAACAAAAATACTTTTCTCCTATACGCTGCATCGGCCGATATATCCACAGAATGGAACAGAAGTTTTTTCCCTAACATCGTAAGTTCTTATGTAACCTTAGGGCTTTATTCCTCTCATCCGTGGATGAGCGAAGGGGTGTACAAAGATGTATTGGATTCCCTGCCGGAAGCGCCTTCCATTAAAATAAACATCGCAGACCCCACTCAAGGCTTAATTCCTCTCTTTACCGGAGATATCAACATCATACCCTCTGAACAGCAAAGTTATTTTTACATTTATACAAAATTCAACAACCAGCTCAGGCCGCTATCAATATTGTTGTATACTAATGAAATTCAAAAAATCATAGAAAAGGCCGAAGAACTGAATAAAGAAAACAAACTCTCCCCGGAAAGCCTCGAACACTACATACTACAACATGGCCTCATACATATACCCGCTGCTTCTCCGTTATATATACCGCGTATTCGCTTCCCTTACTTCGAGGGTATGAATGCTTACTCCAACGGATTTTGGCTCGGAATATATCGTCGCAACAACCAATTCGACATTGAAGTGCTCACCTCAATACGTGAACTATGCAAAAACACCGGAATCACAGAACTGCACATCACTCCCTGGCGCACCATTATCATTAAAGGAATACAGGAAAAAAACCGTATTGACTGGGAGAAACTTCTCGGTAAACATGAACTCAACACAAGACATTCCGCCCTCGAACTCAACTGGTACTTGCACGACCACGATAAAAATGCATTAAAAATTAAAAACCAACTATACCGATTTTTCGACAGTCACGATGTGCGTACATATGGATTATATTTTGGCATTCAAACTCCCGGAAAATCTTTTTCCCCCTTTGCCTCAATTCTCATAAAGCAGCGTCGCAACATATTACCTTTCACTTCCACAACCAAGGCATTTTATTTTTTCGATATTCTCTATACTAAAAACTTTGACCCCAACAGTACTGAATATATTGTGCATGCATATAATGTTGCATGGCCACAACTTACCGAGAAAGTGAATGAACTATGCAGCAGGTATTACAAGTATTTGACCGAACATAATCAACTTCATGCCGTACAATCTGCCCAAAAAGAAAATTTACCTGATCAGGAGTTGACAGCAGTGTATGAATGCGCAGAGTGTCTAAGCCTTTACGAGCATACCTGTAAGCCTGAAAATTGCACAATTTGTGGTGCGCCTTCTGATGGGTTTGTAATGAAAAATGTTTCAAAAAAAATGTTCCTGCATCAAGCCTAAAACTTTAACCCGGATTCCTCATTGGCGGGAAGGTGTATTAAAATGTTTTTTAGGGCGCGCCCCTGCGGGGCCGGGCTGTCCGCCACTCCGCTATCGCTGCGGTGCTCCGCTAAAGCTTCGCACTGGCCGTGCCGGCCATGGCTACCATCCCTCGCGCAAGTTCTGTCGAAATTTTTCAGCTTCATAAGAGAATGTGAAACCTCGAATAAAACCGCAAAAGAACACAGTTTGTCCATGTGTCTCTCAAAAAAAAAATACCCAATCGTCATTAGTGAGTGAAACCCATCCTTAGCTAAGCTACTAACCTGACCACTAATTTTCTTCTTATGTATAATCTATGCGAATGGATTATATTTGTTTGTGCCCGTCTGCTGATACGGTTGGCGACAGTTGCATGTGCCATAAAAAGCAAGGAGCGCTAAATATGAATAAAATATTAAAACATAAACAAAACGCTGATCGTATGACTACGATTTTAAAGTTTCTTACAGACTTATGCAGTTTTAATCCTTTGGTATTGTGGAAAAAAGCATTAATCATACAAAAGTACGCAAAAGTTTTCTACATATCTGCCACCATCATAAAACTTAACTATTTCCTGATTGTACTTTCAAACTGTAATAATCACAAGAAACCAGCATTTTCCTCATAATGGCGAATGATGTCACTAACAAACAATGATAATTTTGCAAGTATAATTTTCACTAAACTATGCCCAACCAAAACCCCGAGCAAATAGCAAGAGACAACATTGACCGCCAACTGACGGCCTGCGGTTGGATTGTACAATCCAAGACAAAAATTAATCTGAGTGCCGGTATTGGGGTAGCCGTGCGGGAATATCCCACCGACGCAGGGCCTGCCGATTATGTGCTGTTTGTGGATGGAAAACCCGTGGGCATCATCGAGGCAAAACGCGAAGAAGAAGGATATAAACTTACCGTTCACGAAGATCAGGCTGAGTATTATGCCACGGCCAAACTCAAATACCTGAACAATGAACAACTTCCTTTTGTGTATGTAAGCACAGGCGAGGTAACCACGTTTACCGATTTTAGAGACCCCAAACCACGTGGAAGAAACGCATTCACCTTTCATCGGCCCGAAACGCTGCGCAATTGGCTGAAGAAAACCAAATCGCTCCGGGCAGCTTTGCAAGACCTCAACGATTTACCCACCGCTGGTTTGCGTAATTGCCAGATTAACGCCATTACCAACCTTGAAAAATCGTTCAAGCAGAATAAGCCGAGAGCGCTCATTCAAATGGCCACCGGTTCGGGTAAAACGTTTACCGCTATTACTTCGGTGTATCGTTTGCTGAAACTGAAAGACGATAACAACAACAATGTAGTAAGGCGCATCCTCTTTTTGGTAGATACCAAGAACCTGGGCGAGCAGGCCGAACAGGAATTCATGAGCTATCTGCCCAATGATGACAACCGCAAGTTCACCGAGCTGTACGGAGTGCACCGTCTCAAATCCCGATAC
>JANWYS010000106.1 GCA_025054875.1 Cytophagaceae bacterium | reverse complement strand
TGTGTGTACATTTCCTTTTCTGTATTGTTGCAACAAATCCTGTAACATCACAAAACAGTTGTTTTTCATGGAGTATTTATCCAAAAATTGTCATTAGCCCAAATTTTCTAATGGCCGTCATTGGAAAAATTTAAATTACAAAATACTGATAATGAAAGATTATATATGTGTTTTAAGGTCACAATTAAGTACGGTTTACGGTAAGAAAACTTACAGCGCTCTCTTTGGTACTTTTTAAAACCACAATATGTGAGTTGCCTTCCTAACACCTTTATTTACTGGTGGACTCCGTTTTGAAACTTCATTTGATGTATACCAAACAATGCTTTCGAATGACAATTTTGGGTTTATGTTCCTTTTTGTAGAACCTTCAGTAGAAAAAAAAGAATAAGTGGCGCCCGAACCTAAATCCAGCTGAAAACAAACGTAGCGATACGTTCAAAAAAGCTATGGCAAGGTGGAAGCCAAAACGTTATTGTACTTTAAAGGTGCCCTCCTCAATTAGTCAATGCTTAACTTGACCAATCTTTTCGCATGCAGAATCCGGGTTTATACAACGCCTCTACCTCACAAAATGGAATGAGCAGCTCAAGCGGATAATCGTTTTCTGCAGGGCGGTTAGTCATTTCAACCGGTTTGGAATTTTGTACTCTAAAATTCCTGAAGCCTTCTGGCTATGTTCCATCGCATGGCAAAAGTGCCTATAAGTGTGTTGGAACTCACTAAAGGCTCGGCTACGTTTTGATTTCTGACGATTACAGTAGACTCTACAAAGAAATTGTGAAAGACCATGTATGATATGGATAGGGAGCTCATGAGCGTGGTTGAGGGAGTGCCTTGGGCGGTTTTGTTGCCAAATTCTTGTTCATATTGGGCGTAGTTTTTGAAAAGGTCACCTCCCCAATTGAGGCTGTCAGCGGCATCTAATCCTTGCTTGATGTAGAACAGCTTAGCAGTGGCCTGAAGCCTTTTCAAGGGCTGTGCGTGGAGTATGGCGATGTATTCATACAGGTTAGCGCCTAATGGATGAGCAATAGGTTGGTTGTAGTGTGTAAAGTTTGTATATGGCGTGCCATGCATGTATACGTAAGGGCGAATGTAGTTTAGTTCAACCTGCGCATCTAAATTTTTTATGCCGGCTAGGTTTATGTATTTGAGTCCGACTTGTGCGGCCTGTTTATTTGCCCACCAACCATCGCGTGCTTTGATATGGCTCAATAAAAACTCATCGAGCACAAACTGGCCATACAGGCTGAAATGGCGCAAGAAATTCCATTTGTAATCCATGCCGAGTAAGGCATTATCAGAGCTGCCCAATTGCTGTTCTACTGAGCGATAGAAAATGATAGGATTCAAATAGGTGATGTCAAATTTGCCCCATTTAGTAGAGTCGCTGCTACGCCCTCGAAAGGCTACGGATTCGAAGAGTCCTATGTTAAGGTTTTTGCCGATGTTTATGCTGAGGTGGTGGAAGGCCATATATTTTTTGGGGAATAGCTTGTCGCCGAGAGAATAGGTTGCGGTCATTTCTGCAAAAAGGTTCATATAGTTTATCTTCCAGATGTTGGTATTGAGCTTTAAAAAAGTGTAGCTGTTGCTAAAGTCCGACAGGATAAGGGAGCGGTAGCCATTGCCGATAAAGTTTTTATCGTGTCCGAATTGTAAAGCAATGTTTTTGGTAGCGTTAAAGTTAAAATATCCTCTCGCGGTGATGAAGTCAGCGCCGTTGGGGTTGCTTTTAAAAGGTTTGTTGAAACCTTCTCCGGGCACTACAAATCTGACATCTCTGTAGGCCTTCACATAATCGGGCAAGAGGAGCACGTTGTCAGCAAAAAAAGAATAGAAACCTACCTTTTGGTCTATCATACCTCTTACTTCGGCACCACGGGTGTTGATGGTAACAGGGCCTCTTCCTTGCTCATAGCCAGCTGCAAAGTAGAGAGAGGGATTTACATGCAAATCAAAATCTTTGGTGTGTACGTGAAAAAAGTCGGATTTTTTTTTGTAAAAATGTTTTAGCACGGGTTTATTGTTGCCGGTAGAGCTATCGGCCCATTCCCAGCTATCGTTTTGAAGGTATGAGAAGTTGAATTGATCGCGGGCATTGTATATAGTATCGGAGGAAAGATTGCGTGCAAAGTTTGCCACAGATTTGCGGGTGTAGGGTTTTACTGATGTGTGAAATTCTGAATAGAGTTTTCCGGACAATACCTCATAGCGGTCTATACTGTGATAGTAAGAGGGGTTTAGAGGCAGATAATTACTTTGTGCATGTAGATTTTTAGATACAAGTACCAGCAATAACAATGTAACGATGGAGCAGCGTTTCATCAGATGATTTAAATAATGTTGAAAAGTAAGAAAAACCCTTTAGTAAATCAATCAGAATTGCTCCATACGGGAGAAGAAGAAAGCAGCTTCGATAGCAGCGTTTTCATCCGAATCAGAGCCATGTATGGCATTAGACTCAATGGACTTTGCAAAAAGATTTCTTATGGTGCCGGGTTCTGCTTTTGCGGGGTCTGTAGCGCCAATGAGTTTTCTGAAATCAGCTACAGCATTTTCTTTTTCTAAAATCATGGCAATGATATGACCGGACGACATGTATTTTTTCAGGTCATTATAAAAAGGGCGTTCTTTATGCACTTCGTAAAATTGCCCTGCTCGCTCTTCAGACAGTTTTGTCATTTTCAATGCTACTATGCGAAAACCTGCTTCTTCAATCATTTTTAATATCGCTCCGGAATGTTTTTCAGCAACGGCTTCCGGTTTTATCATTGAAAATGTACGATTGCCCATGTTTTAAAATTTGTTAAAAAATGTTCACAAAAATAATTGCCGCATCCGGAATTGAAAATATTTTTCTTGTTTTTTACCCTACTGACACAATTAAACTATGTCCTTTTTAGTTCCCAAATCAGGATAGGCATTTTGCATGAAACAGAATTTCCTTTCATTACTGAACACACTCTGAACTCTACTTTCGGTGAGTATTTTGGGCTACAGTCGGGTGTAATGTGCCGCGCAGAAGAACTTGCAAATGTTAACATTTTAATACTTGCCAAACAAAATTAATTGATCAATAGTTATACACATTTTATAAAGAAATTTACCTACAAAAATAAAACCGGCTTATGTATTTTTATTGAGCTTAACATGTTTTGTCAACATCTCTACGTAGTTTATTTTAACCACATAGTTACTTAACAATTTCATAACCATTGTATAATTCCTATTTTATTGATAAGTTGTTACTTTGCTGAAACGTAGCAATGAAGAGTCACTACAAAACCATAGTACTGTCCGACATACATTTGGGTACAGCGGGTTCAAAAGCTAAAGAAGTAACCCAGTTTTTGAAGGATAATACCTGCGACCGGTTGATCTTAAATGGTGATATTATAGACGGCTGGCAGCTCAAAAAATATGGTAAGTGGAAAAACAAACACACAAAATTTTTCAAACGTATCCTCAAAATGATTGAAGATCACAATACACAGGTGATATATCTGCGCGGCAATCATGATGATTTTTTAGATCAGATTATACCTATAGAGCTTGGCAACATACGTATACAGAGAGATTATTATTTAGAGTCGAATGGGAAAAAATTTTATGTGATTCATGGAGATGTGTTTGACTCCATAACTACGAATTTGAAATGGGTAGCCAAGTTAGGCGATGTAGGTTATACATTTTTATTATGGCTCAATCAGCGATATAACAACTACAGAATAAAACGCGGGTTGCCTTACTATTCGCTTTCTCAGGCTATAAAACAGAAGGTAAAGTCAGCGGTGAGTTATGTAAACAGTTATGAAGAGCAACTTTGTATCATGGCACGCATAAAAAAATGCGATGGCATCATATGCGGCCATATCCATCAAGCTGCTCAAAAGGTAATTGATGGTATCATTTACTATAATTCCGGCGACTGGGTAGAGTCATTGACGGCTCTGGTAGAAGATCATCAGGGTAATTGGGAAATTATATATTTTAAAGATAAACTCATCAGCGATTCACATGAAGAAGAGGATGAGGATAGAGATAATTCCTCTTACTTAAACGATTTGCTCACCTTGCGCGAGGAAATGAAACTTATGAAAAGAACCTCATAAAACAAGCCGGCTTAGTATCATTTATACAATAGAATTGTCAGTGTCAGAAATCTTTCTTCTACTGAAAAAGGTTGACAAAAAATCAACCTATTAAAACAGGACAAAAAAATGAAAAACACCATCAAAAATATAGGAACGAGCAATTTGGAGATTGCCTGAGTGTCGGAGCAAACTTACCATCAATGCAGGTCAATCATATCATCCCATTTTATGTATTATAGAATTTAGTTTCAGAACATCAATTATGTTCTTCCTGATTCTTAGTCATAGAACAAATTTTACTCTTATCAATTTTAACCCGAATTCAGCGTTTCAAAAAAGTACAGGGTCAGGTCCGTAGCTTAGCTAAGGGTGGGGCTTCATTGACAGATAAAATGTTTGGGCAGTTTTTTCTTGAAAGATTTGTGCAACACGGCGGCTGGGCCTCTTCGGAGTTTCACATTCTCTTGTTAAGCTGAGAGAGTTCGAGAGAACCTTGCGCGAGGGATGGTAGCCATGGCCTGCAAGGCCAGTGCGGAGCTTTAGCGGAGCACCGAAGCGACAGCGGAGTGGCGCACAGCCCGGCCCCACAGGGGCGCGCCCGCCATAAAAAAACATTTCGCCACATTTTCCCGCTAATGTGTATCTATGTTTAATCCGCTATTCGTATAAGGGACTTAGTTAAAAAAAAATTTCTGATACATGAAGTGGTATTCTGTTTTTGCTAATAATTCAAGGCTTGCAAGCGGACAGAGCAAGGTAATGATTTTAAAAAAAATCGTAGCTATTATTTTTCAGCATAAAGAAATAATGTTCTTTTTAGTTCATTTTCCGAGTATTCTAATTGAAGAGAGTCAGAGGTTATATTTATAACTGAAGCCTCTATAACAGCTTTAGACGAATCGAAGGTAAGCGATAGCTTATTGCTGTTTTTATCGTAAGACCATTTGCCTTTTTTTAATTCAGCACCCCAAGAGGAGGCAAAGGTATTATCTTCTTTAAATTCATACCATACACCTCCTAATACTTCTGCATTTACTTTTTGCGGACCTATCACCACCTGATTGGCAATCCATTTTTTTTGTAATTGCTTTGTAGTATCCACATCGCATGATTGCATAAACGATCCACATAACATGAGTAAAAAGTAAAATATTTTTTTCATGGATATATCACATTCTTTTAGTTCAAAAATGATGAATTAACTTTTTTTTTGCAATAAATATTTTCTTTCCCTTGATGCTAAACTTTAAATCCATTTATTTCAGACAGAGATGTTGCGGTCGTAATCTCAATGAATTGTTTCTCATACATTGTAATAGAAACTATAGCCGCTGATAATATCATAAACAATGATTCCTGTTGCTTTGCAAGCTCAACTTTTTCTAATACCTAAAATGGAATTATAGTCAACTTTGGCAATATAATTGTATATGAATAACTTTGTAGAAACAGAGTGTTATCATGAGAATTTTTGTGTGTATATCAATTTTGTCTATTCTGGGACTCATCACTCGCGCACAGGAAATAAATGTGAGAAACGGAATAATTACCTTTGCAGAGACGTCTAAAGATTTTGGAACAATTTCAGAAGGCGATACTATAAGCTATGTATATCATTTTACTAATACCGGCACGGATACTCTTCGCATAATACAGGTAAAAACAACTTGTCAATGCACTTCAAAAGAATATACCACTGCACCGGTGCCTCCGGGTGGTAAGGGTTATGTTAAAGTTGTATTTGTGTCAAAAGACAAATATGGTTTACAACGCAAAGTAATATCTGTGTTTTCAAATGCTTCTAACAGTCCGGTTAATTTGATGCTTTCTTGTATCGTTCAGAAGAAGCAACCCTGATGGATAACATAGAAAAATTAAGTTATTTCACAATTGACTGACTACTATTTTTACCCATTTCATATAACTGATCGGTTCCCGAAAGAAGTTCAATGAATTGTTTCTGATGCCTTACAATAGAAAATGCAGCAGTCAGTGATATTCAACCACAGATAAAACACGGAATTATGAACTAAAAAACTTTACATTTAACTACCCTTAACGGATAAAGTTGTGTTTAATTTTATCAAGCCTCACAAACTCATTGAAGAAGAATAAAGGCGAGAGACGAAAGATGATTTTAAACGATTGTTGTACCTACAGATCACTTAGTTTTTCTCTCGTTGTCTGTTTTCGAGTTAGAAAAGAAAATCCGGTTTTCGGTTAGCCAGCAAATTTTTAAAATTAATACTTTGGTGTGGTTGTATGTAAAACAATTACAGAATGTTTGAAATGATAAGCAATTTCACAAAAAATGTATGGATGTTTGAATAGTTTTATACACTCTTTTCATGAGCGTATTAATAAGTTTATTCACAGGAAACGCTGTATACAAAATAGATCCATAGTATTTGAGAAATTTGATTTAATGCAGCATGATATTATCTTTCGTAAGTTTTTCAATGGAGGTATATTTTATGGTACGAGCCGTATTTTTGGAGAAGAACGACATGGATTATCGCTTGTGGGGATCGGCGTGTATATTTTTAGGTATTGGCATCATGTTTTCATTTTTGTGCATGATTACTGAAGTGCTGCTACCCGGAAGTTTACATCTAAACATACCTCTAAGCACAGCCACATACATTCATTTTATTGATCATAGTTTCTATATGTTATCCTGTGTAGAGCACCTCAACGGTAATATGGAAGTAATTATAAAAAACATTTCAGTTCTTCAAGGCACTATAGTAAATTTATGTGTGGTAGTGGTGGTCGCTAGGTTATTAAGTAAAGATTAAATTGAAATAAATAAACAAATGAAAATACATATGAAAAAGAGAAAAATTATGTTATGTGCCATTGCTGGCATGCTGCTTTTGACATCGTGTATACGTGTAGTAAGGCCTGGAGAGGTAGGAGTAAAGCGTAAGCTTGGCAAGCTTAAGGAAAAAATTTACCCCCAGGGTGCATATCTATTGAATCCGTTTTTGACGAGAATAATAAAAGTACCGACAAGGGTAATAAATATTGAAACAACTTTAGAGTCATTGCCTTCAAAAGAGGGGTTAAGTATAACCACACAACTGTCCATATTATTTCATATAGTGCCAGATTCAGCCATATCCATAGTATCTACAGTAGGGGTAGAAAATGGGAAAACCATCATCATAAACGTGCTTCGTTCGGCAGCTGCGGATGTTACGTCCAGTTACTATGCGAAAGATATGCACTCCGGAGGAAAGCGTGAAGAAATAGAAAAAGCAATAGCCGAAAAAATGACACATTACTTAGGTCGTCGCGGTTTTGTTGTAGATGCTGTGTTGCTCAAAAGTCTAAAACTTCCTGAAGGCCTTACCAGAGCAATAGAAGAGAAACTGAAAGCCGAACAAGAAGCGCAACGCATGGAATTTATTCTAAACAAAGAAAAAAGTGAGGCGGAGAGAAAACGCATAGAAGCAGAGGGTATAAAACAATACAACCATATTATCAACGAATCTTTAAATGAGAATTTGCTAAAGTATAAATCTATAGAGGCCTTTCGTGAATTGGCCAATTCGCCAAATACGAAAACTATAATAACCAACGGCGGCACGCCTTTCCTGATAAATCAGGAATAACACACAACAACGTTGAGCTTAAAGATTAAAACATATTTGTATATACCTGGCTTAATCAGTAGCCATTTGTGTGATGCAACTATTAGACGGGAAAAAAATTTCAGAAGAAATATTATCAGAAATATCTGATGAGGTAAAGCATATTGCTGCACGAGGAGGTAAGATACCTCACCTCGCGGCTATTATTGTCGGTAATGACGGAGCGAGTGAAACTTACGTGAATAACAAAATAAAATCTTGCGAACGTGTAGGTTTTCGCTCTACTCACATCAAATTAGACGCCAATATCAGTGAAGAAGAGCTTGTACAAGAAATTGAATCCATCAACAACAATCCGGACATTGACGGACTCATTGTTCAACTTCCGTTACCTCAACATATATCAACCGAAAAAATAACCCAACTTATTCGTCCGGAAAAAGATGTAGACGGATTTCATCCTGTCAATGTCGGTCGCCTCGCATTGGGGCTTCCTGCCTATATCTCTGCTACTCCAAATGGAATAATAGAAATGTTGAGAAGGTATAAAATACCTACAGAAGGAAAGCATTGTGTAGTATTAGGCAGAAGCAACATTGTGGGTTCTCCTATAAGTATCTTGATGGCGAAAAACAGTTACCCGGGAAATTGTACAGTGACTCTTTGCCACAGTAAAACTCAAAACCTATCTGAATTTACACAACAAGCCGACATATTGATCGTAGCCATAGGTAAAGCGGAGTTCATAGGTGCAGACATGGTAAAAAAAGGAGCCGTAGTCATTGATGTGGGCATACATCGTATCCCGGATGATAGTAGAAAAAATGGTTACCGATTGGTAGGAGATGTTAAATTTGAAGAAGTAGCGTCTAAAGCCAGTTACATCACACCCGTACCCGGAGGCGTGGGGCTTATGACTATTGCAAGTTTGCTTACTAATACCCTCAAAGCTTCAAAAAAAGAGGTATATTTTAAACCCGGATTTTTCAGTTGAATATACAATTTCACACTGATTTTTCCTTTCAATGTGGAATTTTCAAGGAGTTTTCGA
>JANWYS010000105.1 GCA_025054875.1 Cytophagaceae bacterium | reverse complement strand
ACTCTTGTATCGGTTTTCTGCCATATGCCATACAAAGTTACATCATGGTTTGGATATATCAATATTTTAATTGTTCAAAAAAAATAGTTTGTCATACAATGGCATCATGTGTTATATGCAAATGCGTTTGTTGAGGTGCAGGCCAATTTGAGGAATAATTTTACAAAAATAGATTCCGATTTTAACGATATAATTTTTTGCAGGCTCTGTTACAGAATTATTCGCATACCATATTCGTGTGCGTGTGTATACATGGTATGTGTATAAGGCTGCACGCGCTTCCGCCGTGAATGGAACAAAAGTCTGCAGCGTAATGGTGGGACTTCCAGTAATAGCTCAGTTACCGGCATAATATGAAATAGAAATAATTTTTTCCTTTCATCTCTCCGGCAATGATAATGAAGAAAAGAATATCTTTATTTTAACCACTCATCACAAAACTCATCTTATTATAAATAGTTTTCTTATTTTTGAAACTTTCCATTTATATTTATCCCTTGATTAATAAATGATACTACCCATTGTTGCTTACGGTGATCCTGTGCTGAAAAAAAGAGCTGATGACATTACTCCGCAAGATCCCTCTATTGTTCAATTGATCAGCGATATGTATGAGACCATGTATCAGGCCAACGGCATAGGCCTGGCTGCGCCACAAATAGGAAAAAGCATTCGCCTCTTCATTACAGATGCTTCACTGCTGGACGACGAAAGCGTTAAAGATTTTAAAAAAGTTTTCATCAATCCCACAATAGAAGAGGAGTTTGGCGAAGAATGGTCATACGAGGAAGGTTGCCTGAGCATACCCGGAATAAGGGGTGAAGTTTCGCGATACTCAAAACTCAGAATACGATATTTCGATGAACGCTGGAATGAACATGTAGAAGAGTACGACGGTATGCCGGCACGCATCATTCAGCATGAATACGATCATATAGAAGGCAAACTTTTCATTGAATATTTTTCTCCGTTGAAGAAACAATTGCTCAAAAACAAATTGGCGAATATCAGCAAAGGCATTGTTGACGTAAGCTATAAAATGAAATTTCCGGTAAAGAAAAAATAACTTGTATGGCATTTATTCCATCCTCAAAACTACCTAATACCGGTACCACTATATTTAGCATAATGGCTAAATTGTGCGCAGAGTACAACGCTATAAATCTTGCGCAGGGATTTCCGGACATACCGGTAAGCAACAAACTTATAGAGCTGGTCACGGAGTATATGCGAAAAGGATACAACCAGTATGCTCCCATGCACGGCGTGCCCGCACTGCTTGAAAAGCTGAGTGATAAATACAAAAAGATGTATGGCTATGCTCCTGATCCGGAAAAGGAAATCACCATAACCTGCGGCGCCACCGAAGCCTGCTTCACGGCCATTACATCGGTAGTACATCGCGGTGATGAAGTTATCATCTTTGAACCTGCTTTTGATTGTTATGCCAATGCCGTGCTCCTGTGCGGAGGAGTGCCTGTATATATACCCATGCAATACTCTGCCTACTCCATAAACTGGATAGAGGTGCGCGAAAAAATAACTCCACGCACAAAACTGATCGTCATCAACTCTCCTCACAACCCCACGGGAACTACGCTATCCGTACACGATATGCATGAACTGGAAACCATCGTAAAGGGGAAAGAAATTTTCATTCTCAGCGATGAAGTGTATGAGCACATCGTTTTTGACGGGCAGCCGCACGAATCTGTATTAAAGTATCCTAACCTCAGGCAGTGTAGCTTCTTTATATCTTCTTTTGGCAAAACCTACCACATCACTGGTTGGCGCATGGGGTATTGTATAGCGCCCCCCTCTCTGACTTATGAATTTCGTAAAATACATCAGTTTAATACTTTCAGTGCTCACACTCCAAGCCAATATGCTCTGGCCGATGTGTTAGACGACAGTGAAATGTATCTCTCTCTCAGCACTCTCTTAGAGGAAAAGAGGAATTTTTTTACAGCTGCGCTAAAAAAATCACGCTTCGTGCTATATCCTTCGCGTGGTACATATTTTCAATTAGCCTCTTATGAAAAGATTTCAGACGAGCCCGATATGCAGTTTGCTAAGAGGCTTGTGCGTGAGTATGGCGTAGCCTGCATTCCTGTGTCGCCATTCTATCACAATCATTTGGATCAAAAAATCATACGTTTTTGTTTTGCTAAACATCGCGATACCTTAGCCCAAGCCGCTGAAGTGCTATGCAAGATCTGAAATTGACTATTGTTCAAACCTCACTGCATTGGGAAAACCCAACGGCAAATTTAGCCATGCTGGAGGAAAAGATAAGTCATAACCGCCCCGATACCGACCTGATATTGCTTCCTGAAATGTTTACAACGGGCTTTACCATGAATGCCGCCTCTCTGGCGGAACCCGACAACTCTACCACCTTGAAATGGCTGAAAATGCTGGCCAGGCAAACGCAAGCCACAGTAGCCGGAAGTTATATAGTCAATGAAAAAATGCACTACTACAACCGCCTGGTTGCCGTATATCCGAATGGTGAAGTTATGAAGTACAACAAACGTCATTTGTTCAGAATGGCCGGTGAGCATAACACCTATTCTGCCGGCACTGAACGATTGATCTTTAAAATAAACGGATGGTCTGTAGCCGCCTTTATATGCTACGATTTACGCTTTCCGGTGTGGAGCCGCAACATTAACAATGAATATGACCTGGCCATATATGTGGCTAACTGGCCTGAAGCCCGAAGTAGCGCATGGAACACGTTATTGCCGGCAAGGGCCATCGAAAACTTATGCTATGTAGCCGGTGTAAATCGTACAGGTGAAGATGGTAACCACATAACATACTCCGGCCAATCGGCAGTATATGACTACAAAGGTGAACCTATGGTTAAGTTTAACAATGAAGAGCGTGTTGAAACTATCGTATTAAAAAAAGATGAACTTCTCGCCTACCGCCAAAAATTTCCTGCACACTTGGATGCCGATACATTTCGCATAGAATAGTTCCATCATACCAATTTTCCATAATGTACATTTTGTATTGCTAAGCTCTCTTACATACGAATAGCGTGTATCTGACCATTAAATCCATTTTATGCATCAGAATTGTTTGCGCTCAAGGCCTGAATGGATTGCTTCCAAAGTATAGCAAAAGAGAATGCAGCTGCCAAACAATTGACCGAAATGACTTCTATAGCTTTGAACTCAGATTACACATAAGAAAAACATTAAGGGCCAGGTTTCCAGATTCGCTGTGCGAGGGGTTTATTACCATACAACGATGGGTAGTCTTTATCTTTTTTAAAATATTTGGGCAAACCGCCGCCTTTTTAGGGGCGGCGGCCGGGCCTTCGCGGCTCGCTCTTTTTTGTTCCGCTGAAGGCTCCACAAAAAAGGAGCTCAAACAGACCGCTCAGTCCCTTTTGCAAGCTTCTTCGGGGGTTTACATTTTCTTATGAACCTGAAGAAGTTCGGGTGAACCTGCGCGAGGGATGGTAGCCATGGCCTGCAAGGCCAGTGCGGAGCTTTAGCGGAGCACCGAAGCGAGAGCGGAGTGGCGGACAGCCCGGCCCCGCAGGGGCGCGCCCTGCATAAAAAACATTTCATCACATTTTCAAGCTAATGCGTGATGTAGATTCAAGCAATATTATATACGTATTTTTACGGATGTTCTCATCCCATTTTATACGGATTTAAAAATACGCATTCTTCATGATGTCTATTAATAGGCAAGAATGATACTTTTGGTTAGAAATTAAAATACATACCGTCATGAAAAAGATGATTGCACTTATATTTGCGGCACTTGTAGCAAGCGCTGCAAACACTTATGCTACTGATGATAACAAAGACAGAGCTGCTAAAAAAGCTGCATTGAACAATACACAAAACTCTAAAAATATAGGCGCCAACGGTAACTACAAGCATGTAGTTCCCACAAGCAAAGGTAATCGCCTTAAAGACTCGTTCACAGGTGCAAAGCCGGAGTCTATAGAGCGTAATTATAAAAAACAAACTTCTGTGAAAAAAGGTGAACTGAAAAGCAATTCCAATATTCAAAAATCTGCTTCTCAAAACGGAAGCTACAAACACCCACAGGGTTTATAGTGGTTTACATTTCTTGTTTCTGAATCCCGCTCTGAGTGAGGGCGGGATTTTTTATAACCGTATGGGCACACCCTTGTAATAATCAATCCATTTTATTTTGAGAAGGTAATCATATTTAGATTTGAGGAATTCAGTTTCAGCGGCAAATAGTTTGGTTTTTACTTCACTGAGTTCATGAGCAGTCGCAATTCCGCTTTCTACCCTGCGTTCTGTAATCTGCCTGAGCAATTGCATGCTTTGCAGGGATTTTTCAGCTGCCTTGTATGCTGCAAAGGCAGCCACCGCATTGGCGTGAGCATTGTAAATATTTTTTTCTAACGTGCGCTTACTTAGCATGATGTCATGCTCGGCATTTATGAGAGACAGTTTGGCTTTGGCAATGTTGGTTCGGGTTTGCCATCCGTTTAATATGGGTATGGATAGAGAAAGTCCGATGAAGCGGTTATAATTGTCACGAAGCTGTGCTTGGTAAGGTTTTATGGAGTACAAAAATTCACGGTTGGGTGCGAGCACTGTGTCGGATGAATTTTGAGTAATTCCTATAATGTTATAGCCGTTGATCTGCGCTCCTGTAATCTGTCTGGCAGAAGTGGAGTATAATGTGCTCAAAGAAGCATTCAAGCTCAATCTGGGCGACATGCGCCCTTTAGACTGTTGCCAGGCAGCTACGGCGCTCATTTTTTTCATTTCGTAATATTTTATTTCAGGAACATTTTTGACAGCTGTTTCATATATTTCTTTAGGACCACCTATTGATGAAATATCCGGAAAGGCAGTGTTTTCAGGTATTACGATGCGAAGGCTATCTTCAGCGGGCATATCCATAGTTTGGCGCAAATCCAGATAGGCCAGCTGAAGCTGATTTTCGCAGTTCACTACAGCCACTCGCTCTCTGTACAGTTGTGCCTCTGTTTCCAGTACGGAATATTCGCTCATTATGCCGGAAGCAACTAATTTTTTTGTTCTCTGTAAAAGTCCTTCGGTCAGCTCTAACTGGGCTTGAGCTGCTTTCAGCGATTCGTGCGCATACAACACATTCAGATACGAAGTTATCACAGACAGGGTGACATTATCTTTTGCCGATTGTATCTGGTTTAATCCGGCCTGATGTTCGTAATGATTCATCTTTATGTTGTTTCGTGTCTGAAAACCGTTAAACAAGACCATGCTTCCTGTGAGAGAATAATTATTGGATTGGATACTACTTGTGGTAAACTGATTGGTAAAAGGGTCAACGTTTCTTCCATAGTTATAATTGTGAGTAGCACTTGCATTCAGTACGGGCAGTTGCGATGCACGGCTTTGTGTTTTGTTTTCTGCTGCTATGCCAGATGCTATCTCCGCTTGTTTTATTTGTATGTTGTGTTGCAATGCATATTCAATGCATTGTTCCAGATTAAAAAGTTTTTGAGCTAATGCAGTGGTAAAGGGGATATGTAATAACAGGTAAAGATTCCCTAAAACTAATCGCAAAGTTTTCATGTTTTGAAATTACACTTTATATATACCAACGACAAATGTCGGGGTATTTTACTTGTGCTTACGCAAAGATTATATTTACCAAAGTAATGAAATGATCACGCTGAGAAATATACATAAATACTACCATATGGAGCATCATAGCCTGCATGTGCTCAAAGGTATAAATCTGCGCATAGATGAGGGTGAAATGATCTCTATAATGGGAACGTCGGGTTCAGGGAAATCTACGTTGCTCAACATATTAGGTATTTTAGATTCGTACGATGATGGAGAGTATTATTTAAACAACACTCTTATAAAAAATTTATCTCAAAACCAAGCAGCTCATTATCGTAACCGGTTTTTGGGTTTTGTTTTTCAATCTTTCAACCTGATTTCGTTCAAAAATGCTATGGAGAATGTGGCTCTGCCGCTGTATTATCAAAATGTGCCGCGCAAAATCAGAAACAAATTTGCAATGGAGTATTTGGACAAAGTAGGTTTGTCAGACCGAGCAGAACATTTGCCTTCCGAACTTTCCGGAGGACAAAAACAAAGAGTGGCCATTGCCCGCGCACTCATTACCAACCCAAAAGTGATACTTGCCGATGAACCCACAGGAGCCTTAGACTCCAAAACCTCTCTCGATGTGATGCAGCTTATGAGAGATATTAACAGAAACAATCGCATCACGATGATTATCGTCACGCACGAAAACGACATTGCCAATATGACCGACCGGATCGTACGTATAAAAGATGGTTGCATAGTAGAACAGTAGCATGTTTATGAGAGAAGAACTTAAAAATGTTCTGACTGAGCTTCCCGAAGCACCGGGTATTTATAAGTATTTCAATAAAAACA
Organism: Cytophagaceae bacterium; assembly: GCA_025054875.1. Lineage (GTDB taxonomy): Bacteria > Bacteroidota > Bacteroidia > Cytophagales > Cytophagaceae > JANWYS01. The sequence goes on along the minus strand of JANWYS010000105.1, from coordinate 2,391 downwards.
ATGAACTCATCTATGTAGGCAAAGCAAAAGATATCAAAAAGAGAGTTACCAGCTATTTTAATCGCACGGATGCATTAGATGTAAAAACACAAAAATTAGTATCGCTCATTCACCGTATAGAGTACATCATTGTACAAACGGAATTTGATGCACTATTGCTCGAAAATTCATTGATCAAACAATTTAAGCCTAAATACAACATAAAACTTGTTGATGATAAATCTTATCCATACATCGTCGTTACAAACGAACGGTTCCCCAAACTATTGAAAACCAGGAGGCCTGAACTTCACAAAGGTTTTTGCTTCGGCCCCTACACCAGTGTAAAAGCTATGGAAACTATGATAGACGTGATACAAAAGATATTTCAACTTCGCACATGCTCTTATGTGTTATCGGAAAAAAATATAAGAGAAAAAAAAATAAAAATGTGTTTGGAATATCATATTGGCAATTGCAAAGCCCCTTGTGAAGGCTTAGAGAGCGAAAGTGATTACAATGAAAAGATAAAACAAGCGCAACAATTGTTGCGAGGCAATGTAAATTTTGCCAGAAAATACTTTAAGGAAGCAATTGAGATTGCGGCTTCAAAACTTGAATTTGAAAAAGCGCAAGAGTATAAAGAACGCCTTGATCTGCTGGAAAAATTTCATAAAAACAACATCCTGGTAAGTCCGGATATTGCAGACCTGGATGTGATATGCATTGCCGGCGACGATAGCCATGCTGCGGTGCACTATTCAAAAGTAGTGAATGGTGTTTTGCTGCAAAGCAAAACCATGAGCGTTAAGAAAAAACTCGAAGAACCCGATGAAGATATACTGGCACACGCCATTGTAAACCTCAGAGAGCTTTATGCCAGCGCTGCGCCGGAAGTTGTTACGAATCTTCCTATAGATTTACCCGGAAGTACATTTGAAATCAGTACGCCACAACGAGGCGATAAAAAAAAGCTTGTAGACATGGCACTGAAAAATTGCTTGTACAAAATTGACGCCATGCGTCAGGCACAGGAGCGTGAAACCGGAACCTTACGCGTATTGAGAAAACTTCAGCAAGATTTAAAACTACCTGATTTGCCGGATCACATAGAATGCTTTGACAACTCCAACCTTCAAGGCACAAACGCTGTGTCGGCTATGGTGTGCTTCCTCAATGGCAAGCCTGCAAAAAAAGAATACCGCCATTATAATGTGAAAACCGTGACCGGACCCAATGATTTTGCAACTATGTACGAAGTGATCACCCGACGCTACAAGCGACTCCTTGAAGAAAATAAACCTCTGCCTAAACTTATCATCGTTGATGGTGGCAAAGGACAACTTAACTCCGCATGTGATGCATTGAAGCAACTGGGCCTCTATGGCAGGATTCCTATACTGGGTATAGCAAAAAATCTGGAGGAGCTTTTTTTTCCGGGCGACGATATTCCGATATATCTCGATAAAAAATCAGAATCTTTAAAAATCATTCAACATATGCGTGACGAGGCACATAGATTTGGCATAACTCACCACAGAAAAAAACGCACTAAGTCCGGATTGAAAACCATGCTCGAAGATATACCCGATGTCGGCCAGGCTACTATAGAAAAACTACTTAGAAAATTTAAAACTATAAGCAGAATAAAAAAAGCAAGCTACGATGAGCTTGCTGAAACAGTTGGAAAAAATAAAGCTGATAAAATACTAATGTATTTATCTTCTACAGATAAAAATTCATGAAATAAGGTACATCTCCTCTTAGCGGGAAATAACCGATAAAGCCTGCAAGGCACATCAGTACTCCTACGCACACTACCAGGGTGAATTTCATAAGTTTGGATTGATTGATTTCTCCCTCGCTCGTCAACACGGCACCTGGTAGTGATAACATCACACCGCCATACACTCCTACTATGAATCCTATTATGATTAAAAGTACACTTATCAATTGCATAGACTATTCGTTTTTTTCGGGCAATATATAGACTTTGAGTTTCACAGTCAAATGCTAAATAAAAAATATCACGGGCAGCCTACGAATATGTTGTATGAATGAAGGTCTACTTTCTATCTGTGCACTGCAAATGGCTCATCTATGATGAATTTACCCGGATTCCGCGTGAGCGAACTATTGGTCAAGTTAGTAATTGACTATTGATTTGCCCATGCGGAATACGTGTAAACATAAACTCCTTTACTACAATTACCAAATCTCTTTTATGTATTCTGAATAGAAAAGGCTTTTCTACAACCTTAAAATTCATAACGAGATAGTATACTGATGATTCTATGTTCGAATTTGTTTTAGTAAAAAAAAATGCTACATTGGTAATATGAAAAGCAGAAATTCAATGCACGCGCAAGTAGCTAAATGGGAAAAACTAATTCTTATGATTGGCGTTGCGCT
>JANWYS010000104.1 GCA_025054875.1 Cytophagaceae bacterium | reverse complement strand
TACACTTCATACACACTTTTTGGGATACTACCATGAACTCAGATTCAGGTTTAGAGAAAAAAGTTCAGCCTTAGGTTCGGAGCTTATATGGATGTTTTCATTGACAAATGATGATTAGGCAAAGCCTCAAAGCTACCTGGAAAAACAAACATAACCATGCGCCCCAAGAAGCCATTGCAAGGTGAAACCAAAACGTTATTGCACTTTAAAAATACTCTCTTACAATGGCCAGTGTCTTGGTTTGACCAATAGTTAGCCCATGCAGAATCCGGGTTAAATACGAAAAATTTTTGCTAATACAGCGGATAAACAAAACAAAAAAACCGACACTTTTGGTGTCGGTTTTTCATGTATTATTTCTGTTTTCTATCTATTTAAGTGCATTTCTGAAATTTTCTGAATTCCAGTAGTTGAAAAATTCCATATCTCCGAGAGCTTTATCTACCAATGACTTATTGTAAGATACTGCTTTTTTCAAGTTGCTAACCACACCTGTTTCATCTTGCTGACGTGCAGCAGTAACAGCCAGCAGGTAATACCCCCAAGCATTGTTAGATTCTCTGGATACTACAGTATTAAAGCCTCCTTTAGCTGCGTTAAAATCTTTTTTAAGCAGATTAGCTAATGCCAGGTTGAACAACACCACAGTTGAATCTCCGGATTTGGATAAATTCTGAACCGCCATGTCGTATTTTCCATTCTTAATATCCAATACCCCTTGCATTGCCATCAATCCTTTTTTAAGGTCATCAGAAGCTCCGTTCATGGCCTTATTTATTTCATCCTGAGCAGATGTGCGAACACCCTTCATCAGATGTACTGCTGCTAAGTTGCAGTGTGCTTCAGGATTATCCTTACGGTTTAAAGACATGTTTAAAGCGTTGGCCGCCATATCAGCAAGTTTCAGACGTTGGTTTTGGTCTATTTCTCTTTTGGCCATATCCAAATACACAGCGCCAAGGTTGTTGTTTGCTACCCAGCTTCCGCTTTTTTTCACAGCCTCTTTGTATATAGCTTCTTTCTCGCGTAGAATAGGGGTAAGAGTGGCAGCGTAAAGGAGTTCTTCTTCAGATAAAGCATCAAGATTTGCTTTCCCTTCTGTTATTTGTTTTGCAAGCAATGATATTTCTGCTTTTGATTTTTTAGGTTTTACAGTTAAAATCTCTGTTTTTGCGTTTCTCAATTTTGGATAAACTTCTTTAAACAGTTTTTTATAGAGAGGTAATTTTTGAAGCTGAGCTTCTTTGCTCTCGAAAGAACCACTGCCATTGATAATGTTATTGATTTGGTTTTTTTCTTCTGATGTCAGAGAACTTCCTTTTGCCAATTCCTTACGAAGAGGTTCCCAATCTAAAATGATACCTTTAGTAACGAATTTAATCGAGTCAATCCAATTTTTTTGATTGAATACTTTCATTCTCTCTTTGTAGTATTTTTCTATTACTTTAGCACGCTCATCCGCCAATTGGGCATTTTTGCGCTCGGTACCTTCAGGAGAGTGTGTACCTATAATGCTCACTGTGCGTGTTACGTTCTTTTGTGCTATGAAGGCGTCTAAGAATTTTCCTTGTTCACCTTGCATTTCACTTTTGCGTAGTTTTGATTTTCCTTGCTCGAAGTAGAAAACAACGTTTGTAGGAATAAGCTCTTCCTGATCGTTATATCCATGGTGAGCGTAAGCTACGTGGTAGTAGTTTTGTACCAATCTTGATGTTGTGATTAAGCCTTTAGCTATTGTAAATTCCGGAGAGGATTTACCTTTTGTTTTGTCAAGGTTATAGTTGGTTCCTACTACTACTAAATCACCATTGCCTATTTCAGGTTTATAGGCAAATGAAAAACGGCGGGATAAAGTAGGAGCCTCTGTTTTCGCTTTAGGGAACTCTGTGCCTTTGTACTCTAATTCACCTACTTTAATTTTTTGGTCCCCATATTTATATGTACCCTCCACGGTATACACTCTTTTCTTTTTCAGTTTTTTTAGTGGTAAAGTACCTGTAACGTCAAAAGCTACACTGTCTCCATGTACTTCAAGTGGATTAGGTACAACCGTAACATTGGGTGTATATGCCTTGTTACAAGCTACTGCGATTATCAAAGCAGCTAATGGAAGGGTGGAAATGGCTTTTTTAAGGTTCATAGTGAAAAGTGTTTAAATTTTCTTGTGGGCGAAATTATACGTATAATTTTAATTAACCCAATTTTTTAATATTTTTTTTAACAGCTTCCAAACAAACGCACGTAAATTTCATTAAATTTGTGATAAATTTGAAAATAGTAAGCCTATGAAGTATATACGATACATGCTTGACCAAAAAGCTTTTGGAGTATGTACGTTTTTGGGAGAAAAACTGGGTGTGGCTACTTCTGCTATCAGAATGTTTTTCATTTATACCTCATTCATAACTTTCGGATCTCCGGTAATTGTTTACTTAACATTGGCTTTTTTACTCAACATTCATAAATACTTGCGCAAACAACGAAGCACCATTTGGGATGTGTAAGCAGGCCCCGCTCTACACATCATTATAATTTTTAATTACAATTTCATAACACGGTTTTTGTCACTTTATTAAAGTTTAGTTCATTAATTGAACCGTTTTTTGACGATTTCATTTTTAACCTTTTACTTATTGTATGGAAGCTTTTCAACAATTAGATTTTTTTACCGGGTTTTTACTTGTATTGTGTATCCTTATAGCATGTGGCTTTGAGTTTGTAAATGGCTTTCACGACACTGCCAATGCAGTTGCTACTGTAATATACACCCACTCCTTGAAACCGGGCGTAGCTGTGATGTGGTCCGGAATATGCAACTTTGTTGGCGTGTTTTCCGGAGGCATAGCTGTGGCCATGGGCATTGTAAACCTTCTTCCGGTAGAATCTCTCATAGACCAAAACGTTTATCATAGTATAGGTATGGTGTTGGCCATGTTGCTTACTGCGGTACTTTGGAATCTGGGCACCTGGTGGTTCGGAATTCCCTGTTCCAGTTCACACACGCTCATCGCATCTATCATAGGTGTGGGAGTAGCATATTCCTTACTTCCCGGATCAGGTGGGGCGGCTGTTGATTGGAGCAAAGCTTCCGAAGTAGGCTTATCCTTGCTACTCTCACCCGTGTGTGGATTTGGGCTCACTGTTATCCTGATGTTTTTGTTGAAAACTTTTGTCCCTAATGAAAAATTGTTTAAGCAACCTGAAGGCAAAACCCCTCCGCCCTGGTGGATACGCGGTATACTCATACTCACCTGCACGGGCGTCAGCTTCTCGCACGGCTCCAACGATGGCCAGAAAGGCGTAGGATTAGTAATGCTCATTTTAATCGGTATTTTACCCACCTACTATGCTCTTGATGATACTAAAGACCCTTCCGACTTGAAAAACCATTTTGAGATAGTGAGTCAACATCTACGCAAAATAGACCAAACTAAACTTTCCTACTACGATAGTTTAAAGGTAAGTAACATTAATTCTGAAGTTCAAAAGCTTGCTTCTATTTTTTCATCGAAAGAAAATTTTGAAAAGATAGTAGACAAAGACCGTTTTGAAGTACGCAAAAACATTCTCATTATTTCTAAAGAAACCGACAAACTCCTCAAAGATGAGGATTTTATATCGCTTACCATGGAAGACAAACAAACTTTGCTCGAAGAAATCAAAGAACTACGCAAGCATACAGACTATGCTCCGGATTGGGTAGTGTTGATGATCTCTCTATCTCTCGGTATAGGAACAATGGTAGGATGGAAAAGAATAGTAGTAACTATTGGCGAAAAAATAGGTAAAGAACATCTCACTTACTCGCAAGGCGCATGCGCCGAAATGGCCGCCGCAAGCACGATAGCCTTTTCTACATTCATCATGAAACTCCCCGTCAGCACCACTCAGGTATTGTCTTCCGGCATTGCAGGAAGTATGGTAGCAAACAAAGGCATGACCAATCTGCAACCCTCTACTCTTAAAAGCATAGCCATAGCATGGATACTCACATTTCCCGTATGTGTGGTCACTTCCGGTACATTGTTTCTCTTTTTCAGATGGTTGTTCTGAGAAATATTGTTCAAAAAATTGCTATACAAAAACTCCCGGCGCACCGTCATCTGCTCGCTGACAAAAGGGTATTAATCCGTTTTATGTATACAAAAGAATAAACAACCAAATTTAAGAGCGTCACAGTATTTTTTACCTTCATGGGCAAGAATGCAATATTCCTATAAACGCTTGGTATGCGGTAGTAAAAATTTTGTACTTACAAATCAATATACATCATTGATGACAATCGCTTATTTGCTGTGTTTTCTGTTGCAATGCATCAGAAACAACTTATTGAAATTCTTACCGTAACAATTCTATTGTATAAATGAGATAAAATGGCATCATGCAAATGCATACGCAATGAGAATGATATGGAAATATCAGCATCATGCATACTGCGTGAGGGATTGAAGCGGAAATCCTTTTTGCTGCGCGGATATGTGCGGTGGGCAAAAACATTGAAGCGTAAAGCCCGACCCGCCGCAGCGTAGCATTGTGCGCAAGAGGCGGCGGGGCACGCCCTGTAAAAAAAACTACCTGTCTGAAACATTTTCTTGCTTGTCTATTCAACATTACGCAAAGTCCGGTATGTTATGCATGTTTCAATCCCATAGCTCTGTGATGCTTTATCCACACTACTTTCGTCCGATGCAGCAATTATTTCTCAGTTACAACACCCTGAATTCAAAAAATGACAATACAAAATTTCAATATCTGATTTCTTATTTATATAATTACTGTCACAAACCACCAAACCTAAGTAATGATGAAGAAAACAGACAATTCAATATTAGTGATATTTGGAGCTTCCGGTGACCTTACCTTTCGAAAGTTAATTCCTGCGGTATACCACTTATTTAAAGGAAATTTTTTGCCGAAAAATTTCGCTGTTCTTGGCGTGAGCCGCACAGCTATGAACGATGAAGAATTCAGAAATAAAGTAGTTTTTGAAAACAAAGAGCTCACCAAAAAAGTACCGGATTCCGACAAAGAAGGCCTCAAAGCATTTGCAGACAAGATACACTACATTTCGATAGACACGCAGAGCGAACCCGACTATGCCAAGTTAAAATCAAGGCTTGAAGAGGTAGACCAAAAATATAACACAGAGGGTAATTACATATTTTACCTCTCAACACCGCCGAGTTTATATGAAATCATTCCGCGAAATCTGGCTGCTCACGGGTTGTCTGACCAGTCCAGGAGTTGGCGCAGGCTTATTGTAGAGAAACCTTTTGGATATAGCCTGGCAACAGCCAGAGAACTCAATAAAAAATTGCTTACCTGTTTTAAAGAAGACCAAATATATCGTATAGACCATTATCTGGGAAAAGAGACCGTGCAGAACCTCCTGGTGACAAGATTTTCCAACGGCATATTCGAACCCTTGTGGAATAGGAATTATGTACAGCACATTGAGATTACTGCCGCAGAATTGGTAGGAGTGGAAAAAAGAGGAGGTTATTACGAAACTTCAGGAGCGCTGCGCGATATGGTGCAAAACCACTTGCTCATGGTAATGGCCATTACTGCCATGGAACCCCCTGTAGTTGCCAGTTCTAATGCTATACGCAACGAAATAGTGAAAGTATTTCAGTCATTAAGGCCAATGACTAAGGAAGACATTCATCACAATGTTGTGCGTGGCCAATACACTTCTTCCACTATAAAAGGTGAGAGAATAAAAGGATATCGTGAGGAAGAAGGGGTGAATCCGAACTCCAAAACAGAAACTTATGTGGCCATGAAATTTTACATTGACAATTGGCGTTGGGCAGGTGTACCATTTTATATACGCACCGGAAAGAAGCTGCCCACAAGGGTTACCGAGATAGTGGTTCATTTCAAAAATACCCCTCATCATCTTTTTGCATACAATGAGAATATACAAAAAATGAACAACGAGCTCATCATTCGTATTCAACCTGATGAAGGTATTTTGCTGAAATTCGGAATGAAAATTCCCGGAGCAGGATTTAATGTAAAAACCGTAAACATGGACTTTCACTATTCCGACCTAACGGATGCGTACGTGCCCGAGGCTTACGAGCGGTTGCTGCTTGATGCCATACAAGGCGACTCAACATTGTACGCAAGGGGCGATGCCGTTGAAGCAGCCTGGGAATTTTGCGACCCCATATTGCAGGAGTGGGAAAGCAATCCTCATGTGAAATTATACGGATATCCCGCCGGCACCTGGGGCCCAAGCGCTGCCGATAAGCTCATGGCCGATGAAAAACTAACGTGGCGCTATCCTTGTAAAAACCTAACAGATGAAGATAAATTTTGCGAGTTATAATTTTTTGCTGTATGGAATACACAAGATTGCAAGACAACATAGACTCAAAAATTCTTAGCGAAAGAAAAGTTTTTCTATGGGGGCAAGTTGACGATGACTCTGCAAAATATGTTATTGACCGATTGTTATTTCTGGAATTAAGCAATCCCGGTAAGGAAATTCAGCTCATCATTAACAGCCCCGGCGGAATCGTGACTTCCGGATTTGCCATTTATGACACGATGAAGGCTATATCCAGCCCTGTATCTACCATCTGCGCCGGCCTGGCCGCATCCATGGGGTCTATAATCTTGTCTGCCGGCGCTAAAGGAAAAAGATTTGTACTGCCTCATGCACGTGTCATGATTCACCAACCCAGTGGAGGTGCCGGAGGGCAAGCTTCTGATATCGAAATACAAATGAATGAAATTATTAAACTCAAAAAATTAGGAGCTGAAATCTTAGCCGCAAACTGCGGACAACCCGTTGAAAAAATAATGAATGATTTCAACAGAGATTACTGGATGTCGGCTGATGAGTCGGTAGCCTATGGCATAGTAGATGCAAAAATCGAAAAACTTCCTTGACACTTGTTAACCATATATTCCTGCAATGAGCCTTCACATTTACGATACAGCTGAAGATGTAGCAACAGAATTTGCCAAATATTTAGAGCAGTTCATCCGGCAAAAGAACACCTCTGTTTATATTGCACTGTCCGGAGGAAGCACTCCTAAATTGCTCTTCAAACACCTTGCAGAGCAATATCATGATAAAATAAATTGGAAAAACGTTCATTTGTTTTGGGGCGATGAGCGCTGTGTGCCCTCAGACCACGCCGATAGCAATTATAAAATGACTTTTGATAATCTTCTCTCACACATCATCATACCCTGGCAAAACGTACATAGAATAATCGGAGAAAATGATCCTCATGAGGAAGCCATGCGCTATTCAGAAGAAATAAAAAGCATAGTGCCCATGGTTAATGGTGTTCCTGTATTTGACATCGTGATGCTGGGCATGGGCGATGACGGGCACACTCTCTCCATATTTCCGCATGAAATGCATCTGTTCAATTCTCAAGAAATTTGTGTGGTGGCAACACACCCTACCAGCGGGCAAAAACGTGTCTCGCTTTCCGGAAATATTGCCAATCATGCCGCTAATATTGCCTTTATGGTGACAGGAGAGAATAAAGCAGAACGAATGAGAGAGATAATACATAAAGAAGGACAATGGCAAAAATACCCTGCCTCTCACATAAAACCTGCCAACGGGCGGTTGATGTGGTATGCCGACAAAAGCGCAGCCAAACTATTATGAGTTCTGTGCATTCATGCTTTTGATCACACCGTTGAATCTAATCAGGCAACTACATTTTAATTATGGCAGAACTTGTTGTCTTTGTAAAAAATAGCATTAACTTGCTATATTAAGGAACAAACCTGAAAACTAAATCACATAAATTTATGCAAACCCAAGAAGCTCTGATCAAAGAAGAAACCGAAAAAAAAATAAAAGACATCCCCAAAGGCTGGGAGGGAACTTCATTAAGAGATGACTGGGACAAATCCAAAGAAATGGATTTTACCTATACAAATCTCGACAAGTTAATCCGCTACAGTTTGGGAGAAACTGCGCATTTCAGCAACGCTATGTACAATGGCGACTACAGCCTCACGCTGGACCAGGCACAAAGAAAAAAATATGATTTCGTGTGCGAGCAACTCGGCATCAAGGAAGGTACTCGCGTATTAGACCTGGGATGCGGATGGGGAGGTTGGCTGAAGCATTTGAAAGATGTAGTAAAAGCAAATGGAATAGGCGTAAATCTGTCTCGCGGACAGGTAGCCTCTTGCCGCAAAAATGGTTTGGAAGTCTACCTGAAAGACGCACGTTATGTAAAGCCCGAAGATTTTGGAATGTTTGATGCTGTAACGGCCTTCGGAAGTTTCGAACACGTAGCTTCTGTAAAAGATTACTTAGAAGGAAGACAAGATGAAGTGTATGATGCTTACTTCAAAAATGTAGCAAACCTCTTGCCCAAAGGAGGACGCTTTTACATGCAATCCATGGTGTTTAGCAAAAACATGATACCTTACGAAAAAATAGACATAAACGCTCCCAAAGATTCTGACGAATACATAGTAGCTTTGCTTACCAAACATAATCCGGACTCATGGCTTCCCTATGGGCACGAGCACATCATACGCTGCGCTGCACCTTACTTCAAAAAAATTTTTTACAGCAGCGGACGGTTAGATTACATTCAAACCAACAAGGAGTGGACTAAACTTTACTACAAGTTTTCTTTCAAAAAATACTTGTGGTACTTATCACTTCTTCCCAAATATATCACAGATAAAGAATTCAGACATCAACTTGCATTGCTTCGTGTCCGCCCAAACAGAGTTTGTTTTGAAAGAGAGATAATGGATCATGCAAGGTTAGTGTTTGAAAAAATATAAGATCTGTAGTTAACCATTAAATGTAGAGCCGGTAGAAGCCGGCTTTATTTGTTGGTTTGAATCCACTTTGTGCAGCAGAAAAATTTTGGACTCACAAAACCACAGAAGAAGTTATTGCTGATGAATGAGTTGATAGCTGTATTTTCTGTTACAAATATCAGAAACAACTCATTGAAATTCTCACAGCAACAATTCTATTACACATCTATTACAAGAAATGGATTCAGATACTGTCCCAAAAAGTGTGTAAAGTGAGTTGTTTTTTGAAAGATTAATTAGATTAAAAACTAAAAAAAGTCAAAAATATGGAACAACTACACTTTACACGAGAACAAGTTATTAAAATTTTAGAAGATTATTCCATTCAAACCAGATCGGAA
>JANWYS010000103.1 GCA_025054875.1 Cytophagaceae bacterium | reverse complement strand
AGCGGAGCACCGCAGCGACAGCGGAGTGGCGGACAGCCCGGCCCCACAGGGGCGCGCCCTATATGAAAAACATTTCATTATTTTTTGCTGCTAATGCGTAACTCATTGTCAGAGCCTCTGTAAGATATTAATGCATTACGACAGAAAATACCGTTGTCAAGAAATTCGTCAGCAATGTTTTCCATCACCTTGCGGATTTATTAGGATAAACAGGGATAATACTTCCTGATTAACAGGTAAAATCTATTGGCTTCAACACTGAACAGAAAAATCTTATGCTTAGGGAGTTTATGAAAGTTGAATACATCTACAGAATGAACGTTTAAAAATTAAATCCCGCGGTGATTACAAAATTTATTGCAGAATGTTTAATATTTATTTTGGGTTCGCTGGCATCTTTGAGTATATAAGGGATAAAGAGAGTTTTTACTCTGCTGTTGACAAGAGCAATGTCGAAATACATTTCATCTAACTTAATACCTCCACCGGCACATATTTGCAAAAGAGATCTATTAACTCCATCGGAAATAACGGTAGGGTCGGGTTGGTAAGAGCCTCCAGCACGCAGACGAAATATATCAAACCGGATTTCGCCCCCCATCCGATATGCCAATCCGGATTTATATATGTTTTTTATTGTTTTATTGTCGGCAGTAAATGCGCTGCTTCCTGCTGACTTAGCGCTAAAAGTAGAAAATCCGTATGGTATGTATTCTATTTCACCGGACACGAATCCGGCTTTTCCCGAGAATAATGATGCGCCAATGCCGGCCCGCATAGGAGCTATGAAGGAATAGCGAAAGTCACCACTTATGGTTTCTTCACTGAAAGATTCTAGTACGTAAGTGCCGCCGCCAATCAATGGCACGGGTGTGCCATCGAACAGAGTGGTCAGCCCGCTTTTATAGTTATCACGCATAGCATAGTAAGTAGGCGACTGCAAAGTCAGTCCAAGGCGAAAAGCTTCCGTTGCTTTCATTAAGAAACCAAACTTTACGTTTATTCCTGTTCCGGTTACTTTGAGGTAGTCGGTGTAAGTGAAGCTAACAAGGGTATCGGGTTTTTCTCTGAAACTTCCTAATACTATAGCGCCAACTTTTTCTGAATAGGTGCGCTCGTTGGTATAGCGAATCGTGGGTACATTCACGGAAGCGCCTACGTATATTTTGTCTTTATAATTTCCGCCAAAAGCGAAGTTCCACTCATATTGTGCTCCGGTATTTACTACGGTTTCTTCCTGAAGTACGGTTTCGTCTTGAATAAAAGTGTAGTATCGTGTTTTGCCATTGTTATCAATGTAAGCGTTAGTAAGCCATGTCCAGTAGGCCAAGCCTTGCAAGTCAAGAATGCCGGTTTGTCCATCGGGATTTTGTTCATCAAGCCCATCGGTTGTGAAATAAGTATTTTCTGTTAGCTGCAAAAAATAATCAGCCATGCTATTATTCCGGTTTACGCCGGAGTAAGAAAACTGGTTGTTGAAATTGTTGGTACGCGAGAAGTTTATGGAAAAGGTGCCTCCACGCCAGTCTTTCTCTACGAAATCATCCACAGCTCCGCAAAAGACTGCACTAAGATTGGAGAAGCTGAAAGAAGAACGGTTATCTTTCATACGATTGCCTGTATAGTCTGACTCGGTGTTCAAAAAACCAAAGTTGGGGCTAAAAGAAAATTCAGATTTCCGGTATAGACCTAATCCTGCCGGGTTTACGGAAGCTGTGGCAGGGTCTGCACCTAAGGCTATTCCAGCCCCTCCCAATGCTAAATATCTTGCCGTACCTCCCTTAAAGTATAATTGTGAAAACCTTAGAGCATCTTTATAATATCCGTACGCTGCCGGGTCTATCTGGCCTACTTGAGCATATACAGATACAGATATAAGAATTAACAGAAAAGCAAATGACTTTGCAAAAGTATTCATAACACAACTCATTCTTATTGAAAAAATTTATACCTCCATTAACGTATTCTGGGTTTGGAATTGGTGCCGCCGCCGCTACTGCGGCTGCCGCCCCCCCAGCTACCGCCACCTCCGGACATGGTATTGCTACGCGTACCTCCCGAAGAGCTTCCACTATATGAAGGCATGGAGCGAGGGGTACTGTAGCCGGAATTGTTGTTGTAAGGATTAGAATTGTTGGTTTGGCTGTAAGGATTTTGTACATTGTTTGATGTATGATTGGATGAGTTGCCGCTGTATATCACTCTGGGCCTGCTGTAATTGTTAGTTGTTTGGCTACTGCTAGAGGTGTTAATGTTATTTGGACGGCTATACGAATCGGGTGTAGTACTCGTTTGGGTGTATTTGTTGACTATAATAGGCCTTCCGTTCGGATTAGCGGAAGAAACTGTAGATGTATGGTTTGCAGTTCTGGGGCCATAGGAATTTGTATTCGATTGAAATGCGACTGAAGCACGAGGTGCTATACGACCATAAGCCCTACCCGGATTATTCGTTCTAGGTCCGTATTGAGAGGAGGGACGATTTATACCACCGGATTGGTTTGCCTGGCTGCCATAGTAATAGCCGTTTTGAAAGCCTGAATTGTATACTCCCCAATAGTTATAAGCCCATGGACTCACGGGATAATACAATGGATAATAGTATCCTCGATATACCCAAAAAGGATCATAAAACGGATCATACCATCCCCATCCGGCTGCGAAGGGATAGTAATGAGTATAATACCCGCACCAACTGCTCCATCCCCACCCGGTATTCCATCCCCACACATTTGAATAACTTATGCTCAAACCCCACCCCGGTGTCCATATGGGGTTGAACCACGGGTTATATGAATAATAGAACATTCCGAAGTACGAAGGTGTATACCAACGCTTTCTGGTGCGTCCCCAGAAAACGTCATTGTCGTAGTAGTTATTGGTAATATATGTATTTCCCCCTGAAGTAACATTATCGCTACCGTTTGAATTGCTGTTGGTATTGGCATTTGAATATCTGGAATAATCTACATCTTGTGATGAATAACTGTACGTTTCTACCCTTTGAGGGTTGCTCTGTACCGCTGTAGTTGCAGGCTGCGTGGCAGATTGCCTGGACTTTTCTGTTTCGTTAACCTTATTTTCGGCTATAATTTTTTGCCTGTCCGAGCTAGAAAAATACATATCGTCGTTCTCGACTAAACGGCTCATTTTACTCTGTGTGGTACAGCCAGCTATTGCCATTGCAACCGCAGAAGCTAAAGCGAATATATGTCTTTTCATAGTATAGTTTTTTTTATTGAGGTTAACGAAATACACGACAAATAGTTATTAAAATTAGTACAAATTTGCTGCCAACCCTATATTTGGCCACAAATATTCATAAATTAAAACAAGTTTTTTTACAGTTAAGTTTGAAAGCATGAACAAAGGCCTGCCCAAGCGAAGCGAAAACTACTCAGAGTGGTACAATGAACTGGTAAAGAGAGCCGATTTGGCTGATCATTCCGATGTACGGGGTTGTATGGTTATAAAGCCCTATGGATACTCCATATGGGAAAAAATGCAGCAAGCCCTTGATAAAAAGTTTAAAGAAACCGGACACAGCAATGCGTATTTCCCCGTGTTTGTGCCGAAAAGCTTGTTTGAAGCCGAAGAAAAAAATGCTGAAGGCTTTGCCAAAGAATGTGCCGTTGTCACTCACTACCGGCTAAAAACCGACCCATACAAAAAAGGGCAACTTATCGTAGACCCTGATGCAAAACTTGAAGAAGAGCTTATAGTGCGCCCCACCAGCGAAGCCGTGATATGGAGCACCTATAAAAAGTGGATACAATCTTACCGTGATTTACCCTTGCTTATTAATCAATGGGCTAACGTAGTACGATGGGAAATGCGCACACGCATATTTCTGCGCACGGCAGAGTTTCTGTGGCAAGAAGGGCACACTGCTCACGCCACCCAAGATGAAGCCATGCAGGAAACCCTTACTATGCTTGAGGTATATGCAGAATTCGCTGAAAAGTACATGGCCCTTCCCGTAATAAAGGGACGTAAAACCGAAAACGAACGATTTGCCGGTGCCGTAGAAACTTTTTGTATAGAAGCACTCATGCAAGACGGAAAAGCTCTGCAAGCCGGCACCTCACACTTTCTCGGGCAAAATTTTGCTAAAGCTTTTGATGTAAAATTCTCCAATAAAGACAATACCCTCGAATATGTGTGGGGTACTTCATGGGGGGTAAGCACAAGACTCATGGGAGCCCTTATCATGGCCCATTCCGACGATGAGGGATTAGTATTACCCCCTCTGCTTGCTCCTATACAAGTAGTTATTGTACCTATATTCAAAACCGCCGAACAATTAAACTCAATTTCAGAAAAAGCCCAACACATCAAGAAACTACTCGAAGAAAAAAACATAACCGTAAAATACGACAACAGTGATAAGCAAACCCCGGGGTTCAAGTTTGCTGAATATGAACTCAAAGGTGTACCATTGAGAATTGCTATCGGCCCGCGTGACCTGGAAAATAATACCATCGAAATTGCCCGGCGAGACACAAAAGAAAAAAAATCCATAGCATTCTCTGAACTTGTCCATATCGTGCCACAATGGCTTTCTTCCATACAAGAAAACTTGTATCAAAGGGCTTTGAACTTTCGCTCGAAACACACACATATATGTGATTCGTATGGCCAATTTCAAAAAATACTCGATAACGAAGGTGGTTTCATACTGGCACACTGGGATGGCTCTCCTGAAACTGAAGAAAAAATAAAAGAAGAGACTAAAGCTACCATACGCTGTATACCTTTGGACTTTAAAAAAGAAAATGGTAAGTGTATATACTCCGGAAAACCCTCCGTGGGAAGAGTGCTGTTTGCAAGAGCATACTGAAAATGCTCAATGTAGAGTGATACGTTGAGGTTGTGCACACAACTCCTCATTACATCTATACACAATCGTAGGGTTTGCCGGTTAAGTTGAAAATATTCTTCACACGGATTTATTACCTCATGTGCCGGCAACTATTTTTGTGTATCCCATTTTACTTAATAGACGCATTACTCTACTCATTCTTCAATGAGTTGTTTCTAATGCACAAAATGCCATAGAGAAACCATAAGTTGTAATCTCTCAAACGGTTGAATGTAATGTATGTCATGTACTTTTTTATTTAAATCAATTAGTAGTATATTAAAACTTCTTTCTTGTTGTGCATATGAAAAACATTCTCATTTTTGGGGCTTTGATTGCTTGTATGAACGCACGCAGTCAGCATGTAATCGCCCGCCCTGAGCCTCACAGGCTTGTGAATGACCTGGCCGGAATTTTAAATAATAGTAAGCGTACTGAAGCGTTAGAATATAAACTGAAGAAAATAAACGATTCACTGGGAATAGAAATTTTTATCGTTACTATAAAATCACTACTTGGCCAAGATGTACAATTATATAGTGAACAACTCGCCTATACTTGGCAAAATCATAATCAGAGAAGCAATGGTCTTTTTATACTCTATGACTATCAAGACCGAAAATATGCCATAATACCCGGGACGGATTTTCAAAAAAAATTTCCTCCGGAAATCATAGACAAAATTGAAGACTTGTATATGAAACCTCACTTCAGGAAAGGTAATTTCTATGAAGGCTTCAACAGTGCTGTTGATGCTATAACCAAACACATTACCGGAGAATTGAGTGATGCGCAATTAAAAAAAGACGACCCCTCACATATTTATATCATTACTTTAGTTGTTTTACTACTCATGGTCATTGCCATTCCCGTATGGCAATACTTCGCCCTCCAAAAACACCACTATGGTACAAAAAATATTGGTTTTGTTTCAGCAATAATGCTTATGAGCAACCTGAAATATGCCAAAAGCAATTATGAAAATTTTAAGAAAGGAACCGGAACTTTTGCTTATCCCAATTCCGGTGCTACCGTTTTTGGTGGTGGCGCCAGCGGCTCATGGGGCGGATGGTAAGTACTTTACCAAAAGTATTTTGCTCATTTATGATTAGTAATTTGTTCCTGGATACATTTATTTTTTATTTCATTTCTTAATCAACACAACACTCTTTGGCATTGGCTGGATTGTACATACATATTCCCTTTTGCAGTGTTGCCTGCCACTATTGTGACTTCCATTTTTCTACCTCATTGCATAGCATTGATGCTTTGGTAGAATGTATTGCTGAAGAAATGTTTTTACAAAAAAATTATCTACCCTCACCTGAAATCGAAACGGTTTATTTGGGTGGTGGCACACCATCGCTGCTAAAAAAACACCATATGGATGTATTGTTCAATGCCATTCACAAAAACTTTAAACTCTTGCCTCAAGCGGAAATTACATTAGAAGCCAATCCCGACGACATAACTAAAGAAAAACTTTCCTTATGGAAAAACTATGACATCAACCGCTTGAGCATCGGTGTACAGTCATTTCATGATGATGAGCTCAAATATCTGAACAGGATACATACTTCAAAACAAAATTATCAATCAGTGGGCATGGCTCAGGATGCCGGCTTTCAAAACATCAGTATTGACCTTATCTATGGGATACCACTCGAAAAAAATCACAATAAACTGCAGCAATCTCTACGTTCAGCTTTAGAGCTAAATGTCCAACATATCTCAGCATATTGCCTTACTATAGAGCCTGACACTGTTTTTGGCCGATGGTTGCATTCCGGGAAAATATCTGCTGCAGACGATACCTTTCAAGCCGAGCAATTTGTCTTGATTCAGAATACTCTATTGCAACAACATTATGAACAATATGAAATATCCAACTATGCTAAACCTCATTACATATCAAAGCACAACAGTAACTACTGGCTTGATAGGCCATATCTGGGAGTGGGGCCATCCGCTCATTCTTATAATCTTCATTCCCGTCAATATAATATAGCCAATAATGAACTTTACATACGTCAGGTTAAGCAACACATCATACCTGCTCAGATCGAACTCTGTACCAATACTTCCAAGTACAACGATTATATTCTTACCCGTTTAAGGACCAAGTGGGGGATTGACGCAAACGAAATAACAAAAAAATTTGGCATACACTTTGAACTTATCAACAAAAAGAAAATAGAAGAATTTATGTCAGAAAAAATGATTAGCTTTGATGAAAATGTTTACAGACTCACAAAAGAAGGAATGTTGATTGCAGACCACATAACACGGGCATTTTTTATAGTCTGAGACACTATAAATGCTATATTTGTATGAAAACGGCGGATCTACTACTGATGAACAACGAACAAAAGAAAGCTTTTCTGCTTCTCAAGCTAATCATCTTCAACTATCACGGCCTGGATGAGGAAGAGAGGAAAATGCTGGAAGATGACGCAGAAAAACTTAATGCAAAAGATGAATTGCAGTGGGCTTTTGACTTTGTAAATCAAGACCCGCTCACTTCTTTTGAGAGAGCCCGCGAGTATTTTAAAAATGAGGTAACTAAATATGACCAAGACACACGGTTATACTTCATAAAATCTGTTTGGGAAAATGCCAACTCCAAAGGATACGTTACTGAGATAGAGGCTATGAGTATGCTGAAACTTGCTAAAGACTGGGGCGTACAGAAAGAGCTCCTCAGTTTGGTTCGAAAATGATTTTTTTGCTATGCGTATACTCTTAACCGTTTCATTGATATTTCAGACCTTACTCCTTCCAGCTCAAAAAAAAGTTTTCTCAAAATACGATTACTTGCGAGGAGCTTTATCTCCCCTTCGTTCTTGTTATGACGTGTTTTTCTATGACCTTAACCTAAAAATTGATATCAACAATAAAAAAATTTCCGGTTATAACGACATTAGTTTTATAGCTACTGCCAACTTTAACGAAATGCAAATAGACCTGTTTGCAAACATGGTCATTGACAGCATAATGATGGACTATCAAAAATTGAAATTCACAAGAGATAGCAACGCCACATTTGTATACATGACAAAAGCCATAGAGGTCGGCAATAAAAAGACACTTCGCATATACTATAGTGGAGCACCTAAGATAGCCGAGAAGCCACCCTGGGAAGGTGGATTTGTGTGGAGTAAAGATGCTAAAGGTAACCCATGGGTGGGAGTAGCTTGTGAAGGTATCGGTGCCAGCCTTTGGTGGCCCTGTAAAGACCATCTTTCTGATGAACCCGATAGTATGCGCATGGCTTTCACCGTACCTGCATACCTACAATGCATCTCCAATGGCACCTTGCGTTCCGTACGTGCTGAAAGCCTCCAGTATAGTACCTACGAGTGGTTTACACATTACCCCATAAACAACTACAATGTTACGCTCAACATCGGCATATACACTACCCTGACCGATTCTCTGACCCGTTCTGACAAATCCTCCCTGAAAATTGACTACTATATACTCGAATACAATCGCGATAAAGCACTGCGCCACTTTAGTCAGGTAAAAAAAATCTTAACCTGTTATGAAGTACTCTTTGGCAGATATCCTTTTGAAAAGGATGGATACGCACTGGTAGAAACTCCATACTGGGGCATGGAACATCAAAGCGCCATTGCCTACGGGAATAATTATGTGAACAATATGATGGGTGTGCTCGACTATATCATTGTGCACGAAACCGGCCATGAGTGGTGGGGCAACAACCTATCCGTAGCTGACCATGCCGAAATGTGGATACACGAATCCTTCACTACATACGCCGAAGCTCTCATTATTGAATGTATGTATGGCTATCAGAATGCCGTAGCGTATTTGGTGGCACACAGGAACAAAATAAAAAACGATACTCCTATGCTTGGGCCTCTCAACGTAAATTACGTGAATCATGAAAGCAACGACATATACTACAAAGGTGCCTGGATGTTGCATACCTTGCGAAGCGTGATAGCCAACGACTCGATTTGGTTTGACCTATTGCTCAACATGCAACTCGACTTAAAATATTCTATCGTAACCACAACTCACATCGTGTTTTATATTAGCAAAAAGACCGGTACCGACTATGCCTGGTTTTTTGATTATTATCTAAAACAAAAAAACCCTCCAACATTATGCTATTCCACAAAAAAAATCGGTGCTGATTTAGAAATCACATACAAATGGGAAAATACTCCGCCCGATTTCATTATGCCGATTGATGTATTCATCTCACCCTACGAGCGCATACGCTTATACCCCACCCATCAAATCAAAAAGTCTGTCTTGCGAAATGTAGGAACACAAGACATCAAAATTGCCACAGACTATTTTTACATCAACGTAGTTAAAAAATAATAGAATTTCTATAGTCATAATCTCATACTGCCTCAATCAAAAGCCTTTCGTAATGAATGCATAGTTAAGAATCGCTATGGTAGTATCCCCAAGATACTGTCCCAAAAAGATACTGTCCCAAAAAGTGTGACGAGATGTTTTTTATGTAGGGCGCGCCCCTGCGGGGGCGGGCTGTCCGCCACTCCGCTATCGCTTCGGTGCTCCGCTAAAGCTCC
>JANWYS010000102.1 GCA_025054875.1 Cytophagaceae bacterium | reverse complement strand
CTGCGGGGCCGGGCTGTCCGCCACTCCGCTATCGCTTCGGTGCTCCGCTAAAGCTCCGCACTGGCCGTGCCGGCCATGGCTCCCATCCCTCGCGCAGGTCCACTCGAACTTTTTCAGCACAAGACATTTCAACTTACAAACCAAAAAATATACACTTGTATTCACATTACTTTGGAGAAGTGTTAACTGATGAAAGAATCAAAACATAATTAATTAATTTTGATGAGTGTTATTTTCGAACCATCAATCAGTAAAAAGGTAGAGGAGATTTATAGTGAAAGAAACTATTTTTGAGAGAAGAAAATTAAACTTTATTTCAAAAATAAATTTATGAATGTATAATTTGCAGTTATATTCAATAATAAACCACTGCAGACTATGACCTTAAAAGAACAAATAGAAGCCGATATAAAAAAAGCAATGTTAGCCAAAAATCAATCAGAACTTTTGGCATTGCGTTCTATAAAGTCCTTAATATTACTGGCAGAAACGGAAAAAGGTGCCAAAGAACAACTTAGCAAAGATGCTGAAATGAAACTGCTTATGAAAGCTGCCAAACAACGTAAAGAATCGGCAGAAGTATATCAAAAAGAAGGGCGTAAGGATTTAGAAGAAAAAGAATTGGCAGAACTGGCCGTGATAGAAAGATACTTACCCAAACCTCTAAGTGAGGAAGAACTAACTTCAAAAATTAAAGACATCATTACAAAAACCGGAGCTAAAACTACTGCTGATATGGGCAAAGTGATGGGTATAGCTACCAAAGAATTAGCAGGGCAAGCAGACGGAAAATTAATTTCAGAATTAGTAAAAAAACTTCTCGCATAACTTACCCTTGAATGCTCTGGATCTGGTATTAAGCCTACTGCTTGCATATTCCGCCTACAGAGGCTACAACAAAGGATTACTAAATACATTATTTTCTTTTGTGGCATTCTTTACAGCTGTAGTAGCTGCTGTAAAACTGATGAGTGTTGTCGCCACTATACTGACTGACTACTTCACCTCATCTTTTCGGGTGGTTGCATTGGTATCTTTTGCGCTGACTTTTCTTATTGTATACATTGCCATATACTGGAGCATGCTAAAAATAAAACACTTGCTTAACTATACCATTATAGGCCGTATAGACAATCTTGCAGGCGCCGTATTATCGGTCATAAAATCCATGATATTGTTGAGTTTATTGTTGTGGGCAGCTTCTATGCTAAAGGTTGCATTCATCAATAAGTATGCCTCCGGATCGGTATTGTATCCTTATCTTCTCCATCTTCTTCCCATGCTTTTTGAACAAGTAAACCACATATTGCCTGTATACGACTGGTTGAACATAATCAAAAAAAATATTTCAAATCATTAATCATTTTTTTGAACAAAATTTTATTTTCACGGGCGTTTTTTGGGTGTACACAAGCAAAGTTGATTTTTTCAAACTTTATAGTACTTTGCAACGTTTATATTATTAATAAGCAAAGAGTAATATGACATTTAACGTACTTGAAGAAGGGGATTTTAAATTCATAGACGTTGGGAGCGGAGAGGTACTGTTGCTGCTTCATGGCTTGTTTGGCGCACTCAGCAATTGGGAGGGTGTAATAAACTATTTTTCATCAAAATACAGGGTAGTCATACCCATGATGCCTATTTATGAAATGCCTATAAAACAAGCCGGTATAGAGGGCCTGGTGGGCTTTATAGATAGGTTTGTAAAGTATAAAAAACTCGAAAAAATGACGTTGTTGGGAAATTCTTTGGGCGGACATATAGCTTTGGTATATACTTTGAACAATAAAAATAAAGTTACGCGATTAGTACTTACCGGCAGCTCAGGGCTCTTTGAAAATTCAATGGGAAGTTCTTACCCTAAGCGCGGAAGTTATGACTACGTAAAAGACAGAGTAGAATATACATTCTATAACCCAAACACGGCAAAAAAAGAATTAGTAGATGAAGTATTCAGCATAGTATCCAGCATACCTAAGTGTATGCGCATTGTAAGCATAGCCAAATCTGCACAACGCCACAATATGGCCGAAGACATACAAAATATAACCATACCTACCTTGCTGATATGGGGACTTAATGACACCATAACACCGCCCATGGTAGCACATGAGTTTAACAGGCTCATACCTAACTCTGAGTTATGTTTTATTGATAAATGCGGGCATGCCCCGATGATGGAGCATCCTGATAAGTTTAATCGTTTGGTAGACGCTTTTTTACAAAAACATAAATAACCCAAAAAATGATAGCAGAACAGTTGATAAACGAAATGATACCTCCCCTAAAGCCTTGCGACACCGGCAAGATGGCTAAAAACTGGATGGAAGAACTCAGAATAAATCAACTGCCTGTGGTTGACAAAAACCATTATCAAGGGTTACTTACCGACGAAGTCCTCATGGAATCCGGATCGCTCGACCGAAAAATTTCTGATTACAAACTGAATTATAAAGATCTTTTCGTAACAAGATCTACACACTACTACGACATTTTAAAACTTGCTTTGCGCAATAAGTTGCAAATACTTCCCGTGCTCAATGAAGAAAAAATATACATGGGCGTGGTGTCTGTATACGAAACAACAGCAGCCGTTGCACAAATGTTTGCCAGCCAAGGCCCCGGCGCAATCATTCTACTCTCCATGAAAGAGCAGGATTATTCGATGGCGCAAATAAGCCGACTCATCGAAGCCAACGAAGTAAAAATACTCAGTTCCTTTGTCGTAA
The DNA here is from genome assembly GCA_025054875.1 of Cytophagaceae bacterium. GTDB lineage: Bacteria > Bacteroidota > Bacteroidia > Cytophagales > Cytophagaceae > JANWYS01. Next base: position 6,787 of record JANWYS010000102.1, on the reverse strand, counting down.
CTGATGAAACAAACCCCAACTACATAAACCTGACTTTAAAACTCAATAAAACCGACGTTGCACGCACTGTAGCTACACTTGAGCGATACAACTATAATGTGGTAGCTCAATTTTCAGATGATGAATTAATATCCAACGACAAGGAACGGTTGGATATGCTAATGAAATATCTCAACATATGAGATATCCGCAAAAATGTTTAACATCCTCTAACACGAATTTTGAACCCCACCTGCGCCAAAGTACAACATCACATCTCTCATTTCATTTTACAGACTCCTCACTTTTTCAATTTTAATGAACAGACTTTGCAAATGTTACGGTTGACAAGTTTCGTAAATGGTAGCTTGTCTTTGGTGGTGGTAACTCTAAGTTATTCTGTTGCATAAACGAAATACACAATTAAAGCTACCGTAGCAATTAATTTTACACCATTAATCTATTGTTATCAATCAATGTACCTCACAATTATCTCTGTGAGTAGTATTTTTTTTCTCTTCCTCGAGTTCCTTTTTCTCTTCTTCGCTAAATTCAAACTGGCATAATGCTGATAAATCGGGTTGTCCGGCATCTACCCAACAGGTATACCAAAAGCTACCCACCATATGAACGGCAGCACGCATTCTACGTTCTACCTGAGCATTTAGCATTTGATGATACATATGACAAAACTCTCTGGAATATACACGCACGGTTATATCTCCTCGTTCTTCATAGGAGTATTTTCTGTCTTCAGGAAAGTTTGCTGTAAGTTCTTTTTCAAAAACCAGTACAGAATCTTTTGCTTTATTGGCGGCCAACACAGCATCCCATGCACTCTGCTGCGTATCTTTTATATACTCAGCTTTTCCTACAAAAAAATCATATTCCTGGAAAAATAATTCCGGCAAGCGCGATTCCCACAATCCGTGTATACCGTGCTGGCCGGTAAGCTGTCCGTTATAATTTTTGGTAGTATGGAGAGGCACATTTGCATCGGCTATATAGTGGCCAATATCAGCGGAAAGGCGCAGTATACGATCTGCACTTTTCTGGCGGAAAGCTTCGGTGAGCTCATGTTTTATGCGCTGTATGTGCCAAGGTACAATGCCATGCTTCATCAGAGAATCTTCTCCAAAACGAGCTACGGCCTCTTTCCAATATTTAGGTAGTTTTATGCTGTCGGCATATATATCCAGGTCTATATAATGCCGGCATGCTTCCTCCTTGAGCACACTCCGCCGCTTATCGGGATTCACAGCATTATGGGTGATAAAATCCAGGTGCCTTTTGTAAAAAATCATCATCTCCGGAGGCAGAGTGAATACTGCCAGCCTGTTGATCTGTTTATGTGCATAAAAGCCCCAACACATAGCTTCTATAGCCGACAGCAGAACAGCCATTGATAAGAGCAATGTTATTTTTTTCACGGCAATTTTTTTATATTAAAGATATACCTCCATTCATTTCAACAGCGACAACATAAGTTATGTTTTTATTGTTTGTTTTTCAATAAATTTTATTTACCTTTGCCGTCCATAATTTTAAATAGAAATGGCAAATCATAAATCTTCTTTAAAGAGAATTCGCTCCAGCGAAGCGAAAAGACAACGCAACCGTTATCAACTTAAAACGACTCGCACGCTGATTAAAAAAGTCCTCATGTCCAAAGACAAAAAAGAAGCTGAAAAATTATACATAGATGCTCAATCTATGATTGATAAATTGGCCAAGAAAAACATAATCCATAAAAATAATGCGGCAAACAAAAAGTCGAAGTTAGCTTTACATATAGCTAAGCTAAAGTAGGTTTTGTTTTCTCATAAGGTTTCAGAGCCCTGTGAAAAATTTTCGCAGGGCTTTTGTTTTTTTTAAATTAAATAATTTTGCGGAGTTGATTATGTGTTCTAATGATAATTGATAAATTAAGCCAGTAAAAGTAATCGCATGATTTTAAACACTCTAATCGAAACACCAATAATTTTGCAATACCTTTACACATCAGTTTCACGTACAGAATAATGATATTTACATTAGTTGCTTTCATATTATTTGTACCGCTCTTAGTATTTTCAAGTCTTTTTTTCTTCGGTAGAGTCATGAACAGATATGCCCCTTATCTGGCTACCGGAGGAATGTTTCTGTGTTTTATATTGTCCGTCATAGTAACTGTTGAAAATTGGAAAGAAGTTCCGATACTGTACAGTATACATTGGTTTTCAATAGTGAGTAATGAACAAAATGCCAACCCGTTTGTCATAGGCCTGCTCATAGATAGAACCTCATCCATCATGATGAGTTTAGTATGTTTGATATCGCTGATGGTACACCTCTATTCCATTGAATACATGTATGAAGAACAAAATCACAGAAGATATTTTTCATATCTGAATTTATTTTCAGCATCAATGTTGGGCATAGTGCTGTCAGACCATTTGTTGCTCACCTTTATGTGTTGGGAATTGGTGGGCTTTAGCTCATACCTGCTTATAGGTTTTTGGTTGGAAAAAAAATCAGCAGCACGTGCGGCAAAAAAAGCCTTCATAATAAATCGCCTCGCAGACCTGGGCTTCATAGTGGCGTTAATGATTGCCTATGGCGAATTTCAAAGTTTTTCTATCAGTGAGATAAGTACTACTATATCGTCATTACACACGAGCAAGATATGGGTCACTGCTTTGGGAGTATGCATACTTGTGGCATGTGCAGGAAAATCTTCATTATTTCCTTTTCAGGTTTGGTTGCCCGATGCCATGGAGGGCCCCACTCCGGTGTCGGCATTGCTGCATGCCGCCACCATGGTAGCAGCGGGAGTGTATCTTCTTATAAAATGTAATTTGATGTTTAATCCATTTGTACAAAACCTCATGCTATTAATAGGATTGATTACGACATTTAGCGGTGCACTGCCGGCAGCCGTGCAAACAGACATCAAAAAAGTATTGGCATACTCTACCATATCGCAATTAGGTTTTATGGTGGTAGCAATAGGGCTGGGGGCTCCACATGCAGCATTTTTTCACTTGATTACACATGCCTTCTTTAAAGCTGCTTTATTCTTAGCTGCCGGTGCGGTTATCAACTCTATGCATCATGTAAAGCGATCTATGTTCATACGCGGCTACTTCAATAATTTTGACACGCTAGACATGAACCTCATGGGGGGACTGAGCAAAAAAATGCCCGTCACATTCATGAGCTACCTCATTGCTTGCCTCTCTATAATCGGCATTCCACTTACATCAGGATTTTTGTCTAAAGAAAGTATTTTAGAAGCTTCTTTTGTAAAAGCTTCTCAATATGGCCTGGTGTACTATACAGTATCTGTCCTGCTCATGCTTGCTGTGGGTATCACGGCATATTACATGAGCAGACAATTGTTTTTGGTTTTCATGGGGCGTTTTAAGTTGGGTATACAACATCCGGAATCAATGTATGGATTTCACAAACTGCACGATCCGGGTATACTCATGAAAATTCCATTGTTGGTGCTTTCAGCCTTTTCTCTTTGGATTTTTTATTCTCCATCACCTTTCCATACTCATCACTCATGGATTTATGAACATACTGAGCTGCCATACCATCTGTTGGTCAGCATGAGTTCTCTGTTGGCCGTTGCTTTGGGTATGTATTTATCCTACGTATCTGTATATAAACTACAATTCAGTTCACCTTCTATCTTGATACATAATTGGTACTTAGACAAAGTTTATGAATACCTGTTTTTAAAGCCTTCTCTTTTTGTATCAAACCGATTGTATGTTGCAGATAAAAAAATAATAGACCGCATCATTGAATTTGTGTCTGTATGCACTGTAGTGTTGTCTGCAATAGTAGGTTGGATGGATAAATATATTTTAGATAACATTATCTCAACAATGGTGTGTGTAGTACAATGGGTGGGAAACAAGATAAAGAGAGCTCAGGAAGGCACCGTAATGAATTTCATATATCTTGCTCTTGCAGCATTGACGATTATGTTGGTATATCTGTTGGTATTCGGTTAATCCCGGATTCTGCATGAGCAAACCATAGGTCAAGCCAGAACACTGACTATTGACGGAGAGCGCCTTTGAAGGGCAATAATGTTTTGGCTTAACACTGCAATGGCTTGTTGGCGCATAGCTGCGTTTGTTTTTCAGGAGGAGACAGTTTTTTTAGCTTGACCAAAGGTTTGCCCATACGGAATCCAAATTTAACTTAAACGGACATAATGTCCGTATTTAATGATAAAACCATTGCTCATTTAATAAAAAACATCTACCTTTGCAATCCGTTTAAAATAAGCGGTTTTGCTGAAAGCAAAAATTTGTTAACCTAAAAGCCCGTTACGTGAGCTCGGTAGCAGGGTGTATGTAAAGAGCATAAAATATGATGAACAAAGAACAAATTGTAGACGACTTCGACTGGGACTTAGCAGACAAAACCGGCTATGGAGGTAGCTATTCCAAAGAGGAGAGAGAGAAACTTGAAAAACTTATTGAAGGCACGCTGAACGAACTTGGCGAAAAGCAAGTGGTAAATGGTACCATAGTCGGCGTGACTGATCGCGATGTAATCGTCAATGTAGGTTTCAAATCGGATGGATTGATACCGCTCTCAGAATTTCGAGATATGGAGAGCATTAAAATAGGAGATACGGTAGAAGTATTTATCGAAGAGAAAGAAAACAAACATGGCCAGCTCATACTATCCAGAAGAAAAGCCAAAATCGTAAATGCATGGAATAACATACAGGAAGCATTAGAAAAAGATTTGGTTATAGACGGATTTGTAAAACGTCGTACCAAGGGAGGACTGATTGTAGATATATTTGGTATAGAAGCATTTTTACCCGGATCTCAAATTGATGTAAAACCGATACGCGACTTTGACGTATTCGTAGGCAAAAAACTTGAGGTTAAAGTTGTAAAAATCAACAATGCCAACGACAACGTAGTAGTATCGCACAAAGTGCTTATAGAAAAAGATATTGAAAAACAAAAAGCTGAAATACTCAACAACCTTGAAAAAGGACAAGTGCTTGAAGGAGTCATCAAAAATATGACAAACTTCGGAGTATTCATTGATCTGGGTGGCGTTGATGGCTTGCTTCACATTACTGACATTTCCTGGGGACGCATAAACCACCCCGAAGAATTGTTGAGTTTAGACCAAAAAATCAATGTGGTTGTGCTAGACTTTGACGATGAGAAAAAACGCATATCGTTAGGGTTGAAACAACTTACCCCTCATCCATGGGATTCCTTGCCTGAAGATATAGTGGTAGGAAGCAGAGTAAAAGGAAAAATTGTGAACGTGGCAGATTATGGAGCGTTCCTCGAGTTACAACCCGGGGTAGAGGGATTGATACACGTATCCGAAATGTCATGGTCACAACACTTGCGCAATCCTCAGGATTTTCTGAAAGTGGGAGATGAAATAGAGGCTTGCGTGCTCACCATTGACAGAGAGGAACGCAAAATGTCGTTGGGTATCAAGCAACTTACAGAAGACCCATGGACAAGACAAGATATGCTGACCAAATATGCCGTAGGAACCAAGCATTCCGGTATAGTACGCAACCTCACTAATTTCGGCTTGTTCATAGAATTGGAAGAAGGTATTGATGGATTAGTACACGTCTCTGACCTTTCGTGGACAAAGAAAATAAAACATCCTTCAGAGTTCGTAAAAGTAGGCGACACCCTCGAAGTAATGGTTTTGGAGTTAGATGTAGAAAACCGGAAGTTAGCACTAAGTCACAAACATATAGAGGAGAACCCATGGAATACTTTCGAAACCATATTTACCGTAGGTTCAATACACAAAGGCACTATTTTATCAAAAAATGACAAGGGTGCAGTCGTTGAGTTGCCTTACGGTATAGAAGGTTTCTGTGCTACAAAAAATCTGGTAAAAACGGATGGTAAATTAGCCGAAGCCGGTGAATCATTAGATTTTCGTGTGCTTGAATTTTCTAAAGAAGAGAGAAAAATAACTCTTACCCATTCTCGATTGAATGATACGGGAAGCGAGGATAAAAAATCTTCCGAGAAAAAAACCACAAAAAACAAAACGGTAAAAGACATAAACAAAGGAGTGGAGAAAACAACTCTTGGAGATTTAGAAGTCCTATCAAATCTCAAAGAGCAAATAGAAGAAAACAAGAAAAAGTCATAATTAACAATTCTTTATCAGACCCCAAAAGCCTCAAGGTGTTTTACCTGAGGTTTTTGGGGATTATTGTTAATCCAACTTTACATCCTATCATATACATTAAAATAGATGCTTTCTAAATTTTAAGGAGTTCTTTGTAGATGGCGGCGTAAAACATAGTTGCTAACAAATTCATCCGCAAAAACTTCAATCGCTTTGTAAGTTCAAAATATTTTTATGGCATAAAATGAGTTCATAACTCCTTTATTTATTTGTATTTAACCTAACAAATAACTACCTTTAAGGAGCAAACATCATACATTGAAATGATAAGAAAAACTCTTCTCTTTCCTATTTACTTCTGCTTAGTACTTATTTCCTGTGATACTAAAACTAAAGAAGCCCATACCGAAGAAAGTACCGAACGTCGGGATATTTTCTACAATAATCAAAACACCGAAAAGTTGGCTGACTCACTTGGTGAAATGCCACGAATAACCATTGATAAAACAACCGGTATTTTCAATATTGCCGGAAAAGTAGTCGAGCTTAAACAAACAGATGAAAGCAAATTTAATGAAATATGTACTCCTGAACTTAAATACGATCAATCTCCTGTTTGTGAAGGTATAAATGATTTAGAAAAATGCCGTATGCTATTTGAATCCTG
>JANWYS010000101.1 GCA_025054875.1 Cytophagaceae bacterium | reverse complement strand
GCCCCGCGACTTGCATGTATTAGGCCTGCCGCTAGCGTTCATCCTGAGCCAGGATCAAACTCTCCATTGTAAAAACTTTCCACATATAACCTACTTAATTCATGTCATACGTGTCGCACCCATCAACCTACTCAATTCGTGTCTCAGGTACTAATTCCCTATTTCCTCAAAGGCTATTCCCCTTCTCAGGTTCGCGCTGCCTATCTTGTTAAAGAACGATTTCTCAAATATTACTTTATTTGAGATTTTGTGCTGTTTGTACTTCAGCTATCATTTTGAGCGTGCAAAGTTACGATTTCTTTACAATTAATTCAAATTTATTTTTTACTTAATTAAATGTTTTGGTTCGTCACTCAAAACGGGCAGCAAAGATATGAGTTGAAAAGCATAATGCAAAACATTTTTATTTATTTTTTTTGTAGATAGGTACAGTGCTGCAAGGTTCTCCATACATAAGACTGCTCACCACAGGAGTAAGCAATCGGGTAAGTTCTACATAGGCAAATGGGGGGACTGGATATTTGCTGCAACCTTTTATTACAACTTTTGCATTCCTGAATCTTTCTATATTTATGTTCTGCAATGCTTGTTGAAACAGGGCTTGCTCCAAATTATCCAAAGAACCATACACTACCATGTGGGCATATGACGAAACTCTCGATGCCACTAACATATAAGCCCACGTGGGAACTATAGCATCTGCCGTACATTGTATAGCTACGTTCTTACCTGTGTAGACGCTCCAATCATTGGAGGAAATAAACTCCCGAAATGGTTTTTCTTTTAATATCAGATCATCTACAAGGTTTTGACGCAAATCATACACCAAGCGCTCTCCCTGATGATAGTATTCTTCCAGGTCAAGCGTAATCAGTGAACTGGAAGCTACGCGGTTTATGATTTCGTTTTGATCACTCATAATTATCTTAATCAATATTTATCATTCAGAATAGTTCTCTGTAAAAACATAAATATACCATGTTACGCATACACTTGTACCCTTATGTCAAACAGAATTGCTGTGAAAAAAACGATTTTAAAACAAATTTTATTAACAAAAAAGCCAAACATAATCTATTTGTTTGGCTTTGTCTTAAATTTTATTGTTAATATATCTATTTGCTACCGAAAGGTGCATTAGATTTATTCTCCATCAATATAGAACTATCTTGTAAAGAGGCCACCACCTCAGCACTTAACGTAACAGCAACCCTTCTGGTGGAAAGATCATTTGTAGTAAAGGTTATGACATCTGAGTTTTTGCCATCACCTTGTGCTGAGTATACCAACTCCAGAAAAGCAGTTTTTCCCGGTGGCACATCTTTTACTTCATAACTAGTATTGTCTTTTTTGTTCATCATCAATTTGTAAGTTATGCATGAGCATGCAGACTGTCCGTTCAGAATTTTCAATGTGTCTTTACCGATATTTTTTACTACGATTTTTGTGAGCACCTTTTGCCCTCTCTCTACTTTTCCGAAGTTATGAGCTGTTTTTTCCAAAGCAATTTTAGCTGATTTTTTTATATCCGCTTCGCTGTATTTTGTAGTATCGGGCTTCACTACGATACCTTTTATGGTAAGCATTTTCACCACCGAACCGTTGTATGATACGGTAACAGTTTTATTAAACGTTCCCGGGCGGCCTGCACTGTTATATTGTGCGCTTACCATGCCAGTTTGGCCAGGTGCTATCGGTTCTTTTGTCCAATAGGGAGTGGTACATCCACAGGATGCACGCACATCCGTTTCTTGGAGACGAATGGTGTCTGTTCCTTTATTTATAAATTTAAAATCCCATCTTGCATTCACGCCTTCATCTACTAATCCAAAGTCATGCTTATCTTCTATAAACTCAAAATTAACCTGGCTGTAAGAGTGAAAAGCAAATGTGACAGCTGCGACAATGAAAAAGTGTTTTATATACGACATAGTACTGCGAATTTTTTTCAAATATACAAAAACTTTCAAATATTGTTCCAAAAAATGGAAATACTAAACAGACCCTCTTGAATAAGGAAATGTTTTTGTTATTTTTGAAAAATTTAAAATTTATTAGCTATTAATTTTCATTCGGATAACATAGAGGAAAAATTCGTTTCATTGGCAGAGGGCATGACTCTGCATGCAGATGAAATATTGGCAGACTATCGCCTGGCATGCGAGAGTAGGAGTGCAAGTGCCCTTGCGCGTAAAGAAGTATACAGCGGAAAGGCAAAGTTTGGAGTGTTTGGTACGGGGAAGGAAGTAGCTCAAATAGCGATGGCTAAATATTTCTTGCCCGGCGATTTCCGATCGGGGTATTACCGTGACCAAACCTTCATGATGGCTACCGGTGAACTTACTTTAAAACAATATTTTGCCCAGCTATATGCTCATGCTGATGTTAATGCAGACCCTCATTCCGGCGGGCGCATGATGATTGGCCACTACGCTACGCGTAGCCTGAATCCGGATGGTTCGTTTAAAGATCTTACCAAAATAAAAAACTCTAGTCCTGATATATCTCCTACCGGAGCACAAATGCCTCGAATGGTAGGACTGGCCTTTGCTTCAAAACTTTACCGTGAAAATCCTGAATTGCACAAATACCGACAGTTTTCCAACAACGGGAACGAAATATCTTGGGGCACCATTGGTAACGGTGCTTGCGCCGAAGGCATATTCTTCGAAGCCATCAATGCTGCAGGTGTTCTGCAAATACCCATGCTCGTTTCCATATGGGACGATGCCTATGCCATATCCGTAACACAAGAATTACAAACTACAAAGCTGGATATATCCGCCATGTTTACGGGATTTCAACGCAGTGCAAACCAACGTGGCATTGAAATCCTTAGATCCAAAGGATGGGATTACAAGGAACTTTGTACAAATTATTACCTTGCCGCCAATCTGTGCAGGAAAGAGCATGTTCCTGTGTTGCATCACGTATATGAACTCACCCAACCTTTTGGTCATTCAACATCCGGTTCGCATGAACGATATAAACCTAAAGAACGGTTGCTTTGGGAAGAAGAATACGACTGCAACAAGCAATTCAGAAAATGGATTTTGAGCGAACGCATTGCAACAGAAGCAGAGCTGGACAAAATTGAAAGAGAAGCTTTGCAAGCAGCAAAAGATGCCAGAGAGCAAGCATGGAAAGAGTTTAATGATTCTATGTTGCTCGACTACAGGGAAGCCATTCATTTGATCAGTATGGCTGCTGAGGAAAGTATGCATAGCGAAAAAATTTCAGATCTAAAAAAATCTTTAGAGAAAACTATAAATCCTCTTCGCTGTGATGTAATACATACAGTGAAAAAAGTTCTGCGAACTACCAGGCATGAACAACTCAATTGCACCGAAGGTCTAAAAAAATGGGTGAAGCGTACAGCTGAAGAAAACAAACAACGATTTAACTCTAACGTATACAGTTCTTCACAAGAATCACCTTTACTGATAGAAGAAATAAAACCCCGTTACAACGAAGACAGCCCATATGTAGATGGAAGAGAAGTGCTTCAACATAACTTTGAAGCACTTCTCCGCAGCGACCCACGTATATTTGCGCTGGGAGAAGATGTAGGGCAGATAGGAGACGTAAACCAAGGCTTTGCCGGGCTGCAGGAAAAGTTTGGCAAGCTACGTGTGATGGACACAGGTATTCGTGAAGCTACCATCATCGGACAGGGAATAGGAGCAGCCATGCGTGGCCTAAAACCTATAGCCGAAATACAATATCTCGACTACATCTATTTTTGCATACAAACCCTTGCCGATGACCTGGCAACCCTGCACTACCGAACAGCCGGAGGACAAAAAGCGCCTCTTATCATTCGTACCAGGGGACATCGCCTGGAAGGAATGTTTCACTCCGGGTCGCCCATAAGCATGATATTAGGCAGCATAAGGGGGATGTATCTGGCTGTACCTCGCAACATGACACAAGCTGCAGGTATGTACAACACTTTGCTGCGTGGCGACAACCCGGCACTTATCATCGAAACACTCAATGCCTATCGCCTCAAAGAAAGACTACCCGTAAACCTCGGCGAATTTACCGTGCCATTAGGTATCCCCGAAATACTACAGGAAGGAACTGATATTACCATCGTAACTTACGGAGCCATGTGCAGAATCGTAATGGAAGCTAGCAAAGAACTTGCAGAATATGGCATATCGTGCGAAGTGATTGATGTGCAAACTCTCCTTCCTTTTGACCGGATGAACATCATCGCTAAATCTATACAAAAAACTAACCGCGTCCTTTTCACCGATGAAGATGTACCCGGCGGTGCTACTGCCTACATGATGCAACAAGTGCTGGAAATACAAAATGCTTATCGTTATCTTGACTCACCACCCCGAACTCTTACTGCCAAAGAACACAGACCTAGTTACGGTACTGACGGCGATTATTTCTCTAAACCTAACCGCGATGATGTGGTAGATGCAGTTTATGATATGATGCACGAATCTAACCCTTCTAAATTTCCACCTTTAACCTGATTGACTATGAAAAATTTATTGTTACTTCTTGCCTGCTACCTGCTCTTTGCTTCTCATAGTTCTTGTGAAAAAAAGAAAAAGAATTGTGTGTGCCCTGAAATATATGCACCTGTATGTGGAAGCGACAACAAGACCTATTCTAATTCATGCCATGCAGAGTGTAAGGGAATAAAAAGATATACTGCAGGGGAATGCAAATAAACACTATCTGAATTTTTATCCCGTATGTAAAACATTATTGGTTCAATTATTGTTTTAAAGTTCAAATAAACTTTATAACAAACTATAATCGTGAATGATCAAAAAATAAAAGCCTTAATCTCCCTTCTTGACGATGAAGATACAGAAGTGGTAGCCATGGTAGAAAAAGAAATCATGTCTTTGGGAGAACAGGTAATACCCTTTCTGGAAAACGAATGGGAAAAAAATTTCAACCCTATAGTTCAAAAACGAATAGAAGATCTGGTACACCACTTACACTTCGACTTACTGAAAAGCAGGCTCATGAGCTGGAAAGAGCAACGCTCAAACGATCTGCTGGAAGGTATGTGGCTGGTGGCAACCTACCAATATCCGGATTTGGAATATCAAAAAATAAAATCAGCACTGGAACAAATATATTATGAAACCTGGCTTAACCTGGACAACGACCTGCTTCCTACCGAACAAATAAAGATCATCAATCATGTATTATTTAGTCAACTAAAGTTTAGTGCTAATACAAAAAACTTTCATTCCCCTTCTAACTCCATGATCAATGTTGTGTTGGAAACCAAAAAGGGAAATCCAATATCTCTGTGTGTAATCTATATGCTGGTGGCTCAAAAATTAAAGTTACCGGTGTATGGTGTAAATCTGCCTAATCTTTTCATTCTGGTTTATAAATCTAAAGACACTCAGTTTTACATAAACGCCTTCAACAAAGGCCTCATTTTTTCCAAAGCAGATATTGACAACTATCTGGCCAACCTCAACCTGGCACGGCATGAAATGTTCTATGAGCCTTGCTCTAATATCGAAATCATAAAAAGGGTTTTCAGAAATCTAATCTTGTCTTTTGAAAAACTTGGTGAAAATTCTAAAGCTGATGAAATAAAAATTCTACTCTCATTTCTGAACGATGGTAAAGAAGATACTTACGATTTTTAGAGCAAAATGGATCAAGCAGAGTTATTCAGTATAAATAAACATATAGATTCTACGATTGAACTAAACCCTCTTAGCTATACCAATGTATATCAGCTCCAGTTAATAAGTCCCAAAGTTGAACTCATTTCATCCACTTATGGGAACAGTATCGTATCAAGCGGAAATTTTCTAATGGAAGAGGTATAAGGATGATGAAATGTTTTTGCTGTATTAGGATAAGAATTTATTAAAGAAAATCAGTGTATCAACGATATGTGTTTTCCAATATTCCCAATCATGTTTACCTGAAAATTCTTCATAAACATGAGTTATGTTGTGCTGTAGTAGAGCCTGGTTCAATTTTCTGTTTTTTTCTATTAAAATGTCTTCCACTCCACAATCAAATCTCAGAGGCGGTAGCTGTTTTCTGTTTTCTAAAATACAATCTAAAACGGATTCGGGATTAACAACAGAGTTTTTAAAATCAATTATATCTTCTTCAACAAATACGGACAAATCATCAAAGTCAACAATGGAAGAATGCGCAGAAATGGCTGTGAAAATATCCGGGTATTTCGCTCCTAAACGCATTGCTCCGTACCCACCCATTGATAATCCACAAATAAAAACCTTGGATGATTCAGTTGCCATCGGATTCACTTCCTTCACAGCTCTTATGACATCACGACATATCCAATTTTCGTAGTCACAACTTTTATGTGTTAAATAACCTGTCCCATCTCCCCATAGGCCATCCGATGGCATTGCCAAAATCATCGGCCTTACAAGACCTTGTTCAATCAAAGAGTGAAGAGTTTTGTGTGCTCCACCTTTCATACTCCATGCCCAATGACTGCCGTATACACCATGTAGTAATATCACGATAGGTATATCCCTTCCATTCTCAATTTTGGGAGCATATATTGAGATATCTCCTCGTCCTTTCAAATATTTGCTCTTAACGGTAACGAATTTGATTCCAGATTCCTCATACTGTTGGTCTGAAGTCTCTATAGTTCTGAACCATGAAGTATTATGTTCATTCATTTTTCAGTCGAATACAATTACTCCTTTAGCGTTTATACCGCTGTGCATGTCAGCAAAAGCTTTGTTCAATTCATTTAGTTTGTATTTTCTGGTTACCATTTTGTCCAGATAAAGATCTCCTTTTGCATACAAAGAAAGTAACTTTGGAATATCCACTTGTGGATTGCATTTGCCATAAAGCGGATTGATATAGAGTTTATCCCACTCAAATAATCTCATGTCAATGGTGATTTCCTGTTCAATGCCGCTGACCTGACAAGCTACGCCGGCATTTCTGATCATTGCCAAAGGTGCAGCTCCTAAATCAGGAACAGCAGTACACTCAAATGCATAATCAGCTCCTTTGCCTCCGGTTATCTCAAAAACAACTTGAGCAGCATTCAATAGCCCTTTGTCATCTTTGCTTGCCAATACAGTATGTGTGGCTCCATACTCTTTTGCCATTTCTAATCTGACAGGGTTGATGTCTATTGCAATTATTTTATTCGCTCCTGCTATTCTTGCTCCTTGAATTACATTTAGTCCCACACCTCCTGTCCCAATCACAACTACAGAAGAGCCAGGTTGCACCTTAGCAGCATTGAATACAGAACATACACCTGTAGACACTCCACAACCCACTATCGCAGCAGATGAAAAAGGGATTTCTATGTCATACTTAATAGTTGCAGACTCTTTTACGACAGCATATTCAGACATGGTACCCAGACTAAAAGAGCGCTCTATGGGAACTCCATTGTGAAGGCTGCTTTCTAAACGGGCATGTCCATTGGCGGGTTTATTGCCGGCAATCACCGGTGAGTTGTTCACACAAATGTTTCTGTTTCCTTCAATACATTGGAAACACACTCCGCAAGGAATAGCCCAGTTAAGAATAACTCTATCTCCCTCAGATATTGATTTTACCAAAGGACCGGTTTTTACGACAACACCGGCTCCCTCATGCCCCATGATAATTCTTTTGCCCCATGACAATGAGTCCCAGTCTGTATGACAAATTCCAGCTGCATGTATTTTTACCAAAACTTCGTCTTCTGAAGGGGTATCTGTTATATCTATTTCTTCAATAGAAAATCCTCCTTCTCCATTTGAAATGGCTGCTTTAGCTTTCATACATTATAGAGCAAATTAATTTGATTGTAGCTCAATTGTTCGATTCGTATAGAATTGGGTTAGTCGGCCCTGCACAAACTTCACCTACTTTCACCAAAGACAACCATTTTTCCCAATCTTCAAGTTGATGTCTATTTTCCGGCATTTTCATCCTCATGTCTTTATCCATGTATATAATGGTCATTACTTTTCTTGGTTTATCAGAAACGTTAGGGCCGGCATTATGCAAAGTCCATCCTCTGTGATAGCTTACTTCTCCCAAGTCAAAAGGAGTATTGGTATATTCAAAATTTTGTTTTTTGATAGTTTCAGCAAGTATTTTTTCACTTTCATCTCCTATTTCGATTGTACGGCCAAGATCTACCAGGTGACTTTTGTGAGCAAATGCCAGAGGTCCCATTTGCATCGGAGTTTCTTGTAGTGGAATCCACACAGTTACAGTTTCTGGGCTTTCAAGTGGCCAGTAATATTGGTCGGTATGCCATGGTGTAATGCCACCTCCTGGCTCTTTGTATAGAGCTTGATCATGATATAGACGTACGCCTTTCACTCCGAGTAATTCTGTGGCTATTTTTGCCAATCTCTTCGAAAACACAAACTCTTTTATTTCGTCATTTTTATACCATAGGTTAAATATTTGAAGAAAAGCTTTGTCATATGTATTTCTTTTCTCCATTGGGGCTGTATTCCTATTGTATTTGAAAACATGTTCAGTGATTATTTCACCATAATAATCCAATACTTCTTTGCTTAAGACTTGTTTTAACTTTACGAAGCCGTTTTCTCTGAAAAATTCAATTTGTTCTTTACTGAGCTTGTAGTCACTGTTCAACTCTTCAAGCAATTCTTTTTTGTCTACTGTTGTCTGTATCATACACATAAAGATTTATTACTATATAAGTCAAAATTACAGGATTAAACACAGTTAATCTTTCACTAAAATAGATTATTCTGATACTTTTTTAACATTTCATGCCTAATGATTAAAATAATAATGTTATTTTAGTAGAATGAAGCCTATATTTGAAAAAGTTAGTCTACCTCAAAATTTTACGTATACCGTCAGGGCATTCAATCAGCCTTATTTTGACATGCCTTGGCACTATCATCCCGAATATGAGCTTACTCTGATTACAAAAGGTGAAGGGAAAAGATATGTCGGAGATTGCATTGAAAAATTTAGTGAGGGTGATTTGGTTTTTTTGGGATCAGAGTTGCCTCATTTTTGGAAGTGCAATGAAGAATATTATCAAAACAATCCGCTATTGACAGCAAGCTCAATAGTCATACACTTTGGGAGTAAATTTCCGGAAAATAATTTTTTTGAATTAGAGGAAATGCATCATATCAAAAAGCTATTTAGCGATGCTTCTTTGGGCTTATCATTCAATCATGCTAATAGTGCTTCAATTAAGCAAAAGATAATTAGGCTCAATGAATCAAGAGGAATAAAACAACATATCATGTTACTGGAAATTTTATACGAACTATCTCAACTTAACTATCAGAAATTGTCAAGTCCTTCGTTCAACAATAGCTTGAACATTAAAGATTCCTCCAAAATAAACAAAGTCTATTCGTATGTAATGGAAAATTTTAGAGAAGATATAAAGCTTAAGGATGTAGCACAACAAATCAACATGAGTGAAGCTGCTTTTAGTAGGTATTTTAAAAAAAAAACAAAAAAAACATTTTCAAAGTTTATTTCTGAATTAAGAATCGGGTACGCTTGCAAACTTCTTATAAACACGGATTGGAGTATCGTTCAAATTGGCTATGAATCCGGTTATAACAATTTGTCATTATTTAACAGGCAGTTTAAACGAATTACTAATAGGCAACCCAAGCAGTACAGAAAAGAATATCAAAAAGTTTAGCTTGTGGATACTATCCACATTATCTTTTTTCACCTCTGAAAATTTATCTCTCCTTCATGAAATGCTATAATCTACACTCTTCTAAAAATTCGGATCAACATTACCGTATAATAACTAATCTTTCTATACTTTGATGCTCTTTTCCATTTATCCGCACATTATATGGTAGTATCCCAAAAAGTGTGTATGAAGTGTAGTTGTTTTTTTTTACAAACATAGTACTTTTTTTATTTGTTACAT
>JANWYS010000100.1 GCA_025054875.1 Cytophagaceae bacterium | reverse complement strand
TTTGTTTAGCTAACAGTTCTGCCTTGGCGCGCTCTTCGGCTTCGCGTTTGGCTTTGGCCTCAGCTTCGGCTTTGGCTCTGGCTTCTGCCTCCGCTTTAGCCTTAGCTTCTTCCTCTGCTTTTTGTTTAGCTAACAGTTCTGCCTTGGCACGCTCTTCGGCTTCGCGTTTGGCTTTGGCCTCAGCTTCGGCTTTGGCTTCTGCTTCGTTGATAGTAGAATTATTAATAATCGGATTTTGATTTTTGAAATCGGAGGTTCTCAGATATGATTCATTTCTGAGAGTTTTGAATAAATCATCATTATTATTAGAGGCATCAGCAGTAAGGTTATTTTGAATTAAAGAATCCTTGATTTTTTGCAGATGTTCTTCCTCTTTAATTTTGTTTTGAACATATTGTTGACAGTTGCCGGCCATGTTGGCGTCAATTTTAGATTGAGACATAGGTTTACCCATAGTCAGAATTTTAAATTCCGTGCGTCTGTTTATAGCATACTCTTCTTCAGAGCATTTAACACCGTTTTTGCAGTGATTCAGAGGTAAAGTTTCACCATATCCTTTACCAATGATTCTATCAGCAGCAATTCCTTTAGAGGTCAAATACTCATCCACCGCTTTTGCTCTTTTATCGGATAATATGAGATTTTGTTGATCACTACCTCTGGAATCGGTGTGAGAGCGTACTTCTATTTTCATATCAGGATATTTTTTAAAGAGTATCAGCAGTTTATCTAACTCAAGAGCAGCATCGGGCCTTATATTGTGTTTACCCAGGTCGTAATAAATATTATCAATTTTAACGATATCACCTTTACAAAGCATAGGAAAGTCGTTGACAAATTCCTTGTTATCTTTCAGTCCATAGGTAGATACGATTGTAGAGTTAACGCCACAGTTGTCTTTAATTGCGCTGATAGCATAACAACAATTTTCTTTAATTCTTAGATTATAAGTTCCATCCGAAGTAGTAGTTATTTCCTCTGATTGGCCAGTACAATTGTTGTAAATTTTAATTTTTACTCCGGCCATAGGAAGTTTATCATCTTCGCCATATACTTTTCCTTTAGCATAGATAAAGAGTTCTTTTAGTTCCATTTCAGCAGTGGTAAAAGCGGTATCGCCGCGTCTAAGACTTGCAGTGTTGAGACTGGCCCTGTAGGGATGAAACAGATTTTTTTCAAAATCGAGAGTATAATTCAGTTTGGTTTTTAATCCGGAGAATATAAAGGTGCCATCAGATTTTGTGTACGTACTGTCAATAATTTGGTTTTCCGCGCTAAGGCGAACTTTTACGCTATCCAACAAAGAGTTATCGCCTTTTTTAAAGGCTGTACCGGCAATAGTAAGTGTGGTGGGGCCTACATATCGGAAACTAAAAATGTCGTCATCGCCGGCGCCTCTTCTTCTGTTGGAACTGAAGTATCCATAAGTCTGGTCCGGGTCAATGATGATGCCGAAATCGTCTTTCTTAGAGTTTATGGGATATCCAAGATTGATGGGCTTGGAAAAGATATTGTCTTTTGTGCCAAAAATGTTCGTTTCTGTTTCGGAAAAATAAATATCGAGCCCGCCTAAACCTCCCCATCCATCGGAAGCGAAATAAAGGTTACCATTATCATCTACATAAGGAAACATTTCATTGCCCTCTGTATTGATGTTTTTACCGCAGTTGATGGGAGCAGACCATTTTCCGTCAATAAAATCACTCACGTATATATCAGTGCCCCCAAAACCGATGGGTGCATCGGAAACAAAAAAAAGTTTCTTATTATCCCTACTCAAGCAAGGGTGACCAATAGAGAATTGATCATCGTCCAGGTCAATTTCTTTCACATATTGTGTGTCTGTTTCAGAAGTTGCTTTTTTAACGGTATTGGTAGAAGTAAATTTTACGTAGTATTGAAACTTGTTAAATTTGATGGGCTTGGGAGTTTCCCATTTGTCGTTGTCGAGTCTGCGCGAACTGTATATTTTTAGCTTGCTCACACCATCTTTGCTTCTTCTGATTTTGCCTGCGTGGAATCCGTTTCGAGTGGTAACCATCGAATCCTGCGCTCCTGAGAAACTCGTAGGTCCTTCATGATACTTTGAGTTAATCACATTACTGAAGGGTTTTACAATGGTACCTGAATTTCTAATCCACTCTTCTTCTTCTTTTAAAAATGTTTTTCCATAATAACCAAGGGTATATGAATCATTTCCAGAATGAGGTGTGTCTTCTGCATGCCCACCTATAATATGACCGGAAGAATCATAATACAAACTGATTTTATCCGTATCTATGGGGGTGTAATATCTTTTTTCTTTTATTGTGGAAATGTCTTCTACATAGTAGAGGTTGAGATAAGAGGAATGGTCCCATCCGAAAACATTTTTTATAAATGTGGGTTGGTGACGAGCTGAACAGAAGATGAGCCCTTTTTTGTAGTACATAGGACTAAAATCGGACTGAGGAGAGTTGATGGATAGTAGATTTACAACCCAGTAGCTGGAGTCTTTATAAAATTTTTTTATGTCGGAATATGAGTTTATATAACGCTTACCGCGTCCGTCTATGGCAAGTGCCCTGTCGTATTTGGCATACCATATTTTAGCTTCTTCATATTTACCATTTTCTGCCAGTGCTTCAGCATAATAAAGTTTATTTAGCAAACCTATAGAATCTTCTTTCACCAATTCGCCGTACACACGTTCAGCGTTTTTGGTATCATTCATTTTACGATAAGAGTAGGCTAACTTTTTTTTGACTTCAATATTATTAGGTTGTTTATGCAATATTTCTTCGTAATATGGTACCGCTTCTCCATACAAGTAATTATCATAAGCCTTGTTTGCCAGTTTCAATTTGTATTTGAGAAGTATTTGGCCTTGCGTGTATATTGAAATAAAAAAGAAGAACAGCGAGCAACCAGCTAAGCATAATGTCTTTTTTAATTCAATATGTCTTCTCTCTGTCATCATATTGTTCGATGGGATACATTAAAAATGTTTTATTTCGTTAATTTAATAAAAATCACAAAATTACTCATCTTCATATTATACAACATTCAGCTAATGCCTATTTAACGTGCTTTTTGAAAATAAGTTCTTTTGCAAATGTAAGTTATGAGTAAGTTTTGACATGTGGCCGGAAGCCTACGGCTGTGTTTTAGAAATTCCGTTTGGCTAACTGGTGAGGTGCATGAATTTTTTGAGTCGAACTTCATGAGATAACATTCAGCGGAGAGAGCGGGATTCGAACCCGCGATACAGTTTCCTGTATACACACTTTCCAGGCGTGCTCCTTCAACCACTCGGACACCTCTCCAGCTATGCAAAGTAAATCAGTTTTTGTCCTATATGCAAGCCCTCCGTAAGGTGCTTCATCATATCAAAATACTTCAAGCCATTTCGCCTCTGCAAAAAATAAAATATATCAATGCAATGTATAAAGTATCGTTTTTCCCAAACATATTTTCTTTGTTCAACCTAAAAAAATCTGATTTTTTTGAATATGGGCTTAATGTGAGTGGTTGTTCATTATTCAACTTGTAGGGGTAATAATTAAGATTTGTGTTCAATAGTAGATGGTTGCTTTTCCAAGTCGAAAAGGTCGTTGAGCACGTCTATAAGGGTTTCGGCTTCTCCTCTCTTACAGGCGGCTTTGAGCTGAAGCACGGGGAGCTTTATGATTTTTTGCATCATGTTTTTTGTAATCATATCTAATTTCTGTGCTTCTTCTTTTGTGAGTTGCTTCAGGTAGCGGTTTATTTCCTCCTGTCTTATACTTTCTAAAGCATTCTTTAATTTATTGATGGTTGGAGAAACCATCATTTCTTTAGTCCAGTCATTAAACTCTTGTATTGATTCGCTTATAATTTCTTTTACTCTTGGTATAGCTTTAATTCTTTTTTCCAATGCTTCCTGAGCAATGGATTTTATGTCGTCCAGATGATATACCAACACCCCGGGTACTTCTTCTACTGCCGGCTCTATGCTACGCGGTACAGATACGTCAATGAAAAATTTGTGTGAAAGTATAGGTAGTGAGGATACGTGTTGGTATGTTACAATAGGTTCAGGCTTAGAAAGCGCACAGATGATTACATCGGATTGCGCTATGGCCTGAAGTATGTCTTCATATTTTATGGCTTTGGCGTTGAGTTCATTTGCCAATACCTGTGCACGTTCAAATGTACGATTGCAAAGGGTTAGGTCACTTATGTTACTGCTTTTAAGATTGCGGGCTATATCTGCACCCATTTCACCTAAACCTATTACCAATGCTTTGGGATTTATGAAATCTTTCACAAGCTGCTCTGCCATATTGGCTGCAGCATACGACACAGAGGCGGCACCATCACGGAATGCGGTCTCTTGCACCACTTTTTTGTTGGTAAAAAATATAGTGTGAAGCAAGCGATGCAAAAAGGGACCGGCAGTATTGGCATCGGCAGCATATTGATAGGCATTTTTCACCTGATTGATAATCTGTACATCGCCCACTACCTGCGACTCCAATCCTATGGCCACATCAAACAGGTGTTGTACAGCCTCTCCATGGTCGTTGTAGCATACAAAATAGTTTCTTATATCGGCCGATGATATACCTTTTTGCAGAGCAATGATTTTGATTATCTGTTCCGAATAGTCGTGTTCGGATGCATAGTACACCTCTGTGCGATTGCAAGTGGATAAAACTAAGATTTCGGCAGCATCTATCATTTCTTTTAATTTAGACAATAGCAACCTGCTTTCCGATTCATTCAATGCTACCTTCTCTCTTATCACTATATTCGCAGTCTTATGCGAAATCCCAACAGCCTTGAAATTACTTGTCATATGTATATGCCAATACTTTGCAAAAATAATTTATATTTAATCATTTTAACATTTTAATCGGGCAAATAGTGCTATTTAAAATAATTCTAAATAATATTTACCCGATAATTGCAACGTACAAAGTTTCTATTATTCCGGTAAGTTAAAAATGACATTAGTCACCAAACCTCCACTTTCAGAACGCATGCGCCCTACATCACTAGAATCTTTTTTGGGGCAACAACATTTGGTGGGCAAAGGTAAAATTTTGTGGAATGCCGCGCAAAGCGGAAATGTTCCGTCCATGATACTTTGGGGTCCTCCGGGTACTGGCAAAACTACTTTGGCCGGTATAATGGCAAAAAGTACAGGTGCAGAATTCATTTCTCTCAGTGCCATACATTCTGGCGTGAAAGAAGTGCGCGAAGCAATAGAAAAAGCAACTTCATCGCCTCAAACGGTGGTGTTTATAGATGAAATACACCGCTTCAGCAAATCGCAACAAGATGCCTTGCTTCATGCAGTAGAAAAAGGTATCATCATACTAATAGGTGCTACTACCGAGAATCCATCATTTGAAATTAACAAAGCGTTGCTATCAAGATGTCAGGTCTATGTATTGCACCCGCTGAAAGACGATGAACTTCTGCAATTGGCAGAACATGCTATTTTGCACGATGAAATTTTGAAACAAAAAGAAATACATATAAAAGAACATGGTGCATTACTCTCCCTATCCGGTGGCGATGCCCGAAAATTGTTAAATCTTCTGGAACTCTGTATTGATACATGTACAGAATCTCCGATAAATATTACCGATGAATTGGTTTTTTCGGTGTCGCAAAAAAGAACAGTGGTTTATGATAAATCCGGCGACATGCACTACGACATTATTTCTGCCTTCATAAAATCTATACGTGGCAGCGACCCGAATGCAGCGGTATATTGGCTGGCCCGCATGATAGAGGGAGGTGAAGATGTCTCTTTCATCGCACGTAGGCTCGTAATATTGGCCTCTGAAGATATCGGAAATGCTAACCCCACTGCACTGGTCATGGCTACGTCATGTTTTCAGGCAGTGAATCTGATAGGGTATCCGGAAGCACGCATCATCCTGGCTCAAACCGTGACATACCTTGCTTCATCTCCCAAAAGTAACGCTGCGTACTTAGCAATAAACAACGCCATAGATGCCGTTTACAAACACGGAAATCTACCTGTGCCCCTTCATTTGCGCAATGCCCCTACATCGCTCATGAAAAATTTACACTACGGACATGATTATAAATATGCTCATGACTATGAAAATAATTTTTACCCGCAGGAATACATGCCGGACGAATTAAAGGGTACTGTATTTTACAACCCGCAAAACAATGCCCGCGAAGATGAACTCCGTCAGAGGCTGAAAAAACTCTGGAAGCAAAAATATGGTTACTAAACTTACTATGTTTACACACATGAAAAACCAACTATTATTTTTCCTGTTTATCTGTCTGTTCATTAAAGGATATTCACAAAAAATACTGCCGGACAAAATTCTTGTGGAACACATCAACAGCGGCCTGAACAAAATGTATAATTTTGAATTCGATGCAGCCGAACAATATTTTAATAAAATAGAAAAAAAATACCCCAATCATCCCGCTTATTTCATACTCATGTCCATGAATCTTTATTGGGAGATGTTTTATCATGACAATTACAAAGAAAAATCAAGTCAATTTATTGAACTTCTCAACAAAGCATCTGCCGCAAATGCCCTTTTGAAGCAAAAAGATAAAACCAACCTTGAAACCGTATTTTTTGAAATGATAATTGAAGCCTATATAGCTCTTTACTATGCCGAGCGGGATGAAACTGCCAATTGCGTCAAGCATGTAAAGCGCGCTTATCAAATGCTCAAAATTGCTATGAAGCACAAGGACGAAATCACAGATTTTTACTTTCCCATCGGACTGTACAATTACTATGTTGTTCAGTATCCGGAAACTAAACCTTTTTATAAACCTTTCATGATATTTTTTATACCCGGAAACAAACTGCAAGGTCTAAAAGACCTGGATTACGACCATTTACATGGAGTTTTCACAAGAACGGAAGCAGCCTATTATTTATCAAACATTTATTTAAAATACGAAAATGATCATTTGGCTGCACAACCTTATGTAGAAAAGCTTAATAAAAATTTTCCCAAAAACTCATTCTTCACCGTAAGGCTCATCGAAGTGATGCTGAACAAGGCACAATATGTGCAATGCTACAAATACATACAAGAATTGAAAAATACTGAAAAGCCTTTTTTTACGGCAGTTGCTCATGCTTTCGAAGGTATCATTTACGAAAAACATCATAAAAACTACAAAGCTGCAATTGAATATTACAACCAATCTATAGCAGATCACACTAAAACAAGAAACCCCGAAAAAGATTATTTGAGTTTTGCCTATGCCGGCTTAGGCAGGTGCTACCATGCTTTGGGCGATTTTAGTAAGGCCGAGCAATGTTATAAAATATGCCGATCTTTTGCGGAGTACACATCTGTCATTCAGGAATGCGACAGATATTTGAAAAAAAATCGCTAAAGTTTTACAACAACTTTTTTCGATTATAAAAAAAATAGTAGTTTTAAACCGTTTACTTTTGTCAAAACTAAAAGAAAACTTCAACGATAAAAAAATGACAGCTGTAATTATTCTTTCATGTCTGGGCATAGTGAGCATGCTGGCAGATATTTTTTCGTACAAAAAAGCATTGTGGTATATCGTGTTGGCCGGAGTTGCAGGTGCTATCGTTGCTAACCTCAATGAAAAAAGCAATGCTATTATTTACGATATGTTACTTACAGATAATTATGCCATATGGTTCTCTACTTTGATATTAGCGCTGGTTTTGTTGTGGTTCATGGTTTCAAAAGACCAATATGAATCTGGAGTGTATAACAGTTCAGACAATTATGCATTAATACTTTTTGCCACGGTGGGAGCATTAATTCTCACTTCGTTTTCTGATTTAACAATGATGTTTCTCGGAATAGAGATTTTGTCCATACCACTGTTTATACTAGCTGGCAGCAATAAAAAAGATGTATCCTCTAACGAAGCCTCTTTAAAATATTTTCTGGCGGGAGCCTTTGCATCGGGCATATTGCTCTTCGGAATAACGTTTATTTACGGCTCTACCGGGACTTTTAAATTAGATAAAATTGCAGACTGGGCAAATGCAGCCGGATCTAACCTTCCGGCATTGTTTTACACAGGCATATTGCTGGTAATGGTAGGCCTGGCATTTAAAGTGTCGGCCGCTCCCTTCCACTTTTGGACTCCTGATGTTTATCAAGGCTCACCAATGTTTGTCACAGCATTTATGGCAACCATAGTAAAAGGTGCTGCCTTTGCCGGTTTCTTCAGATTGTTTTATACAAGCTTTACATCGGCATCCGGTAGTTGGGCACTCATTTTGTCCATACTTATTGCTGCAACTATACTCACCGGAAATATCATAGCTGTATATCAATCATCCGTAAAGCGCATGCTGGCCTACTCCTCCATAGCGCAGGCCGGATATATACTGCTGACCGTTCTCTTATCTAATCAAGAGGCAAAATATGCTTTGCTCCTGTATATTGCTTCCTATGGTGTATCTACCATTACGGCATTTACCGTACTTTATCATGTAGAAAAAATTAAAGGTACCGATACATTTGAAAGCTTTACATCACTGAGCCAAACACATCCTCTGCTGAGCGTGGTGATGACAATAGCCATGTTGTCGTTGGCCGGTATACCACCTACCATAGGTTTTTTTGCCAAGTTTTATCTTTTTTCATCTGTGCTCAAATCCAACACAAGCTACTTATGGCTGATAATGGTATCTGTAGCAGGTTCGTTAGTGAGTGTGTATTATTATTTCCGTGTCATCATAGCTATGTATGGGCAACATGAGCCAATAATAAGTTCTGAAAAAAAGCAAATACCTGCTTTCTACAATGTTCTTTTGTTGTTGCTTGTATGTGTGATCATTATATTAGGAATGATGCCCGACGTGCTGATGAGCATAGATAATTTATAAAAAAATAACCGGAATGCGATTAAGCAAAAGGGCAAATGCTTGTATGTTTGCATCATGGATTGGATTATAGAGTTTTTTAAACAACTGAACAACCCCAAAGAGCTTATCACTGCCGGAGGTTTACTGATAGTATTAGTCATCGTTTTTATTGAAAATGGAGTGTTTTTCGGGTTCTTTTTGCCGGGCGATACTCTACTGCTTTCTGCCGGCATGCTCTGCTCATCAGGCCAGTTCAAGGTGCCTGTTTTGGTATTGATAATTAGTGTAGTGTTTACAGCCATTCTGGGAAGTTTATTCGGTTATTTTTTCGGAATGAAAACAGGCGACCAATTCATACGAAAAAAAGAATCTGTATTTTTTAAAAAGAAATATTTAGATGCAGCAGAGGCTTTCTTTAACCGCTACGGCGGAAGAGCTTTAATACTGGGAAGATTCTTGCCCGTGATACGCACCTTTGCCCCAATCTTTGCCGGTATAGTTAAACTTAATTTCAGAGAATATATCATATACAATATAATCGGTGCAGTTTTGTGGGCTACTTCCATGATTATTGCCGGATATACATTGGTAAAAATATTTCCTAAAGCAGAGGAAAATATCCACTACATGATTTTAGGAATCATCGTCATAACCTGGATTCCCGTAGTCATCACATATATCAAAGAACGTAGACTTCAAAAACAAAAATTACACTCGCAAAAAAAAAATATCGTTAGAGATACTATTCTCTGACCTGAACACTTTTTTAGCTACTTTAAGAAGAAACATCATTCCGGTTTTATGCAATCAGGTACCTGGTCCTATGTTTGATACCTACATGAATTCAAGCCGCATTCCACATCAGTGAAAAAGTGTGATGAACTGTTTTTTATCCCGGATTTTTCAGTTGAATAAACAATTTCACACTGATTTTTCCTTTCAATATGTCAATATGGAATTTTCAAGGATTTTTCGAAAAGAGGTTTCTTTTTTGATACTGTCCCAAAAAGTGTGTAAAGTGAGTTGTTTTTTGAAAGATTAATTAGATTATTGAATTAGGCATTTAAGCGATAATCATT